>NZ_VHIK01000035.1:0-42560 GCF_006680105.1 Bacillus sp. B4EP4a
GTTCCGTGATATGGGTTCCGCACTCCGAACATTGTTTAGGCGGCAGAGTCCTGAAGAATTCCAGTGGATTTATAGTTTGCATGGTGGTTCCTCCTTTTTTGATTTGGTTTAATCAGTCTTCGCGTTTGGAAAGGCAGTGGTCACATTCCATTAAGTAGGACTCAGCGTGCTCAATAATATGGTCACCGCACTCGGGGCAATGTTTAGCAGGGATATTGTTAAAAAACTCAATGGACTTTTTCATTTGCATGATATTTCCTCCTTTTTAATGTTAGATATATTTTCGATCGTTTTATTCTTCACGTTTGGAAAGGCAGCGATCGCATTCCATCAGATAGGAATCTGAGTGGTCCACATGTGTTTCACCACACTC
The DNA here is from genome assembly GCF_006680105.1 of Bacillus sp. B4EP4a. Classification (NCBI taxonomy): domain Bacteria; kingdom Bacillati; phylum Bacillota; class Bacilli; order Caryophanales; family Bacillaceae; genus Bacillus; species Bacillus sp. B4EP4a. The sequence goes on from NZ_VHIK01000035.1 coordinate 374, forward strand.
CGGGCAATGTTTAAATGAATCGATTATGAATAAATCTGATTGATTTGCTTGCATGTCTCGCTCCTCCTCTTTATAGTACAGTTTTGGTTGTTTGCTTGTTGTTATAATACAGTATATACCCGAATTTGGAAAATGTATAGGTATTTTACAGAAAATTTCAAATTTTTTTCACTCTTAGTGTGAAAACCTTATAGGAAAGGGATTTATCATCAATTTATTTTTGTATTTTTCTTCACGGCAAATAGGGAAAGGAAGAAATAATGCCTTTTATGAAAGGAAAAAACAAAGAGGGAGCGAAAGGGACAGACAATTTTCAATTGGTTGAGATAGGTATTAATGTAACAGATGTGGAACAGGAAATTTCAGTGATCAGTGAATGCCGGTTTCACAGCCTATATAACAAATAAGAGCCTGTTTTAAAATGACGGAAAACTTCAAGTGGCAGCGATTAAGTTACTGGGGGAAATGCTTATTTAACAATCAGAAAAAATGTCCGTGTGGTTTTAGTACATCAGTAAAGAGGTAACTTGCTAGTAGAAGTACAATAATGGGAGGTAGCATATGTCGAAAGCGATGATTATCATCAATCCATCTTCAGGTAAGGAAAAGGCAGGAAAGATTTTGCCGAAAGCGGAAAAGGCACTTGGTGAAATTTATGATGAGGTAAGCGTTTGTAAAACGGAAGGAGAGGGGGATGCTACGGATTTTGCAAAGGAGGCCTGTGCAGAAAGGTTCGATGCTGTCATTTCCATGGGTGGGGATGGAACGGTGAATGAGATAGTGAATGGCTTGGGCGAGCAGCAACATCGACCTATTTTCGGAATCATTCCACTAGGAACCATTAATGATTTCGCGAGATCTTTGGGAATACCCCTGGATCCTAATGCAGCCATTGAGCTCTTAAAGGATATGCATATTAAGGAATCGGACATAGGGAAGATCAATGACCGTTACTTCATGAATGTGTTGGCAGTAGGGGCGATCGCCGAGGCTACCTATAATGTTACCGTTGAACAAAAAACCCGTCTGGGGTCTTTTGCATATTTCATTGAAGGAGCAAAAGCGATCATTAAAAAGACTCCGTTTCCTTTAACGGTGGAACATGATCAGGGAAAGTGGATGGGCGAGGCACATTTACTAATTGCAACAATGACTAACTCTGTCGGCGGTTTCGAACAACTTGCACCAGAGGCGGAAGTGAATGATGGAAAGCTGCACACATTCATCATTAAGGATTTATCTCTTCCTCTCATCGTCAAGATCATTCCCAGTTTAATTAGGGGGGAGATCAAGGGGCATGACGAAGTTGAATATATTAAAACATCCAAGCTCCATTTAGCCACATCAGAGGAACTAGCAGTCAATATCGATGGCGATGAAGGCATCCGTCTTCCTTTCCTGGCAAATGTACTGCACAAACATCTTCGTCTCTTTGTCCCGGGAACTAAATAAGTTTTTTATTCCCAGCTTGTTATGGGAGGTGTCTTTTCACAAAGACCATTTTCATTCATCATTTGGGAAAAGCTGATTATGGTTAGCCAATCAGCTTTTTTCTGTTTTATGTGTGCCCAAGTTTGTTGATGGGGTTGATTTTGTAAAACATCCAATCACTTCAATCTTCATGATATTAAAACAGGTATCATTATTCAGGAGGATTCTAGGTTAGAATAGTTAATGCATGAATGAATGGGTATAAATATGTTACGCTTATAGTTATGAGAATAGATGAGAGAGGAAGTTTGATGTTTGTATGGAGTTTTTTCTTGTTATATTAGCTCTTCTTATATTGATTGGAGTGTCTAATGTAATTAACCATTTTATACCCTTTATACCTGTACCATTAATACAAATAACACTGGGAGTCATATTGGCGCTTTTACCCCTGGGTATGCATGTTGAGATGGAGACGGAACTGTTTTTGCTGTTATTCATCGCGCCCCTATTGTTCAATGATGGAAAAAATGTACCCCGAACAGCACTATGGAAGTTGAGAGCACCCATTCTAATGCTTGCACTGGGCCTTGTATTCATAACGGTTTGGGCAGGCGGGTATTTAATTAATTGGATGATCCCTTCGATTCCATTGCCGGCGGCTTTCGCTTTGGCGGCCATTTTGTCACCTACAGATGTTGTGGCAGTGAGTGCTTTGGCGAGTCGGGTCAAGTTACCGAAGAGCATCATGCACCTTCTCGAAGGAGAAGGACTAATGAATGATGCCTCAGGTCTAGTTGCCTTTAAGTTTGCCGTTGCGGCTACAGTTACTGGTGTTTTCTCCTTAGTCGATGCAACCTTCAGTTTCATATGGATTGCAATTGGCGGGTTTGTAGGTGGAGCAATACTTGCTTTCATCATTATCAGGCTTCGTGTAGTTCTTCGCCGTTTAGGGATGGAAGACGTCACGATGCATATGCTGATCCAAATCCTAACTCCTTTTATTATTTTCCTCGCTGTGGAACATTTCCACCTTTCTGGGATTTTAGCGGTCGTGGCTGGGGGAATTGTCCATGCCATTGAACGAGATCGGGAAATATCACCAACTGTGGAACTTCAGGTCGTTTCAAGAAGTACATGGTCCGTCATTTTATATATATTGAATGGCCTAGTATTCGTTTTGCTTGGCTTGCAAATCCCAAGCGTTGCGAAAATTATCTTTCAAGATCCAGCCTTCAATAATGGACAAGTGATCCTTTATATCGTGGTCATTACACTTTTCCTCTTCGCTTTACGATTCATTTGGCTTACGGCTGCCTGGTCGATTGGCTGGATGACGAAAAAAGCAGGCGCCCAAAAACCGGACTTCAAAGCGGCCGGAATCATTACCATTTCCGGTGTTCGCGGAGCTGTAACGTTAGCGGGTTCGTTTTCGATTCCGTATGTGTTGGCGGATGGAAGTCCTTTTCCTGAGCGTTCGTTAATCATTTTCATAGCAGCAGGAGTCATTTTGCTGACCTTGATTGTTGCGAGTGTATTTCTGCCAATCGTGGCACGGTCCGAAGAAGAGGAAGTGGTGGACAAGCAGGCTGACAAAACGAAAACTGCTGCCATTCACTCACATCAAGCGGCTATTCGGGTGATTGAGTCACAAATGACTGATGAAAACCGGGAAGCGGCTTTATCGATCATTTCGAGGTACTGTACAAAGATCAATGATTTGTCCTATGTAGAACAGGAGAAAGAACCAGCTGCATTAAGGGAAGAAGAGAAGGATCTTCGCTTCAAGGCCCTTGAAGCAGAGCAAAGATTCCTGGATAAGCTCATTAAGGATGAAAAAGTGGACCGGGAGACGGCGTATATATGCAAGGAATACATCCAGCGTATGGAAAGTGCCGTAACAAATCGACTGAAGTTCCGTTTTTTCAGGTCAGTAACGCTTTTCAGAAGAAGTATGCTGAGGGTTTTAAAATTATTTTTCCCTAATAAAAGAGAAATAAGAAAAATCAATCTTGAGAGATTGGAAAAGGTCAGGGATCTTAAAATCAGGATGTATAAAGCTGCCATCCAAGAGATACAGGCCGGAATTACAGCTGATAATCATAAGACATCCTCGATGATCATAGATGAGTATAAAGTGCTGATTTTAAAATGCAAACGTGAAAATAGAGGCCGGACCCCGAGTAAAATGGCCGATTATGAAAGAGAGCTGTTCTATAAAGCGATCCAGGCAGAACGGGACGAAGTGCAGGATATGTTTGAAAAACGAGTAATTTCCCGAGATGTTGCCAACATACTCCGCCAGCAGATCAATTTACGGGAAGCACTAACAATCAATGAAAATACACATTGATTTACTTAAGGAGCACTGCCGATATATTCGGCAGTGCTCCTTGCGGTTTATGAAGGGATTATCGGAAGGGTCATCGAATCATTAATGTATCCAATAATTGATGATAGAGGGTGTGCTTAATGAACCAGGACAAGGAAATCGGGACCATCACCTTAACGCCTTATTTACCGGAACATCTTCACCAGCTTTCCAGTTTTATTTACCGGATACACAAACCCCTTTTTCTGCTCTGCCTGAAGAGTCACTAAAATATTGCCGGGAAGATTGCGACAGGCATCCTATCGTAATAATGGATGAGGGTATTCCAGTTGGTTTTTTCGTTTTACACATTGGCGAGAATATCACCCCTTTCACCAATGATAAAAAAGCGATATTACTCCGTGGATTTCTTGTTGATCAAAAGCATCAAGGTAAAGGGGTTGCGAAGAAAGCCTTGCAAATCCTTCCGGAATTCGCAAAAGCGATTTTTCCAAACAAGGATTCAATCATTCTGGCAGTGAACGTCATGAACGTGATTGCAAAATCGCTATATGCGAAATCGGGGTATCAGGATACAGGGATTCAAAAAGTAGGCAGAAGCGGGTTGATGGAGATAATGGAGTATCGATTAGATACGATGAATAAGGATATGGAATAAGAAACGAATAACTAATATTGTTTGATCTAGACTTTTCCAAGAGGAGAGGTCTTTTTTGTCGAATTTGTTACAGGTTTCATTACGAAACCAATGAATTAGAAGTGCCGCTTTTAATAATGCCGCTGCCTTATGGTACACTTTACTTAATGCAAAATTCGTTAATCGAGGTGTAGCCCTAATGAAAACAGTCGTAGTCGTAGGTGGAGGCATTACCGGTTTATCAACCATGTATTATTTACAAAAAACAGTTAAAGCGAGGAATCTCTCCGTACGATTGATATTAATAGAAGGAAATGAGGAACTAGGCGGTAAAATAAGGACTGTGCTCAATGGTCCATTTAAAATTGAAGCGGGTGCCGATTCGATTGTCGCCAGGAAACAAAATATAAAACCATTTATTAAGGAATTGAACCTAGAGGATCAAGTTGTCTATAATGCGACGGGAAAATCATTCATCCATACAGATGGGATGCTGAAGGGAATTCCCGAGGATGCCCTATTCGGAATACCAATGAGCCTTGAGTCGCTGGCGAAAAGCGATCTGGTTTCTGCCCAAGGGAAGGTTGACGCCTTAAAGGATTTCTATACAAAAAATGAGACGTTTACGAAGAATGACTCAATTGGTTTATTTCTTGAAAGCTTTTTAGGTAAGGAATTGGTGCAAAAGCAGATATCGCCTGTCCTATCGGGTGTTTACTCAGGAAAATTAAATGAATTGACCATTGCCAAAACACTGCCAGAGATGCTGGATTATAAAAATGAATATGGCAGTATAATACGCGGTCTATCGGAAAATATGCAGAAATACCAAAGCAAGGGAAATAAGAAGTTCCTTTCGTTTAAAAATGGCCTATCAACATTGGTTGATCGAATTGAGGAAAGCCTCGATCTGGTGGAAATTTTAAAAGGGGTCAGTGTGGATAAAATTGGAGTTGGAGATGAAGGGTACATCATTTCTTTGGCAAACGGTGAAACGCTGGAAACGGACTTCATCGTATTGAGTACACCGCATACAGTTGCCCAGAAATTATTGGGTGATCGGGAGTTGGATGAGGACTTCGACGGCTTGATCAATAGTTCGATGATTAGCGTTTATCTTGGATTCGATATCCCGGACAGCATGCTTCCTAAAGACGGGACAGGTTTCATTGCAGGTGATAATAGTGATTTGATCTGCAATGCATGTACATGGACAAGCCGGAAATGGAAGCATACTTCTGAAAACAGTCAGCTTTTGGTAAGGCTTTTTTATAAAAGCTCTAGTCCGGACTATGAACGCTTACGGTCCCTTACAAACCAGGAATTGATCCAGGTGGCTTTACGCGACATTAAAAACAGTCTAAGCATTTCCGGGAATCCAGTAACGAGTGAAGTGACGAAATGGCATGAGAATATGCCGAACTACCATATTAAACATCCTCAAATCGTTCAATCATTGGAGGAGAAAATCTCCGAGAATTATCCGAATGTTTTACTTGCGGGCTGCTCATACAATGGTGTCGGAATACCGGACTGTATTGCTGATGGGGAAAAGAAAGCGCAAGAGATATGTCTGAAGTTGTAAAAGGGGGACTGCCAAGTGGCGGTCCTTTTTTATTCACACCTGGAAATTCCGTTTGAAGTTTCCCGCATTTCCTGTATAATGATATTCGTAAAATTAAACTGAAAGTTTACTTATATAAAACTTTATCTACTGTGGGTTTACTATAAGTAAACCGATTGAGGGTAATGGGATGCAAATTGGAAAAAAAATAAAGAACCTTCGCTTGAAAAAAGGATTGACCCAGGAAGAATTGGGGGAAAGAACGGATTTAAGCAAAGGATATATTTCACAGTTGGAAAGGGATCTTAGTTCCCCTTCAATTGAAACTCTTTTTAATATTTTAGAAGTACTCGGCTGCAAGCCGAAGCAGTTCTTCGATGAAGAGGATCAAGTCCAAAAAGTGGTTTATGAAGAAGAAGCACAAACATTTTTCATCGATGAAGAACGCGGGTATCAAATCCAGTGGCTCGTGCCTGAATCGAATGAAAAGGAAATGGAACCTATTCGGCTGATTCTCCAGGAAAAAGGGGAGTTCAAACAGTTTGAACCATCCCTGTCGGAAACATTCGGTTATGTATTAAGCGGAAGAGTCATTGTAAAGCTTGGTACACATACGTATTTCGTCAAGGCAGGGGAATCGATTTATTTTCATGCTTCAGATGAACATCAAATCATCAATGATTTTGAAGGTCCTTCAGAGTTATTACTCGTGGTGACGGAATCATACTTATAGAATTCAAAACAAATGCAATCGTTGAAGATTGATGAGTAAGGTAATGGAGAGAGGGAAGAAGCTATGGTAGACGGGAATATAATACGCTTCGATCAGGTTACGAAGCAATTTGATGATGATACGGTAGTTCTCGATAATGTTAGTTTTGAAATCGAGAGAGGGAAGTTCTATACGCTCTTGGGTCCTTCCGGATGTGGGAAGACCACGATCCTTCGCTTGATTGCCGGATTTACGGAAGCCTCCAAAGGTGATATTTACTTTGAAGGTAAAAAGATCAATGATGTGCCAGCCAATAAAAGGCAAGTGAATACGGTATTTCAGGATTATGCACTTTTTCCGCATTTAAATGTGTTTGAAAATGTAGCATTTGGTCTTCGGATTAAAAAAATGAAGAATTCGGAAGTGGAAATCAAGGTGAAGGAAGCCCTCAGCTTTGTTAATTTGGAGGGGTATGAAAAACGGGAGATCAGGGAAATGTCCGGCGGTCAGCGGCAACGGGTAGCGATTGCCAGGGCGATTGTTAATGAACCGGAAGTCATCCTTCTGGATGAACCGCTATCTGCCCTCGATTTAAAATTACGTACAGAAATGCAATATGAATTACGGGAGCTGCAACAGAGGCTTGGTATCACGTTTATCTTCGTCACTCATGACCAAGAGGAAGCGTTAGCGATGTCAGATGAGATTTTTGTCCTTAACAAAGGGAAGATTCAGCAAAGTGGAACCCCTACGGATATTTATGATGAACCACTGAATCGGTTCGTTGCAGATTTCATCGGTGAGTCTAATATTGTAAAAGGAAAAATGATAGAAGATTACTGTGTGGAATTCGTCGGCAGACAGTTCGAATGTGTCGACCAAGGATTGAACAGTAATGAAGCTGTCGATATCGTCATCCGCCCGGAAGATTTAGAGATTACTTCCGTAAATCGCGGAAAACTGCAAGTTCGGGTGGACTCCCAGCTATTCCGCGGTGTTCATTATGAAATCAGCTGTTATGACCATGATGGAAATGAATGGCTTGTCCAATCAACGAAAAAAGTGGCAGTTGGAGATGAAATAGGTCTTTATTTCGATCCAGAATCGATTCATGTCATGCGATTGGGTGAAACGGAAGAAGAATTCGATAAACGTCTGGAAGCGTATCATGATGGAGAAAGTCATGAAGAATAAAATATCCCGGAATATTTACTTCATACCCTATGTCTTATGGATTGCTTTATTCGTGATTGCACCCATTTTGTTAATCCTTTACTATTCCTTCTTTGACATTGAAGGCAATCTATCTTTGATTAACTATCAAAAGTTCTTTACGCCAGTATATTTAACAATGACATTAAGCTCATTTTGGTATGCTTTCCTGATTACGGGAATATCCCTTTTAGTCGCTTACCCAACCGCATATTTGTTAACAAAAACAAAGCATAAGCAGTTGTGGCTTTTGCTAATCATCGTTCCTTCCTGGATCAATTTACTTTTGAAGGCTTATGCCTTCATTGGTATTTTTGGCACGTATGGTGTGGCGAATGGTTTTCTAGAGGCTGTAGGAATCGGGAAGCAGCAGATTCTCTTTACGGATTTCAGCTTCATATTCGTTTCGGTTTATATTTTCATCCCGTTTATGATCTTACCGATATTCAATTCGCTTGATAAAATGAATCCAACCCTTTTGGATGCGGCTAATGACTTGGGAGCGTCCCGATGGATGACATTCCGCCGTGTCATTTTTCCATTGACGTTAGATGGTGTAAAGACGGGATGCCAGGTAGTCTTCATCCCGGCACTTTCTTTGTTCATGCTTACAAGACTGATTGCCGGTAACCGCGTCATTACGCTTGGTACGGCTATCGAGCAGCACTTCCTTGTGACACAGGATTGGGGAATGGGTTCCACAATTGCGGTATTTTTGATTATTATAATGTTCCTGATTATGTTTGTAACGGGTAACCGAAAGCAGGGTGTGTAAATTGGGCAATAAATTATCACCAACATCAAAAGCGTTTCTCGTTTTGATTTTTCTCATACTCTATGCACCGATTTTCTTTTTAGTCTTTTACTCTTTTAACAGCGGTGGAACGATGTATGACTTTAAAGGGTTCACGATGGAGTGGTACATGGAACTGTTCCAAGATACAAGGCTGCTGATCATTGTATTGAATACACTTGTGATCGCTTTATTATCTGCACTGATCTCAACGATCATTGGGGTGATGGGGGCGATTGGAATTCGGTCCTTTACGAGCAGTAAAGCTAAGAATACGGTATTATCATTGAATAATGTATTGATTGTCAGTCCCGATGTGATCATCGGTGCTTCCTTCCTGATTTTATTCACAATGGCCGGGATCAAGCTTGGATTCTACTCGGTACTGTTGTCGCATATCGCCTTCAGCATCCCGATCGTAGTGCTGCTGGTTCTCCCGAAACTTCAGGAAATGAGCCCTACTTTAATTGATGCGGCCCGAGATTTAGGGGCAAGCCGGTGGGATGTATTGACGAAGGTCATCCTTCCATACATCTTACCAGGTATCTTTGCTGGTTTTTTTATGGCATTGACTTATTCACTTGATGATTTTGCAGTTACGTTCTTTGTGACCGGTAATGGCTTCTCCACTCTTTCTGTGGAAATCTATTCATTGGCCCGCCGTGGTATTTCATTGAATATCAATGCACTATCGACACTGCTGTTCGTCGTGACACTGCTGTTGGTTGTCGTATATTACTTTATAACTCAACGTGTAAGGCAAACGGGAATGGGGGGGAAACGATGAAAAGGCTTGTCCAAATGTTTTTAATCATTTCCCTCGTATCCGCTTTGCTGCTATATGCGATTTCAAGATTGAATTCATCGCAGGGGTTTACGAGTAGCAATACGCTTACCATCTATAATTGGGGCGATTACATCGATACGGATCTAATCGAACGTTTTGAAAAAGAAACAGGGATAAAGGTCATTTATGAGACGTTCGATTCGAATGAGGCCATGATGACTAAAATCGAACAAGGCGGTACGACTTATGACATTGCCATTCCGTCTGAGTATATGATCGATAAGATGCGGCAAGAAGACTTGCTGATTCCCTTGGATCATTCCAAGCTTCCGAATTTGAAAAATATCGATGAGCGATTCATCGATCTGCCATTCGATCCGGAGAATAAATATTCCGTCCCTTATTTCTGGGGAACGGTTGGAATTGTTTACAATTCCAAGATGCTCGGTGGCAAAGAAATAACGGCCTGGGCGGATTTATGGGATAAAGATTTAAAAAATGAAATCCTTTTGACGGATGGGGCAAGAGAAGTGATGGGTATGGGTCTCAACTCTTTGAATTATTCATTGAATGATATAGATGAAGAACACCTTCAAGAGGCAAAATCCAAGCTTGATGACCTCACCCCGAATATTAAAGCGATAGTAGGAGATGAAAGCCGCATGCTATTGGAAGCCCAGGAAGCGGCGATTGGCCTTGTTTGGTCGGGAGTTGCTTCTGAAATCATGGCTGAAAATGAAGATCTCGAATACGTTGTTCCAAAAGAGGGGTCCAATTTATGGTTTGATAATATGGTCATACCGAAGACAACCAAAAATGTCGATGCGGCTCACCAGTTCATCAACTTCATGCTGGACCCGAAAGTTGCGGCACAGAATGCTGAATATGTAAGTTACTCGACACCTAATAAAGAAGCACTGAAATATATGCCTGAAGAAGTGGTGAAGGATGAACGTTTCTATCCATCACCGGAACTGACAAAGAAACTCGAAGTGTACGAAAACCTCGGGAAGAAAAACTTGGCCCATTACAACGAACTCTTCCTTGAATTCAAGATGCATCGAAAATAACACATGAAAAAAGCATGGTGTAGGAATTCCCTCCGTACACCATGCTTTTTTGTTTCTATGGTTTGCACTCAGTTACCTATATATCAAAGTCGATATAACGGTATAATTTTTTTTTGTAATGATCAACCAAATCTCAATGTAAATTGGTAGCAGAATTAAATACTCTAAAATATCTGTAGGGATATATGTATGTTAGTATAATGATGGGTTAGTGCATATTAAGGAATCTTAAGGATTAATTAATATTTCTAAGCTATCATTATAGAAAAATTAAGGGAGAGTATTCATGAAACTATTAAGAAGCACGAAGGCATATATTTGGGCAGGGAGCATTTTAATCATTGCCGGGATCATGGTATTTGCGATGATCTCGTCCACGGATAAGACAATGGCGAGCATCGATGGCGAGAAAATCAGTAAGGATGAGCTGTATGACGCGCTTGTTGCGGGGTACGGAGCAGACACTTTAGACCTGTTAGTTACGAATAAATTGGTTGAATTGGAAGCCGAAAAAGCGGGAATTAAAATAAAGGATGAAGAAATCCAGAAAGAAATCGATACTATGGTTGAGTCCTATGGTGATGAAAAGTCGTTAAAAGAGCAATTGGAAGCAAGCGGTTCTTCCATGGAGGCCTTAAAAAAGGACATCGTGGTTTATCTGCAAACGAAAAAACTGGTCGAACCGAGAATTACCGTGACGGACGATGAAATCAGTACGTATTTTGAAGATAATAAAGAAACATTTGATCAAGCTGAACAAGTGGAAGCTAGTCATATTTTAGTCGAAGACGAAAAAACGGCTAAAAAAGTTGCGAAAGAAATTGCAGAAGGCGGTGATTTCGCTAAATTGGCAGCTGAATATTCCACTGATACACAAACGGCGGATAACGGCGGAAGCCTGGGGTATTTTGGGAAAGGTGATATGGTGGGAGAGTTTGAAGATGTCGCCTTTGATCTTGATATAAATAAAGTCAGTGACCCAGTCAAAACCGATTATGGGTACCATATCATAAAAGTAACCGGTAAGAAGGAAGCAAAAAAGGCTAATTTAGAAGACAGTAAAGATGTAATTAAAGAAACGCTTCTTTCTGAAAAATTACAAGAGGAATATCCAGTTTGGTTGGCCGAAGTGAAAAAAGACCATGAGATAACGAATAAATTAGAGGGTTCTAACTAAGATCATCGTGTGAGATGATATATGGATAAACAAAAGCTGGGGCATCGTGCCCCAGCTTTTTTTATATTTTAGAAGTTGGAGAAATGGATTTTTGATTGGATAATCCTGATTTTTTAACGATTTCATCACTCTCTTTTTCATCTTTATCATTATCGGCTTTCAATGATTGTGATGGTGTTTCTTTCAGCTGTTTACCGGCAACGACCACTTTTGAACTGATGTCTTTCAATTCACTTGTTGCATCTTTAGCTGTACCAAGGGCATCAGTGGAGATATCCTTTACTTCGGATACTTTACCCACCACGTCTTCATTAACGGTTTCATATAGTGTTTCAACGTCATTGATTGCCTCTTTAATCGTTTCCGTTGCCCCTTTGACTCCTGATACCATCTGTTCCTTCATTTCTCCGGGATTTTCCTTGACCTGTTCAATCATATTCATGGAGTTGTCTTTTAAAAGGACGGCTGAACGCTTTACTCTATTTCTTGTATTGGAGTCAAGCAGGGTCAACGCACCACCAACAAGCCCCCCAATTAGAATCCCTTTTAAGAGTTTGCTATTCGGTTGAGTTTCGATAGTTGATTGAGTCATTTATATTTCCTCCTTTAGAATAGTAGATTGTTTGCTTACTTTGGGTTTTCCCTTATTTACCATAAGTTAAACTGGAAATAATAAACTATGATGGGATTGACATAATAAATAAAACAATAGTAATCTACATATAGTTAAATGACTGAACTACTTTTCGAGAGGTGCAATGATGACTAATGACAAAGTTTCTGGATTGATTGATCGATATATGAGGGTATCCTTCTATGTCAATAAGATGGGTGAGCTTTTAATAAAAGACCAGATTTGTGATGTGCTGACGAACGAACAATACTATACTTTACGGTTCATTCAACAACAGCGGTTGTGTACATCGACGGAAATCAGTGATGCCTTTTATATTAATAAGAGTGCCGTCACTTCCAACATCAACAGGCTGGAAGGCAAAGGATTGATAGAACGGGAACAGGACCTGGTTGACCGAAGGGTCTTTCACTTGAAGCTTTCCAAAGAGGGGGAAGCATTGTTACATGAAACGGAAAGTAAGATTCATAAATTGGTAGAGAGCATCATGACGAAATTCGATTATGAAGAGATTGTTAGATTCCTTGATACATATGAGAAGCTTTCACAAATTTTCATTCAAATGAAAAATGAGGAATTGGAGGAAATATAAATGAGGGGAATCATAAAGGGAAGATGGCTGGTCATTATCGTTTGGGTTGCAATTACAGCAGGATTATTGTTTGCGGCACCGAATATGGCGGAACTTGTCCGGAATAAGGGACAGCTGGATGTACCGGCAGAGTATTCCTCCGGGATGGCCAATGAGCTAATGAAAGAGATCCAGGACAAGGATGAGTCACAAGTGGCTCTCGTATTCCATGGTGATAAGAAGTTGTCTTCCTCGGAATTGAAAGAGATTGAGATAGCGATCCAAAAGCTTGAAAAGAATAAAGCAGAGCTTGGCATCAAAGAGGTCATGACCCATTTTAAAGAGCCCTCGCTAAAAGGCCAGTTGGTCTCGGAGAATGAATCAACAGTTTTGACTTCCATCACGATGGTCAAGGGGGACCGAGAAGCTAAGGACGTGATCGATGCCCTTTATAAAGAGTTGGAACAAGTGGACGTCGAGCATTATTACACAAGTAGCTGGATGATCGATGAGGATCTTAATGCCAATTCCCAAGAGGGGCTGAAGAAAACTGAAGGCATCACGGTTGTCTTCATTCTGGCTGTATTGCTGATAGTCTTCCGTTCAGTGGTGACACCGATCATTCCGTTAGTAACAGTCGGTTTCACTTATTTATGTTCACAATCCATCGTCTCATTCCTGGTGGATAAATGGGACTTTCCGATTTCGTCTTACACCCAAATATTCCTGGTAGGTATTTTATTTGGAATCGGGACTGATTATTGCATCCTGCTTCTTAGTCGTTTCAAGGAGGAGCTATCTTCACAGGAGTCCTTGCCTGAAGCGATCGTGGAGACATACCGAACCGCCGGTAAGACTGTCTTCTTCAGTGGGCTGACCGTAATGATTGGCTTTGCGGCAATCGGTTTTTCTACTTTTAAGCTCTATCAATCTGCGGCGGCTGTTGCAATAGGGGTTTTCATTTTAATGATCGCCCTTTATACGATCGTTCCATTTTTCATGGCGGTTCTTGGCAAGAAGCTATTTTGGCCGGCAAAAGGGAAGCTTGAGCATAGTGAAAGTAAACTATGGGGAATTTTGGGTAACTTCTCCTTGAACCGCCCATTGTTGGCGCTTTTGATCGTTGCAATCGTCTGTGTTCCCTTTTTGTTTATGTATGATGGGAAGATTTCATATAACTCCCTTGAAGAAGCGGGTGATGATGTTCCTTCCATCATGGCATTTAATATCATTTCCGATGAATTCGGGCCAGGACAATCCATGCCAACACAGATTGTCATAAAAAATGACGAACGCATGGATTCGGAGGATTACGTCGCACTTGCTGAAAAAATCAGCCAGGAAGTCGTCAAGGTGGATGAAGTCGATGTAGTTCGTTCCATGACCCGCCCGACAGGTGAACCCATTAAGGACTTATTTGTCGCGAACCAAGCCGAAACTTTGGAAAAGGGAATCGGGGAAGGAAATGAAGGCATTAAACAAATCAGTGATGGATTAAAAACGGCAGGCAGTGAGCTTTCCGATTCAGGACCGCGCTTGAAGCAAGCGACGGACGGAATAGGTGGTCTCATATCTGGCACCAATGAATTGAAGAGCGGCGTAGGTCAGGTGGAGAATGCGTTAACAAGCATTGAAGCAGGCATTCGCGATGGGTCTTCAGGGACTGGGGACATAAAAAATGGACTGATTGAGGTCAAGGCAAACTTGGAGAAGCTCGCCGCCGGAAGCGGGCAGCTCCTCGAAGGCTATAAACAATCAGCCAATGGGTTAAGTGAGCTCACAGGGGGATACAAAGAGATTCAAACTAGCCTTACGGGCGTATCACAAAGCCTTGCTGGTTTAAATCCTTCCTTTGAGCAAATGGAAGCCACACATCCAGAGTTACAGGCTGATCAGTCCTATCAAACGATCAAGCAAACGGTGCAAGGGGCACAGGGTGGCTTGGAGCCCATGGCAGCAGGCCTATCCGAGCTCAATAGGAATCTTGGTTCAGTGTCCGGCGGTTTGAATAAAGCGAATCAAAATATGGCAGAGATCGTAAAGGGTCAAACTTCTCTTGGGGAGGGCCTGAACCAATTGATTTCAGGTGTTGACACTTTACAAAAAGGTTTAAGCACGATGGCCAATGGTCAGGGGGAAGTCATAAATAACTTGTCAGGATTTAAAGGAGGCCTTACCAGCTTAAGTAATGGGCAGCAAGAGCTCCTAAATGGTTTTTCAAGCCTCGGCGGGCAACTTACCGATTTGACAGATGGCTTAAATGAAAGTGCTGATGGTTTGAATGAAGTCCATGATGGACTATCGTCCGCACAGGGTTATTTATCGGGGCTGGCAAAAACGGATAAAACGGTAACAGGCATGTACATTCCCAAAGAAGTAGTGGAAAGCGAAGAATTCGGGGAAGCATTGAACGCGTATTTATCTGAAGATGGTAAAATCATGACCATGGATGTGGTATTCAAGGCAAATCCATATTCCAATGAAGCAATCGAGCAAATCGATTCGATTGAGGCAGCCGTTGAAAGAGTAACGAAAGATACAAAGCTTGAAAATGCGCAGGTGGCGATAGGGGGAATCACAAGTACACATCATGACTTGGGCATGATGTCTGAGGAGGATTTCTCGCGGACGGTCGTTTTGATGCTGTCGGGTATCGCAATCATTCTCTTTTTCATGCTGCGATCCTTGGTCATGCCGGTCTATTTGATTGTGTCGCTCGTTTTGACTTATTATACAGCGGCAGCCATTACAGAGTTGATTTTTGTTAATATTCTCGGTTATGCCGGCATCGGCTGGGCAGTTCCTTTCTTTGCTTTCGTCATCTTGATTGCTCTTGGCATTGACTATAGCATTTTCTTGATGGATCGCTTTAACGAGTGGAAAGATAAACCGGTCAAGGAAGCTATGTTACTGTCCATGAGAAAAATGGGAACGGTGATCATCTCAGCGGCTGTCATTCTGGGTGGAACCTTTGCTGCCATGATGCCAGCAGGAGTTTTATCGCTCTTGGAGATAGCCACTTTAATTTTGGTGGGGCTTGCTTTATATGCGTTTGTCATATTGCCATTGTTTATTCCTATTATGGTTGCGACATTTGGAAATGCGAATTGGTGGCCGTTTTTGAAGAATAAGGAATAAAGGGAAGTAACCATTGAATAAAAGAAGGCATCCGAATGGATGCCTTCTTTTATATGACTGCTTCACGATGAACATAAAAGCTTATGTATTCCTTTTTTGCTATATCGATTCATAATTGGGGGATTCTTGTTTTATATTTCGCGATGATCTTTTGATTGTGTTCATCTGCCCCTTCGATATTGCTGCTCAGGAATACGGGAGGGGTCTCCCCTGATTCAATAATCGTTTGGATGACTTGCGTGAAAATCATATTGAGGAGAACGGCCCCGATCACGGTCGATCCAGAACCAAAAGATATATTATTTGATTTCAGTAATGTGTCACCTTTGGCAATATGATTGTCTATGACCAAATCAACGACATCGTGGAGATAATGCTTCTGTTTATGCCGTGAAGGACAACTTTTTGCATACTCCGGTGATGTTAGTCCAATGACGAAGGCCCCTTTTTCTTTTGCGATAGTGGCGACATCTATGGGAACGGGATTTACGCCGGATGATGAAATGACGATACAGACATCACCAGGACGGATATCCTCATCATGCATGAATTTCTCTGATAGGTCATTTTGCCGTTCAAGTTGGGATGACCTTGAAGCTCCCTTAAAAAGCATCAAATCTTCAACGAAAATAGGACGAATTGCGGCTAACCCACCTGCCCGGTAGAATACCTCTTCGGTCAAAATATGAGAGTGTCCGCTTCCGAATAGATGGATGATTCCATCCGACATCACCGCTTTTGAGATATGGTCGACGGATTCCTTAATTGATTGCTTTTCCTGTTCTCCCACAATTGTGAGTAAAGCCTGCACTTCTTCAAAGTATGAGTTCATATTTGTGACACCCTCCGATTACCTTTGGCAATTAAAAGACTTTAGTGATGAAAATATATATTCAATTTTATCTGCTTATAGTGATAGTGAATTTATACCTGTCCGCACGATATGCCGATTTAACATATTCAAGGGGAGTTCCATCCATTAGGAACGTATGCCTTTGAATGAATAATATGGGTGAGTGCTTTGGAATCGCTAAATGGGTGACTTCTAATTCAGAAGCAATCGATGATTCCAACGTTTGTGTAGCATAGTCTATTTTAAGTTTAACGTAATTCTCGACATATTGGTAAAGAGAGAGGTTAATGATCTCTTCCGTTAATCCTTTAATTAAATTGGCAGACATGTACACGGTCTCGAGAGCCATTGGAACATCATCAGCCAACCGAATGCGTTTTATTTCATAAACGGGAGCATAAAGGGAAATGTGCAATTCACTGGCAATCTTCTTATCAGCCGGAATGATTTCAAAGCTCAGCAGCTTACTGCTTGGATTTAATCCCCTGGCTTTCATGTCCTCGGTGAAGCTGGTCAACCCATTGAGCTGCTGCTCCAATTTCTTATCGGCGACAAAGGTTCCTCTTCCCTTTTGACGGTATAAGTATCCGTCATTCACCAAATTATTTATGGCTTGCCGGACGGTCATTCGGCTAATTTCGAATTGCTCAGCATATTCACGTTCAGATGGAAGGGCATTGTGCGCTTGGAACTCACCGTTTTCTATTTGTCTTTTTATTTGTTCTTCGATTTGAAAATAAATCGGAAGAGGTGAGTTTTTATCAATCATCGACTTTCGCTCCTTTTAGGGTATTATCACTCCGGATAACGCTTTTTGGTCTGCGATAATTGTAACACTATTATGTTTTTTTAGGATAGATGCAGGGAACTCCTCGGAAATGTCACCGTGTATCAATTTCTTCAAGGTTTCGGCTTTTTCTTCACCAGATATCAGCAGCAGAATTTCTTTGCTTTTCATGATTGTTGAAATGCCCATCGTAACGGCATGTGTAGGAACTTCGTCTATGGAATCGAAATAACGTGCATTCGCTTGGCGAGTTGAATCTTCAAGTGTCACAACATGTGTACCCGATGTGAATGAAGTTCCAGGTTCATTAAAACCAATATGGCCATTTTGGCCAATACCAAGTATCTGAAGATCGATCCCTCCCACGGAATCAATCATTTCGTCATACCGTTTACATTCCCCGTTGGTATCATCGGCCGTGCCATTTGGTAGGTGAGTATGCTCTTTATTTATATTGATGTGAGTGAATAAGGAGTCATTCATATAATAATGGTAACTGTTTGGATCATTTGGTTTTAAGCCGATATACTCATCAAGATTAAAAGATGTTACATTTTCATAAGAAGTATGATTATTCACGTGATCTTCAATCAAATTATCATACATTCCTTTTGGGGTGCCGCCTGTAGCAAGGCCCAATTTGATATTTGGATTCCCTTTGACTTTTTCGATCACAATTTCTGCAGCTGTCCGGCTCATTTCCATGTAGTCCTGCACCTGTATGATTTTCATTATACATTCTCCTTTTTAAAAGCTAAGTTTCCTCTGCAGAACGTCATTTCAACGTCCATGCGGTCATTCAATATTACAAGATCGGCGTCTTTGCCAACCTGGATGCTTCCTTTTCTGTCAAAAATCCGAAGCTGTTTGGCAGGGTTTTCTGCCGTCATTTTTATGATGTCAGTCATGGAACAATCGGTATATTCCAATGTGTTCTTGATGGCATCGTTCATTTTCAATATACTGCCGGCTAGTGTACCGTCTGAAAGCGTTGCTTTCGTTTCGTTTACATACACTGGCTGACCGCCTAAATCATAGGTTCCCTTTTCAAGCCATTTGGCACGAAGCGAGTCCGTTATCAAGATCATGCGTTCACTGGTAATTTGGTTATATGCCAGCTTCACCATTTCCGGCCTGCAGTGAATGCCGTCAGCAATAAGTTCAACATATAGCTCGTCTCGAAGATAAGCAGCTCCCAAAACACCAGGTTCGCGGTGATGGAGTCCCCGCATCCCATTATAAAGATGTGTAACGTGGGTAGTGCCTGCCTGGATTGCTTCATCTATTTGGTCATATGTTGCATCTGAATGTCCAATGGAGGCGACGACGCCAGTTCCCCTTAAGTGGGCGGCTAGATCTAATCCATTTGGTTGTTCAGGAGCAAGCGTTACAAGCTTGATTTGATTTTCGGCCATTTCCTGCCACTTTTTGAATAGAGTGACATCAGGATCAACGATATAATCCTCAGGCTGCGCTCCTTTACGGGCAGGTGAAATGAAAGGACCTTCTAAATGAATCCCAACTATTTCAGCGTGTTCTTCAGTTTGATTTTCGATATATTTACCAGCATTAAGAAGGGCTGATTCAATGGCTTCGGTAGATTGAGTCATTGTAGTGGCCAGAAAGCTCGTGGTTCCTTCTTTGGGAAGAGTCTCTGCCATTGTGGATAATGCTTCATGTGTGGCATCCATTGCATCGGAATTGGATGCTCCGTGAATATGAATGTCGATGGCACCGGGAATTACCTGATAATCCGGTGAAAGAGTAATTACCTTGGCATCATCTTCCTGTTTGTATTGGCTGATTGGACCAACCTCGGCAATTTTTCCATCCACGACTTTAATATACCCATTTTTGTATGTTTCCTTTTCGCCATGAACTATTAGATTATTAATAATGAATGTTTTCATACATAATCTCCTTTATGAAAGTAAAACTTAATGAATGAGTCATGAAAAAGTCTCATATATTTTGCCCTCATTTTATCGTTTTTATCAAAAGTTGTCTAGACCAGTTAAAGGGTATAAGGAATAAAAAAGATATTATTGCTTTATTTTCGAAGAATATAGTATATTTTCAAGTAAATTGGTATAGACATCTATATATTTTCTGTGCTAGTATAAGCCAAAGAAAAGTTATTATATTGATAAAATGAAAACGCTTTATACGTCTTTTCGTTCTGCTGAATTAAAAGAAGTTAGGAACAAGGGAGATGAGTTCGATGTTAAATTTTTTACAAAAGATTGGGAAAGCTTTAATGTTACCGATTGCTGTTTTGCCGGCAGCGGCTTTATTGCTTCGTTTAGGGCAACCAGATTTACTAAATATTCCATTTATGGCTGCCTCGGGACAAGCGATCTTTGATAACCTTGCCATATTGTTCGCTTTAGGTATAGCAATTGGATTATCCAAAGATGGAAGCGGTGCTGCGGCATTAGCAGGTCTTGTTGGTTACTTTGTTTTAACGAATGGTACACAAGCGATTAATAAAGATATCAACATGGCTGTACTAGGCGGTATTATATCGGGTATAGTTGCAGCTTTTCTATATAATAGATACTCCGACATAAGACTCCCTGAATGGCTTGGATTCTTTTCAGGGAAACGATTCGTCCCAATCATCACTTCGCTGGCGATGATTATACTTGCGGGCATATTCGGTTTTGTTTGGCCGCCGATTCAAGATGTAATCAATAGTGTTGGAGACTGGATTACAGGTGCAGGGGCTTTGGGTGCCGGCGTATTCGGCGTATTGAATCGCTTATTGCTTCCAGTAGGATTGCATCATGTCTTGAATAGTATGGTTTGGTTCGTTTTTGGTGAATACAATGGAGCGACAGGGGATATAAATCGTTTCTTCGCAGGGGACCCGACTGCTGGGCCCTTCATGACCGGCTTTTTCCCGATCATGATGTTCGGCCTTCCAGCCGCCGCATTAGCGATGATTGCAGCTGCTAAAAAAGAGAAACGTAAACTGGTGACGGGGATGCTTATTGGGTTAGCTTTCACTTCTTTCCTAACAGGAATCACTGAACCGATTGAATTTCTGTTCATGTTCATCGCACCGGTGTTATATGTAATACATGCCCTTTTAACCGGGGTCTCCCTGGCACTAGCTGTTATATTGGATATCCATCATGGGTTTGGATTCTCCGCAGGGGCCATTGATTATTTCTTGAACTTTGGTATAGCGCAAAAACCGCTATGGTTAATACCGATTGGCTTAGTATACGCGGCAGTTTACTTCGTGATTTTCTATTTTGTCATCAAGATCATGGATTTAAAAACACCAGGCCGTGAAGACGATGAGGAAAATGTGGAAGAAGAAACGATTGTGAAAACAGGGGATAAATATACCGATATGGGATCGCTTTTCATTCAAGACCTTGGCGGTAAAGAGAATATAAAGATAATTGATAACTGTGCAACACGCTTACGTTTAGAAGTGGCCGATTCAGGAAATGTGAATGAAGCAGCTTTAAAAAGGCATGGTGCGCGGGGTGTCATGAAATTAAATAAATCGAGTGTACAAGTCATTGTTGGAACGAATGTAGAATTCGTTGCAAATGCAATGAAACAACTTGTCAAAAATGACATCAATCCAAGCAAAGTGAAAACAAGTCCAGCTGCACAAGTGGCAGAGGATAAAATGGAAGAAAACCAAGCTTTAGGTGCAAATGACTTTGTCCTTCCAATTGAAGGAACCGTTTTACCGATCGAACAAGTTCCCGATCAAGTGTTTGCCATGAAAATGATGGGGGATGGCTTTGCTATCGAGCCAGTCAACGGAAAACTAGTATCCCCAATTGATGGGGAAGTTCTAAGTATCTTCCCGACAAATCATGCACTGGGATTGAAAATGGATAATGGTCTGGAAATCCTGATCCATGTTGGTTTAGATACAGTTAAATTAAATGGCGAAGGGTTTACAGCTCTTGTGCAAGAAGGTCAAAGAATAACAAAAGGAACACCTCTTTTGGAAATTGACTTAGATTTCATAAAACGGAATGCACCATCAACGGTCACTCCTATTATATTCACTAACTTACCAGAAG
This sequence comes from Bacillus sp. B4EP4a, assembly GCF_006680105.1. Taxonomy (NCBI): domain Bacteria; kingdom Bacillati; phylum Bacillota; class Bacilli; order Caryophanales; family Bacillaceae; genus Bacillus; species Bacillus sp. B4EP4a. The sequence continues at coordinate 22,127 of NZ_VHIK01000035.1, forward strand.
GAACGGCAGTGAAATTGCAAAAGTCAGGGATCCAGAAACAAAATACACCGGATATCATCCAGTTGGAAAAACTATAATACGTGTCAAAAAAGGGGTGTCGACTTGTCGACATCCCTTTTTTAAATTGGATGAAACGGCTTCTTTGTATACTTCTTGCTGTGATAAATTGTCATAACCAAAACAAACGGGTGCACCATTGGCAGGATCTATCATGACTCTTGCATGAATACGAAAGACTTCTTCTAAAACGGCAGGTGTAATGATTTCGCCCGGGGTACCGATTTTAACGATTTCTCCTTCCTTCATCGTTATGATTTCATGTGAAAACCGAGACGCATGGTTGATATCATGCAGTACCATCACGATGGTTTTTTTCTGTTCCCTGTTAAGTCTCTCAACAATTTGTAAAACCTCCAGTTGATGGGCCATATCAAGGTAGGTAGTAGGTTCATCCTCTCCGTTTGTTGTTCAGGCTTTAGCCAAGCTTGGGTGCGGCCATTGATTATAATGCCGAACAGCTTGATAAATATGTAAGTGAATTAAAGTCTCAAGGCCTGGAGGTATATGCCTTTCCAGCAGACGTGAGCGACAGTAATGCAATCGATTGTATAGTTGATCAAAATAAGAATGAAATTGGTCCAATAAAGACACTGGTCGATATTGCCGGAGTGTAATGGGAAGAAGTACAAACCAAGAAAGGCAAATAGCAAATATTGTTCTTTGGATTGCAGCAACAAGGGGAGGAAAAACCGTAAAAGATCATATCGTGTTGACTAGTATGAGGAATTTCCATCTGGTTAATTCATTTCTTTGTCTTGAGGCCATATATGATAAAAAAAAAGAGCCTGTTCGATTGGAAACAGGCTCTAAATATAACATTAGGTCTTAAGACTCAGTGAAAAAGAGAATTAAGCATTCGAGCATATGCCGGTTATTTCTGAAGCATCAACGATACGCTGAACTTCTGATCCTTCAAGTGTCTCTTTTTTCAATAACTCTTCAACGAGCTCTTCATATTGTAAGCGATTCGAGTCAATCAACATTTCCGTTTCAGAAATCGCTTTCGTGAATAATTCCTGCATCTTTTGCTCCTTCTCACCTTTATTAAAGGTGAGGGTAAATCCATCTTGAAGCATTCCGGTATCGACCATTTGTTCAAGCAGATGCTTCGCCTGTTGTACATCTCCGCCTACACCGATGCTATGTTCTCCTAAATACATTCTTTCCGCCACGCCACCTGCTAAGATCATTTTGACTTGATCAAGCAATTCACTGGCTGTTGCCAGATGGAGTTCTTTTGGTATTGGCGCTACATATCCAAGGGCTTCCCCACGCGGAATGATGGTCGCCTTTCGAACGGAACCGGGCTTTGTCAAAGCTGCAATAAGGGCATGTCCACTTTCATGAATGGCCACACGCCGCTTCGTATCCGCATCATTCAAGGTACGTGATGTCGCTCCAAGTATCGTACGGTCAATGGCGTAATCTAGATCCTGTTTACGAATCATATCCTGTTCATTCCTCAGGGCATGTCGTGAGGCAGTATCGAACAGGGAGCTTAAGTCAGCGCCGGAGAAACCGGATGTACTTTCAGCCAACTCATCCAGGGAAGCCAGGACATCTGTCGCTAGATGCTTTCCCTTCGTATGGATATCGATGATTTCCTTTCTTCCCTGTGTATCTGGAAGTGGAACTTGGAAAGAAAAATCAATCCTGCCCGGACGTAGAAATGCCTCATCGAGCATATCTTTCCGGTTGGTCGCTGCAATGAATAAAATGCCTTCATTTGGATGGCCTCCATCCAATTGCACAAGCAGTTCAGTTAACGTTTTTTCGCCTTCTTCCCCGCCATGAGCTTTCCTTTTACCAGCCAACGCGTCCACTTCATCGATGAAAATGACAGCTGGCGATTGCTTACGTGCATTTTGGAAAAGGCTGCGGACTCGGGCTGCACCGACTCCAACAAACATTTCGTTGAAGGCTGAACCGCTCGTTGAGAAGAAGTTTGCACCAAGCTCTTTTGCAATTGCCTGTGCAAGCAGAGTTTTCCCCGTTCCAGGGGGGCCATATAATAAAATGCCTTGAGGCGGCTTAATTCCAATTTTAGCTGAACGTTCAGGTTCCTTCAGTGTAGTGAGTGTCTGTAGGATTTCCTGTTTGATTTCGGATTGCAACCCGCCTACATCATCCAGAGTTATCTCTGGCAGGGGCTTTGGGGTGGAAAGGCTTTGTTTTTTACTGCCAATCCGCAATCCGTTCTTTGATTTTTTCTGTATAATGACACCGGTTGTGACGAGAGCCGCCATTAAAACGCCTAAAATCCATAATGCTGATTTATTAGTTGATGAAAAAGAATATTGAACGTTATAAGTTTCGACAAGTTTATTGATCATTTGACTGTTTGGAGGAATACTGGAAACATATTCTCCATCTGGCGTGGAGATGTGAAGAGTGCCATTTCTTTTTTCTTCAATGGTGACAAGGGCTCCATTTTGGGCTTTAATCGTCTTTTCTACCGAAGAAAAGGGAATGACAATATCCTTTGACTGAGTAACAACATACCAACTGACTCCAGCAATTATCACAATGAGAGCCGTAAGGAACGGCAGCAATTTCGAAACTAATTTAGAGTTCGAGTTCAATTTTTCATCTCCTTTAAGAGTATATATCTAGTATAAAATTTTTAAACATGTAATCTATAGGTCTTTATACCTTAAAATAAAGGTAAATAATGTGAAATGAAAGAAATAATATTTATTATGGAAGTTTAAAGATCCCGGAATTTAGAAATATTTAATCTAACCAGCATATTAGACTTTTTAAAAGCGAAATGCTAAAGTGAAATGGTCTAAGTCATGAAAAAATAAAATGGTAGAAGAGTGTGAAGTTCTATGAGTAAATTTATAAAAGACTATATGATTACGATGAAGGATATCGTTAGAGAAGGGGATCCCATTCTGCGTCAGGTAACGGATGAAGTTAGCCTGCCGATTTCGGATGAAGATCGTAAAACGTTGGGATGCATGATGCAATACCTGAAAAATAGTCAGGATCCAAAACTCCAAAAGAAGTTCAACTTGCGTGAAGGAGTGGGGTTGTCTGCAAATCAGATAGGCTTGAATAAACGTATGTTCGTCATGTATTTTCCCGACGAAAAGGGGAAGCTGTTTGAATATGCCCTTGTGAATCCGAAAATCATCAGTCATTCGGCCACTATGATCTATTTACCGCAAAGTGAAGGCTGCCTTTCTGTCGACCGTGATATTAAAGGATATGTACCGCGTTATGAACGGGTTAAAATTAAAGCGGTGGATGGTAATGGTGAGGAAATAGAGATGCGGCTGAAGGGCTTTGCTGCAATCGTTTTTCAACATGAGTTAGATCATTTAAACGGGATGATGTTTTATGACCGGATCAACACCGAAAACCCTTTCAAGCTTCCGGAAAACGTGGAAGTGAAAAGTCTGTAAGGAAAAAAAGGCAAAGCGCCATGCTTTGCCTTTTTACCGTTTTATGGCTGAGGAAGAATATCCGCTTCCATATGCTTTTGCAAATCACTGAATATGGCCATGCTCATTTGCTGGTACCCTTCTGAAGTGAGGTGGATGCCATCATCGCTAATCAAGCTTCTCAAGTCGCCGGAGGATTTAATATAGGAACGGACATCAATCAATGGCACCTTCAGTTCCTCTGCAAGGTGTTTCAATTGGCGATTATACATCCCATGCCAATGTTCAATACCACCGACATGGGAAACGAAATGCCCGATCGAATGACCGAACTTATCAGCGATGGATCTGTAATACCTGGCAGGGTCAAGTGGCGGGAGAGTTAAAAGGAATGGTGTTACATGCTTGTCCTGAATCTGCTTGACAAGTTGTGTGATATTATCCAGGTAGCGTTCGATTGGAACGATGGGCTCATGGTCACCTTCTGGATTGTTGGCTACTTCATCCCAATGGAAGTTACAGTCGTTTCCACCGACCTCTATTAGTACGATATCGGGATTTTCAGACATGACGTCTTTCTCGATCCGGCTAACTAAAAGGTCGGAGTTGTCATTGAAAACCCCTTTATTCAAGACTTCCACGAATGGCAAAGATTCTGTTAGCTTAGCTAAAGAGTTCGGATAATTTTCTTTAATGATGCGAAGGCGCCCCTTAACATAAGAAATGCCTCTTGTTAAACTGTCACCAAAACATACGATCTTCAAACTTCTCACCTCGGTATGTGAATGTGTTACTTATATTTTAGTTGTGGAATGATTTTTCGGCAATCTTCACCTCCCATTTATAGAAGGAAGATGAAAATAACAAAAAGCGCTGGAATTTCAGCGCTTTTTGTTTATTGCAATGATTCCTTTTTTGAAGGTGCTTCCACTCTCGTTTTTCCCATGAAGAAAACAGTGATTGCAGCAAGACCGATCGGAATGAGAGCCAAGGTGAATATTAATGATATCGAATCGGACATCGCATGAACGATTTTATCCAAGATAAAGTCCGGAATCTCGGCACGTGCATCCGATTGGAAGAGCTGACGTGGGTCCTCCATCAATCCGGCTGTATCCGGACCTCCTTGCATTCCTTTAAATGCTTCCGTCATTTTACTTTGGAATACATTGGTCTGAATCGCTCCATAAATCGTTACACCGAGTGTCATCCCAAATGAACGGAGGAATGAGTTTGTTGAGTTGGCCGACCCCCTGAATCTAGGTTCCAAGTTGTGAATGGACGCAATAGGTAAAAGGGAGAAAGAAAAGCCCATGCCAAATCCAGTAAGAATCATGTACAAAGTTAATAAAGTCCTGCTGGTATCAGGGGTAATGGTCCCTAATAGAAGCATTCCTGCAAAATAACAGATGACGGAAATCGTCATTAAGTTGCGAAAGCTTGTCTTTGTATTGAATATCCCGCCAACTGCACTGCCGAATACTGAACCAAGCATCATGGGAGTGAGAATCAAGCCGGCATTTGTTGCGGAACCACCGTAAACTGCCTGCACGAAAATCGGAATATAGACGGTTAAAATAATGAATGTGCCGCCATAAAGAATCGCTAAAATCTGAGAAGTGGCAAATAATCGCCTTTTAAACAGCCATAATGAAATGATTGGATCTTTTGCTCTTTTTTCGAAAAAGAAAAATGAAACGAAGAAAACCACAAAACTGGCAAACAGGCCTATGATAGGAGAGGAACTCCAGCCATACTCCCCGCCCAGTTCGAGAGCGAACATTAAGCTGATAACGGCAATGACGAGAGTTGCTGCGCCACCCCAATCAATTTTTTGCTCTTGGGTGTTGGGTGACTCCTTGTAATAATTCCAGATGAAAAATAAAGAAATGATCCCAATCGGAACATTGACGTAGAAAATCCAATGCCAGCTGGAGTATTCAGTAATATAAGCGCCTAAAAGTGGTCCCAATACGCTTGAGGCCCCAAATACAGCGCCGAAAAGGCCAGTTAATTTCCCGCGTTTTTCCGGTGGGAAAATATCAAAAATGATCGTAAAGGCTATAGGCATCAAAGCTCCTCCGCCTATCCCTTGGATTGCACGGAAGATACTTAACTGCACTATGCTCTGAGCCATACCGCATAATGCGGAACCGACCAAAAAGACTATAAGTCCAAAAATAAAAAACCGCTTTCTTCCATACATGTCGGAAAGCTTACCGAAAATCGGCATACTTGCCATCGTGGCGACCATATAGGCAGATGTCACCCATACAAACTTATCGAACCCGCCTAAATCAGAAACGATCGTTCCCATTGCAGTTGCAACAATCGTATTATCCATTGCTGACATCAAGATACCCAATAGTAAACCGGCAACAATGAATTTTTGTTTTTTTTGATTGTTCATTTATTTTCCTCCTTCAAATCAACCAGCTAATGAATTTCCTTTACATGGTTGAAGGGTAAACGTTAAGATGAAACAAAATATTTATCTTGAAAATCAAGATAAATTTAAGTGTAAAAGGGGTGGCATTTTATGTCAAGCGATAATGGGTTGAATGCAACTCTGTTAGAGAGTTTAACACACAGATTGCAGCGGTATGGAATGAGGTCCGTTTTATTTCAACAAAACATGGCCCAGAAAATAGGGGTGTCCCATACGGACTTAAAGAGTGCTGAAATATTGAATGAAACAGGACCGATTACCGCTGGTGAATTATCCAAAATTACAGGATTGAGTACGGGATCGGTTACGGCACTGATCAATCGCCTTGAGAAATCCGGTTATGTTAAAAGGGAACGAGATCAATTGGATGGAAGAAGGGTAATGATTGCACCGATACCCGAAAGACAGGAACAGATTAAATCGCACTATCAATCGCTCTCTATGGCAACCAAGGAGTTATGTTCCGCTTATAATGAGCAAGAGCTAATGTTAATCGATAAATTTATTGAGGATATAACAAAAATCATGGACAAAGAAAATGACAAATTAATGAGTGAGCGTGAAAGGTAGCAGATGTATAGGCTGCCTTTTTTATCTTTAGCCAGCCGGTGGCTTATCATACGAAAGGAAAAGGGATAAAGTTGAATATTTTGGAAGAGAATGAACAATGTTATGTTTCCATTAAAATATATATTGATAATGAATTTCATTATCTGCTAATATGAATCTACAAAACATTTCAAAGGGAGAATACAATATGAAGAAAGCAAAGGCGTCATTAGCAGTATTACTATCAACCAGTCTATTATTTGGCTGTGCGCAGGAAAAGGAAGGAACTAAACCGGCAGATGATAAGGCCAAAGAAGTGAGTGCGAGTAAGCTTGATGGTGTATCTAGCGAGTACCGGGAATATGCCATTGGTGAAATAGAAGAGTTCGTAAACGCAACGGAAGAATTCACTACGGCCGTATCTGCCGGTGATATTGAAAAGGCGAAGGAATTATACGCACCAGCACGGATGCATTATGAGAGAGCGGAACCCATCGCTGAAGTTTTTGGCGATCTTGATCCCAAAATCGATGCGCGTAAAGGGGATGTCAAAGATGAAGAATGGGGCGGTTACCATAGGATTGAAATGGGGTTATGGCAAGAAAATACAACGAAAGGATACGAAAAGTATGCAGATCAATTAATGAGTGATGTCAATTTGCTTCGTGCCAAAGTTGAGACGGTTGAGGTAACACCTGATTTGTTGATCACGGGTGCGGTGGATTTATTGAATGAAGTTTCCACGAGTAAAGTGACAGGAGAAGAGGACCGATACTCCCATACCGATTTATATGATTTCGTGGCTAATGTTGAAGGTGCAGAAAAGATCTATGAACTGCTTACTCCAGCTCTAAAAGAAAAGGATGCGAAGCTTGCTGCGGAAATCCAAAAACGTTTTGACGATGTATACGGCTTGCTTGAAAAGCATAAGGAAGGGAATGGCTACATCTCATATACGGATTTAAAGGAATCTGAAGTCAAAGAGTTAAGTCAAGCAATTGATGCATTGGCTGAACCACTTTCGCAAATAGGTATTGTAACGGAGGAATCTTAATTGAAAGAACATACGCCGAAAGATGAAACCGGGCTTTTTACAAAAAAGGTGAGTCGTCGAAACATGTTGAAAACGGCAGGAGTGGGTGGAATCGGAGTCGTGATAGGAGCATCCGGATTTGGTGGGCTTCTGACACTTTCTGAACAAAAGGCGAAGGGACAAACTAAGGATATTGTTCCTTTTTATGGAGCGCACCAAGCTGGTATCACCACTGAAGCGCAAGATAACCTTTACTTCGCATCATTGGAAGTAACCACGGATAAAAGGTCAGACTTAATCCAGTTATTTAAGGATTGGACAGAGGCTGCGGCTCAGATGACCGCGGGGAATTTGATTGGTGATACATCACTTAATACGAATATGCCTCCAAAGGATACAGGGGAAGCGAAAGAATTATCACCTTCCAATTTAACGATCACTTTTGGAGTGGGGCCGACCCTGTTTTCGAAGGATGGAAAAGATCGATTTGGTTTGAAATCAAAAAGACCTGCCGAATTAAAGGACCTGCCCCAATTCCCTTTAGATGCTTTAGAAGAAGAATGGAGCGGTGGGGATATTTGTATTCAAGCATGTGCAGATGATCTTCAAGTGGCTTTCCATGCCGTCCGGAACTTAGTGAGGATAGGCAGAGGGAAAGCGATCATTCATTGGGCACAAACAGGTTTTCAACGGACTAAGCAAGCCGATTCACAAAAAACGACACCGCGGAACTTATTCGGGTTTAAGGATGGTACTGTCAATCCGGATAAGAATGATAATAATGAAATGAATGAGCATGTTTGGGTGAAGGGTGAGGACGGTCCTGACTGGCTTGTTGGAGGCAGTTATATGGTGGTGCGACGAATCCAGATGTACATTGAAGTTTGGGACCGGACTATATTGAAAGAACAAGAAAATACGTTTGGCCGTCATCGAGACAGTGGAGCCCCACTAGGAATGAAGAATGAGTTCGATACCGTGGATCTTGAAGCTAAAGATCCAAATGGAAATCGGATCATTCCAGAAGATTCACATATGAGTCTCTCCAGGGGGGACGGAAAAGCAAAGATATTGCGGCGTCCATATTCATATGCAGATGGAATGGATCCTAAAACAGGGAGCTTCAATGCCGGCTTGCTATTCATTTGTTTTCAGCGAAACCCAAGTAAACAATTCATACCCATACAAGAGCGACTGGCGAAAAATGATAAGCTCAACGAATATATCGTTCACAGGGGCAGTGCCATGTTCGCTTGTTTACCAGGTGTGAAAAAGGGTGGCTATATCGGGGATTCCCTTTTTGGATAAATATAATTTCAAATGAGGACGTGAAAATCGCCAGCATGGACATTATCCAGTTGGCGATTTTAGTTCATGAATAAGGAGGAACCACTATGACCGTTTCTAGATGGAAGAGTGGGATATTGGTTTTAGTCGTCAGTCTTTTATTTCTTTCGACTGATATAAAGATGGTTTCGGCGGGTGAAAACCATGATCAGCTTTTTGTTTATATTGGCGATAGTTTAATGAAGGTAAAATCCGGCGACCTTGAGGAAGTATCGAAAAATATCGATCTATTCGAGCAAGATTGGAAAACGATAAAAACGGACAGCGAGAGTGCGAGGAAAGTCGACGAGCAGCTATCCGCTGTAAAAAGTGCTGTGAGCGACCAAGCCTCCACAGATGAAATCAAGAAGCGATTATCGGCATTATCAAGTACGCTTGTTATTTATGATGCCAATGAAAACCCTGTTGACAAGACTGACTATAAAGAACGGTTACAAGCGATACTTCCATTAATAGATAAGTTGGAGGCTTTGATAACTGAAGGTGACTTTGATCAAGCTAAAGTTCAATATACCAATCTCCTGAATCAATGGACCGATGCAGAGGTCATTGTCAGGGAGAAAAGTGTTGCTACATATGGTGAGTTTGAAACGAAAATGGCCTTTGTGCGGATAGCGATTACCCAAGACCCACCTGATCCGGAAAAAGCCCAAAAAAATCTAACTGAATTGAAGGGTCTAATCGAGGATTTCCTTGCTGGTAAAGTTGAAGTAGGAAGCCAGAAGAACACATATTCACTTGGGGATGTAACAGAACTTTTACAAGGAAGTGCAACGGATATTGAAAAGGATGAAATCGATTCTGCCGTTGATAAGCTAAATGAAATCTTAACAATTTGGCCTAATGTAGAAGGGGAGGTTTCCACAAGGGACAGCAAGCTTTACAGCGATATGGAAACGAAAGTCCCGACCGCAATCAGCCTATTAGAGTCGAAAAATGTAAAGGCAGATGAAGCAAAGGGAATCGTATCCGATTTAAACACAAGGTTACTCCCTTTAATTGAGGATACGGGTTATACAACATGGGATGCAGCTCTGATCCTTTTGCGGGAAGGGTTGGAAGCACTCTTGATTGTAGCTACATTGCTGTCTTTCCTAAAGAAAATCGGGCAAGCGGACAAACAAAAATGGATTTGGACAGGAGTTGGTGCGGGTTTAGCTGCCAGTTCTATATTGGCGGTCATAATCAATATCGTTTTCTCTCAGATCACAGCTGCTTCAAGCCGGGAATATATTGAGGGAATCACTGGGATAATAGCAGTATTGATGATGTTGACAATTGGTCTTTGGCTTCATAGTAAATCGAATGTCAATGCATGGAACCGGTATATCGGCAAGCAAATGAACCAAGCCATTGCGACGGGGAGTATCATCTCTTTCGCTTTAATCAGTTTTCTATCCATATTCCGTGAAGGTGCCGAGACGATTATCTTTTATGCTGGAATGGCTCCTTATATGGAATTAAAGCAGCTGTTGAGCGGGATTTTCCTTGCCTTCCTCATTTTAGTGGTAATTGGTTTCATCATGCTGCGGTACAGTGTGAAATTACCGATGACCCTATTCTTTAAAGTGGCAACGATACTCATATATGCCTTGGCTTTCAAGATTCTTGGAGTCTCTATCCACTCACTTCAGGTTTCTCAAGTGTTACAGACAAATACGATCAGCTCCTTCCCATTTGTGGAAACGATAGGTCTTTATCCAACAATGGAAACGCTGGTGCCGCAAGGTGTATTATTATTGCTGATTGCATTGGCCACCATTTGGGTCAAAAAGAGTAATTCCTTACGGGCAACCGAATAATAAAATGGGACTGACGAATGTCAGTCCCATTTTATGTGTGGTATTAGCGAATAGATCGGCGATAGGAATATTGCTTCCATTGAAAAAGGATGAAGCAGCCGATGCAGAATCCAAGAATGGCTATGAGAGAAGCCATTCCGACCATCAAGGTGAATATATAACCGGTAACATTCCAACCCAGCAAAAAAGAAGTGAATCCAAGTCCTAAGCAAGCGACTGCTATGACCTGGTTGAATTGTTGCTGTGAATGATCTTCAGGAATATAATCGGAAGGATTCTTTTTCAGAAAGAGCTTGGCGAGACGCATCACTGGATTGAAATTAAAGAGAAGACCCAAAAGTCCTGCTGTTAAAGGAATCACTAATATCCATATTTGTCCCGTTAATAAGGCGGTGGCTACGCTTAACAAAATGACCCATTGATTCGTTCGTACTAAGGGACGGGGAATGGAACGGATTTCACTCGTCATACTAATACCAACCTTCCTTATGTGTTTTATGATATTTCATCTTTATTATAATTACTTGTGAATTGAAAAGCTAATAAAATAAAGTCAAAAACTCCCCTTGTTTATAATTATTTTAATTTAGTATTGATTATCATTATAAAAGTAGTATAATATATATAACAAGCAATTAAAGTAAGGAGGACAGTATAAATGGTAGCAAAAGTCTGTGAAACATGCGGAACACCAATAAAAAAGCTAAAGCATTCTTCCCTATGCCAATGCGGTCCTAAGATATTGAGCAATCAATTCTCAGTTAAAACAAAAAAATAAATCCGTGGATTAAATTATAAAATTAAACCGATTATTCAATTAATCGGTTTTTGTTTTTCCATTAAAGGGTAAAAAGAGGGTAATAAATATTTTTCATTTCAATTAAAATAATGTACGATTATGGAATAGAATAAAACGTCATGGAGGAAAAGACATACTTTTTGTTTGTCAAACCATCACGTGACGGTTAGGGGGGGTTATGTTGGGAACGAGACTTTAAAAATTGGCGAGTTGGCGGAAATGGCGAACGTTACGAAACGAACCGTAGATTATTATACGAACCTAGGCTTGCTTAAAGCAGAACGTTCCGCCTCTAATTACCGTTATTATTCAGTCGGTGAACTTGAAAGGCTCCGCCGTATCGAAGGATACAAAAGAGAAAACCTTTCATTGGAAGATATTAAAGAACTACTTAAAAAGGAAATGGAAGCCGCGTCAGCAATTGAGGAAAAAGGTCTTCAACTCAAGAATAAAATGGATGGCCTGAACGAGGAACTTCAGGAATTCATCAGCTTGATTGAAAAGGACGGAAAAAGTGAGCTTCTTCTAAAAAAGCAGGTGTCCCGTGAAAGCATGGCCTTGATCCAATCATTATTATTGTTGCTTGTATGATTAAAATTTATCTCTATAGTTTTATGCACGAAGGTGCATATTAACGATATAGGCTAAATGGTTTTGGTTCATGTTATAAGGCAAAAATCGCATTTTGAAACGACAATAACCATTTATACAGGAGGTGCTTGGGATTAAGCCGTACATGTCTAATCCGAAGGTCAGAAGGATTGGCACTATATGGCGAACCCGCACATATTGGAGATTTTTATAAAGTTATTAGCAGTAGCTGTATTAATAGCATTAACCGCATTTTTCGTTGCATCGGAATTTGCAATCGTGAAAGTCAGAAGTTCCCGAATCAATCAATTGATTGAAGAAGGGCATAGAAATGCCCTCGCAGCCAAGAAAGTGACAACGCATATCGATGAGTACTTATCTGCCTGTCAATTGGGGATTACAGTAACCGCCTTAGGTTTGGGGGTGCTGGGTGAACCGACGGTCGAGGCGATCTTAAAACCATTGTTCACTAAATGGGGATTAGAGGAATCCGTAAGTCACATCATCTCGTTCCTGATCGCGTTCGGTTCCGTAACATTCCTTCATGTTGTAATCGGTGAATTGGCACCGAAAACGGTTGCCATTCAAAAGGCTGAAGAGGTAACCTTGCTTTTTGCAAAGCCGTTAATTCTCTTCTACCGCATTTTATACCCATTCATTTGGTTACTGAATGGTTCTGCGCGTCTTCTGACTGGCATTTTCGGATTAAAGCCAGCATCTGAGTCAGAAATGGCCCATTCTGAAGAAGAGCTGCGCATCATTTTATCGGAAAGCTATAAAAGCGGTGAGATCAACCAATCGGAATACAAATATGTAAATCAGATATTTGAATTTGATGAGCGTATTGCCAATGAAATCATGGTTCCGCGTACGGAAATGACCGTTATCGAAAAAGGCATGCCATTATTGGAAGTTGTTGAACTTATTCAAGAAGAACAATACACAAGGTATCCGGTCATAGACGGCGATAAAGATAATGTCGTGGGAATGGTCAATATCAAGCGGCTTTATACAGCGACGATTACAGAAGATAATGTAACAGCTTTGACGGTGGATTCCTTTGTAACACCCATCATACGTGTTCTTGAAACGATCGCCATTCATGATTTGCTGCTGAAAATGCAGAAGGAACGGATCCATATGGCAGTTTTGACTGATGAATATGGCGGAACGGCCGGTCTTGTTACGGTTGAAGACATCCTTGAAGAAATCGTTGGGGAAATCCGTGATGAATTTGACCAGGATGAACGTCCGCTCATTCAAAAGATTGATGAAGGGCATTATGTATTCGACGCTAAAACATTGGTTGAAGATGTCAATGATACCCTTGCGATCGATTTGCCGGAGGAAGATATCGATACATTGGGAGGATGGTTCCTGACAGGCAGATTTGAGATTGCTGTCGGGGATAAAATCGAATACGCCGGATATGAATTTACTGTAAAGGAAATGGACGGCCACCATGTTTTATATGTTGAAGTGAAGAAGATTAAATAAACAGGATCACAACAAGAGCCGAAAGTGGAAACTTTCGGCTTTTATTAATGCTCCTTCGTTCGAACAATGACAATTATAACAATGGTTAAAGCAGACTGTTACTTAATTGGAAAAGGAATTCCTTGAAAATTACGCTGTAGGGAACCATTTTAGCTTGGAAAATGTTAAAATTGACTTTGAGCAATGAATCTATCTATATATCATTTTAATGTGTCAAAGAATAAAAGTAATACTAATGATAGTATTAAGATTTACTTTGCAATGCCGTTTATTTTTGGCTGGTATAAATAAGTATCGAAGGTGGGCGGGAAAATGGGTTTTAAGAAGAAGCAAATGTTGGGATTTGGTTTAATCTTGTTTTTCTTGGCTATTTTACTTTCTTTCATGATGGTTACGCTTAACAATTTAAAGAGCAGCATGACTGAGATAGTTGAAAATCGCTATGAAAAAGTTCAAGATTCGATGGAAATCCGTCAGCTTTTTTCCAGGTCGGACCGTGAGATCCTGTTTGCAGCTAATGATGCAAACAAAGAAGAAAGAGCAGAGAGCCTCGAAATCATCAATGAGAATCATAGTTTGATTGAATCAAAAATTGCTGGGTTATCAGGTTCGTTAAATAAGGCGAAAGCAAAGCAATTATTGAAAGAGTTCGAGACTCAATATGCTTCTTACTCCATAACGGAGGCTGAGATCATCCAAAAGATAAAGTCGGGAAACTCTTCGGATCTAACAAGCCTGATGGATGACCAGAGGGAAAAACGAACGAAAGTCATCAGTACGATGGATGAATTTAAGGATTACCAAGAAGGTGTCATGAAAGATACATTAAGTAATTCGAAACAAACCTATGAAGATATGATCGGCTTTGTGATTTTTGCGGTTATTCTCAGCATTTTGGTTATTTCCGTAACGGTTGTTTGGATGATTCGCAGTACTTCGAAAGATCTGCAATCGATTACGAATGTCATCAAAAATATCGATTTTAAAAATTTATCGGTCATACCAAGAGTTCCGGTTCGGACTACTGATGAAATTGGTGATATAGCGAGATCGTTCAATGATATGGCGGAATCGCTTGAAGACTATAATCGAAAAGAGAAAGATTTCACCGAAAAGATCAGTGAACAGAACTGGATCCAGACCCGTGTTGCAGATATAGCTACCATGTATCAGCGCATTGTTGATGTGGAAGTTCTGGCTGACCGGTTCATTACAAGACTTGCACCGATGATGGGGGCTTCAATTGGAGCTTTTTACGTCAAACGGGGTGAGGGTGTGGATATGCGTTTTGTGAAGCTTGCCAGCTTTGCTGGAGATGGCGAAGATTCGGGCAGACGTGAATTCCGTCTTGGCGAAGGGTTGATCGGACAATGTGCCCTTGAAAAGAAATCCAAAGTCATTGACGATATCCCTGAAGATTTTCAATTGGTAACGACAGGATTAGGGGAAGTCAATCCGAAAAGCATTGTCATTGCGCCAGTCGTTTTTGAGGAAGAAGTTGTGGCGATGGTTGAACTGGCAAGTTTGGAGACTTTTACGAAGTTGCAAAAATCTTTCCTAAACCAGGTTCTTGATACTCTAGGCATCACGATTAATAATGTAGAGGGCCGGATGGAAATAGAGCGTTTATTGAAAGAATCACAAGCACAGACCGAAGAGTTACAGGCTCAATCGGAAGAATTGCAGTCACAGTCAGAGGAAATGCAAGCCCAATCGGAGGAACTGCAAACACAGGCTGAAGAGTTGCGAATGATCAATGAACAATTAGAAGAGAGAAATCGTGAAACCGAAGAAAAATCGAAAGAGCTTCAAGTCGCAAAACAAAATCTTGAAAAACAGGCGGAAGAATTAAAGTTAAGTTCAAAATACAAATCGGAGTTTATGGCAAATATGTCCCATGAATTGCGGACACCGCTCAATAGTATTCTGATTTTATCTGAAATGCTTTCAGATCCAAATGATAGTAAATTAAATGAAGAGCAACAGGAATTCGCTCGTGTCATTAATTCATCGGGCCAAGACTTATTAACGTTGATTAATGACATTTTGGATTTATCAAAAGTTGAAGTCGGAAAGCTTGAAGTGGTCTTTGGCGAAATGAATTTGAGTGAACTTCCTGAGTTATTGCACCGTAACTTCGATCATGTAGCGAAGAAAAAGAACATTGACTTTATAATAGAAAAAAGTAAAAACGTTCCGGATATTTTCTTTACGGATGAACAGCGCTTCCAGCAAATTTTGAAAAACCTGTTATCCAATGCATTTAAATTCACGGAAAAAGGTTCTGTGTCTGTTCAAATCCAAAAAGCTGATGAAGAAAATGTAGCACAATGGATACAGACAAAAGGAGCTAGCAATTGGGTTGAAATTAAGGTGACGGATACGGGCATCGGAATTTCAAAAGAAAAGCAAAAACTTATCTTTGAAGCGTTTCAGCAAGGTGACGGAGCTACAATGAGAAAATATGGCGGTACGGGCCTAGGGCTATCGATTTGCCGGGAGTTTGCCAAACTTCTGGGAGGCTGGGTCATTGTAGATAGTGAAGA
Source organism: Bacillus sp. B4EP4a (assembly GCF_006680105.1). NCBI lineage: Bacteria > Bacillati > Bacillota > Bacilli > Caryophanales > Bacillaceae > Bacillus > Bacillus sp. B4EP4a. The sequence goes on from NZ_VHIK01000035.1 coordinate 38,189, forward strand.
AGGGCAAGGCAGTACCTTTACTTTCTTTATTCCAAGCATGCCAGAGGGCTTCAAAAATGTCGGCGAAGCAATAGCTGCTTCTCCAGAAGTGGCAGCAGCTAACCACGATGATTCTGAAGCGCCTTTTGGCGGTCAAGGAGAATCGGATGTAGTTATAATGGATGAAGAAAATCAGAATAAGGTCAAACCATTCTGCAATAAAACAGTACTGGTCGTCGATGATGATCACCGTAATATATTTGCTCTGAAAAATGCGCTGAAGCATGAGGGGATGGAAATCCTTACAGCTGAAAACGGCTATGAATGTTTGGAACTCCTTGAAAAAGGAAACGATATAGATGTTATTTTGATGGATATCATGATGCCAGGCATGGACGGTTACGAAACGATGACCAGAATTCGCGAGCAAAGTAAGTTCGAGGAACTCCCAATCATCGCGCTAACTGCGAAAGCGATGAAAGGCGATAGGGAAAAATGCCTGAAGGCCGGCGCCTCGGATTATGTCAGCAAGCCGTTGAAATTGGATCAGCTGCTATCCGTCCTAAGAGTATGGCTAACTAATTGATTGATAGTACGGGTAAGGAAGGTTTTGCATGAAGGATACTTTAACGATTGAGGAAAGAGAAGATTTAGAAATCGAATTATTGTTAGAGGCCATTTATTCCGTTTCTGGCTTTGACTTTCGCAAATATATGCGTTCTTCAATAAAAAGAAGAGTTGAAAATAGAATGAGACTGGACCATGTTCGCAGGATTAGCGGAATGATTGAAATGGTTTTATATGAAAAAGGGTATGTTGAGAAGCTTTTGAAGGATTTTTCAATAAATGTCACCGAAATGTTTCGCGATCCGGATTTCTTTAAAGCCTTTCGTTTAAATATTGTACCGCTCCTGAAAAAACTTCCTGAAATCAGAATTTGGCATGCGGGATGTTCGACCGGTGAAGAAGCCTTTTCCATGGCGATCATCCTCAAGGAAGAAGGACTTTATGATAAGGCGAGGATTTATGCCACTGATATGAATGATGAAGTTCTCCGTCATGCGGAAAAAGGGATATTACCTTTAAATAGAATGCAGTCTTATACGAAAAACTACTTGCAAGCTGGAGGTAACCAGGAATTTTCGGAGTATTATACAACCGATTATCAAAATGCTTATCTTGATTCGGATCTCCTTAAAAACATTGTATTTTTCCAGCATAATTTAGTTACTGATGGTTCGTTCAATGAGTTTCATATTATCATGTGCCGGAATGTGATGATTTACTTTACCGGTGAATTACAGACCTATGTTAATCAGTTGTTTTATGACAGTCTTTGTAAAGACGGCTTCCTTGCGGTTGGCAGCAAGGAAACACTTCATACATCATCCTTTTCGGAAGATTATGAGGACTTTGACTCAAAGGAAAGAATTTATCGGAAATTGTAAAAAGAAAGAGTTCGCATATAAGCGGACTCTTTCTTTTTAATTTAGTGCATTATTTTTCACTTTTTTTGCATTTCTATGTTTAAGGTATCGGAAGAAGGGGTATATAAAATGAGTTGGTCTCCATGTAAAATCGCTGCCATGGTTTATTATTATTTAATGAGACTGAACTTCGTTATAATATTTAAGGGAGTTTTAGAACGTACCGATCCATATAATGAAGATAAATGTTGCCGCTCGATATAAGCCAAAAGGGGAATGAAAGAATGACGATTTTAATCGTAGATGATAACCAGGTTAACCTTTTCGTTATAGAGAAAATTCTAAAACGAGCTGGCTATACGGATTTTCTATCATTAACTTCAGCTGTTGAGATGTTTGAATATTTACAGGTGGATAGTCCGCAACCTAAAGAGACTTCAGTTGATATCATTCTGCTTGATATCATGATGCCGGAGATCGATGGGATAGAGGCGTGCAGGAGACTTCAAAGTATTCCACACCTTAGAGATATACCCGTCATTTTTGTAACCGCCCTTGAAGATTCAAATAAGGTGGCCGAGGCACTTGATGTTGGTGGAATTGATTATATAATGAAGCCTATCAATAAAATAGATTTACTTGCGAGGATTCGCGTAGGGTTAAGACTTAAATATGAAAAAGATTGGCATAAAATGCAGGATGAAAAAATCCGCAATGAATTGGATCTTTCCATGCAGGTTCAAAGCAGCTTATTAAGTGAACCCATTATAAATGACCACTTAACTATAAGGGCATCATACTTACCTGCGAATAAATTAGCAGGGGATATGTACTATTGGCACCGCATCGATGAAAATCGGTATGGGATCATCCTGTTGGATATGATGGGGCATGGTATATCCGCCTCACTTGTGTGCATGTTCATTTCCTCCGTATTGAGGGATGCCATCAGGACACATACAGATCCAGTGGCAGTAATAAACGAAATGAATCGCTGGATGAGTACCCTTAATAAAGAAGATAATCAAGTGCATTATTATTTTACCGCGATTTATATGATCATTGATACAGAGCAAAAGACAGTGGAATATGTGAATGCCGGACATCCTCCGGGATTTGCTTTAATGGACAATGGAAAAGTGGCCTCACTTTCAAAAGGGGCATGTCCTGTTGGGTTCTTCACCGAAATGAAAATAGAGAAATCCGTCATTCATTATGAAGAGAAGATTCAGATTATGCTATTTACGGATGGAGTCATGGAAGCAATAGATCGAGAAGGGACGGAAGGGCTCGACCAAATAAAAGAAGCGGTCTCGACGAGATGGTTTGATTGTAAAGAATCTCCCCCTATCGATTTTTTAATGTCCCCGGAAATGCAGCAAGATCAACCTGATGATATGTGTGTTGTTGTTATTCAAGCAAATTGAAGAAGGAAGAGGCGGCAGATTATCTGCCGCCTCTTCTCTATAAAAGGGGGGTCACTTTTATATGAAATGAGAATGTTCGTTTAGAGAGAGAATCCTCTATTCGGTTATTTGCAATTAACGGTCATTTTTCAATTTACTAATGCCATCTTGGAGATTGCCTTTTAATTTGTCGACTTTACCTTCTGCTTGTAAGTGAGGATCATTTTTCGCGTTTCCGACTTGGTCTTTCGTTTCACCTTTAACTTTATTTACAGCACTTTTTACTTTGTCTGATAAACCGCTCATTATGTTACCTCCTTTTTCTTTATATGCTATATATACCCATGAAATGTATGGGTAAACCTGATTTTTATGGAGAAAGGAGTTTAAGAAGCGATTATTGCCCTTTTGCTTAACCTTTGAATGAACTGATATGACCGATCAATGATATGATCTTTGTCATGATCCAACGAGGCCACATGATATGAATTTTCAAGGGGCGCCATCTCCTTATCACCGGACATGACAGTATCGTAAATCTGATAGGAGCACGAGTCTGGTACAACGTGATCTTCTGGAGAATGGAAGATAAGTATCGGGCATGCAACGTCTACTAGTTTTTGACTGGTATGTTCCATTATATCGAGCAATTGATTAATTGCTTTTGCCGGAACTTGGTCATATGTGATTTCTTTAGTTGTATCGTCTTTTATGTCAGGCTTGCCTTCAGGAACGAAGCGCGGAACCGATTGTTTACGATGTTTTTCATATTCAGGAACTTGGAGAGCGGCATTGATGGTGAGAATTCCATCACAAGCCACTTTTGTCGCTAAATCGAGAACAAGGGCGCCTCCCATTGATTGTCCGATGGCGAATACATGGGTGCAGGTTCGCTTTAATTTTGCATAAGCCATTTCAACATCTTGTATCCATTCCTGATAATGACTCGTTTCCATTTCATATTCATCCGTTCCGTGGCCCGTCAGTCGAGGAGCGAAGACAGTGAAGCCTTTGGCGGCGAATTTTTCACCTAAATACCTTACGCTTTGTGGCGTTCCATTAAAACCATGGCAAATAAGAATGCCGATAGAATTGCCGGGTATGAAAAAAGATTCCGCACCTGGTATTACCATTGCTGCTGTCATATTCCCATCTCCTTTAAATTAGCTAAGTTTTATTGAAAGAAAGTTTATAAATAAAATTAACTATTCCGATTATTTTACTTGGTTATATAATAGCATAATGAAAATTGTGAAGTCAACTTGGTTATATTCCAAAATTCATTGTCATTAAGAGGCATTAAAAAAGGATAAAGATACTTAGTAGGTCTATTCCATGTATCGTTGCCATTCTTTCTATTATATAAGTACTGTCTTGGAATTTTTGATAAATTGAAGAAGCTTATAACCGGTGCAAGATATAAATATAAGAAATGGAGAAAAAGGCATTGACATTAAAGTGAAATGGGATTAATATAAATAAGCACCAACTAAGACAAACGAAAAACTTCATCACTTTCGGCAGATTGCTGAAAGAAATAACTATTGACTTCTTACTATG
>NZ_VHIK01000036.1:0-70338 GCF_006680105.1 Bacillus sp. B4EP4a
AAGGTGCGAGACTCCTGCGGGAAAAACGCGTCAAAGTGAGTGCCTGGAGTGAAAATCAACATACCCTCAAAAAAACTGTAGACAAAGATATCACTATTTTCCTATTAAATTACACCTGTATATTGACAAAACTAGTGCATTTTTGCCATAAATAGAGTATTGATCAATGTAGTTTTGCAAAAAACATGTAATTATTTGTTGATTTTAGTATAATGTTCGAAGCAAAGATTAATTAGAGAAAGCATCATCTAGAAACCATTGCTGTAGTTGGTGTGAGTTTGCAGGGGGAATGAAAATGGATGAAAAAGATAAAAAATTATCTAAAAAGGAACATATCCGAATGAAATTGTTAGAACAGCAAGGAGAAGCCAAGCTGGTTCGTAAAATCATCATGATTACGGTAGCTTCGCTTATTTTACTAATTGGGATAGTTGGTCTTGTGGGCTTTTTATATATCAACTCAGCCATGAAACCAGTCGATCCGGATGATGATACCATCAAGAAAGTGAAAATCCCAATCGGTTCTTCCGTTAACGGAATTTCAACGCTGCTTGAAGAGCAGGGAATAATCAAGGACGCACGCGTATTCAAATATTATATTAAATTCCGCAATGAATCCGGTTTTCAGGCAGGGGAGTATAAATTATCACCTTCCATGCCAATTGAAGATATCGTCACAAGCATCAAAACCGGAAAACTCATGAAGGAAGCTGCAATGAAGATAACCATTCCTGAAGGAAAGCAGCTTATCCAAATTGCTGATATCATCGCAGTGAAGACGGGTGAAGATCCGAAAAAGGTCTTTAAGAAATTGAATGATAAAAAGTTCGTAAATACCATGCAAGAGAAATTTCCGCAGCTCTTGACCTCGGAAATTGAAAATGAAAAGGTTTTATATCCGCTTGAAGGGTACCTTTTCCCGGCTACTTATGACTTTTATGAGGAAAAGCCGACCCTGGAATCGATCGTCATCGAGATGCTGAAGAAAACCGAAGAAACATTGCAGGCTTACGAGAGCCAAATGGACAAGAACGATTATTCCGTACACCAGATGCTGACCTTCGCCTCGCTTGTCGAAGAAGAGGCGACGGCGCAAGTCGATCGCGGAAAAATAGCTTCTGTCTTTTACAATCGTATTGAGGAAGGTATGCCGCTTCAAACTGATCCGACCGTTTTGTATGCGAAGGGTTCACATAAGAGCAGGGTGTATTATAAAGACCTTGAGGTGAAATCCCCTTATAATACGTATAAGAACAAGGGGCTGCCGCCAGGACCGATTGCCAATGCCGGAACGACATCGATCGATGCGGTACTGAAACCTGAGAAAACGGATTATCTGTACTTTTTGGCTACACCTGAAGGGGAAGTCCTTTACTCCAAGACCTTGGATGACCACAATAACAAAAAGGCAGAGCATATTTCCAATAAATAAATAAAAAATAGCAATGAGACTGTGGGGGGAGAGATATTACTTTCCCCTTGTTTTTATGATAGAATAGTACAAGTGAATTTTTGATCCGATTCTTATCGGTGACGTAACTCGGCGAATGCCGGGTTTTATTTTGAAAGATAAGGAAATGTAGATCGTCAAGCATACTTGTTTCAGCTCCTTGTGAAGAAATTGTCCAATCAGTTTTTTCATGTTACTGACCAAGCGCTTTTGTTTTCCTTATAAATGGAGGAAACGTTTTGAACGGAAAAATAGAACAATATCTTCATTCCTTAATTCCGGAGCGTACGGGTTTGCTTAAGGAGTTGGAAGATTTTGCGATGGAAAATAATGTGCCGATCATGGAGCCCGAAGGCATTGAGGTGCTGCTTCAGATTTTAAGGCTTCATCAGCCAAAGAGGATATTGGAAGTAGGTTCGGCAATTGGCTATTCGGCCATTAGGATGGCTGAGACCCTTCCGGAAGCTCGAATCGTCACACTTGAACGGAATGAAGCCCGTATTGAGCAGGCAAGGGCTAACTTCGAGAAAGCGGGACTGTCGGAAAGGATCACCCTCATTGAAGGGGATGCCCTTGAAGCGGGACCGAAAGTGATGGAACATGGTCCGTTTGATATCATCTTCGTTGATGCAGCTAAAGGGCAGTACAAGCGGTTCTTTGAACTGTTTGAACCATTCCTTGCTGGTGCTGGCATTATCATTACTGATAATGTTTTATTCAAAGGCTTGGTTGCCGAAAACATTGAAGAAATGGAAATGACGAGAAGAAAGCGAGCTCTTATTAAAAAAATCAGGGACTTTAACATCTGGTTACATGACCATCCCAACTTCGATACCGTAATTTTGCCGATTGGTGATGGTGTGGCCATTAGTAAACATAGAGGTGACAAAAATGAAAAAGCCTGAATTACTTGTGACTCCGACAAGTGTCGACCATATAACAGAACTCATCGATGCTGGCGCTGACGCCTTCGTCATTGGCGAACAACGTTATGCGCTAAGGCTGGCAGGGGAGTTCAAACGTGAAGATGTAGAGAAGGCGATTGAGCTTGCACATGCCGCGGGCAAGAAAGTGTACGTATCCATGAACGCCATTTTCCATAATGAAAAAGTGGACGAGCTTGAAGGGTATGTCACATTCCTTAAAGAGGCTGGTGCCGACCGGATCATATTCGGTGATCCCGCAGTCTTGATGGCTGTCCGTGCCGTGGCACCTGAAATGCCCCTGCACTGGAATACAGAGATGACGGTAACGAACTGGTACACATGTAATTATTGGGGGAAACGCGGTGCTGTCCGTGCCGTTGCTGCCCGTGAGATAAGTCTGGACGAGATAGTGGAAATGAAGGAAAATGCCGAAGTGGAGATTGAAGTCCAAGTGCATGGCATGACATGCATGTTCCAATCGAAACGTACGCTTCTTGGTAATTACTTTGAATACCAAGGCAAGGCATTGGAAGTGGAAAATCGGAAGGAACATAGAAATATGTTCTTGCATGATAAGGAACGTGAAAATAAATATCCGATTTATGAAGATGAAAATGGTACACATATCATGAGTCCGAATGATATGTGCATGATCGATGAACTTCAGGAATTGATTGAAGCGGAAATCGATTCACTGAAAATCGAAGGATTATTACAAACACCGGAATATATCATTGAAATGACAAAGTTATATCGGGAAGCGATTGACGTATGTGCTGAAGACCCTGACCGCTATGATGATGTGAAATCGGAACTTTTTGAAAAAGTCAAAGCGATTCAGCCGGATAACCGTGAGTTGGATACCGGGTTCTTCTTTAAAGAATCGGTTTATTAAAGAAAAGGGTAAGAGAAAGAGGAGGAATAGCCTTGAATGCTATTGCTGATAAAATTTCCAAGATCATTGATGGAAAGAGAGTCATTGTAAAAAAACCGGAATTGCTAGCTCCGGCCGGCAACCTTGAAAAATTAAAAATTGCCGTCCATTACGGTGCGGATGCCGTGTTCATTGGCGGTCAGGAATATGGTCTTCGTTCCAATGCCGGCAACTTCACGTTTGAGGAAATGAAGGAAGGCGTCGAATTCGCTAATAAGTATGGAGCTAAAGTATATGTAACCACAAATATCTTCGCGCATAATGAAAATATCGATGGTCTGGATGAATACCTGGAAGGTCTTCAGGAGGCTGGGGTTCATGGTATCATCGTCGCCGATCCATTAATCATTGAAACATGTAAAAGGGTCGCTCCGAACGTCGAGATCCATTTAAGCACGCAGCAATCGCTATCGAACTGGAAGGCTGTTCAGTATTGGAAAGAAGAAGGCTTGGAGCGTGTTGTTTTGGCACGTGAGACGAGTGCTGATGAAATCCGTGAAATGAAGGAGAAGGTCGATATCGAAATCGAGGCTTTCGTTCATGGGGCCATGTGCATTGCCTATTCTGGACGCTGCACCCTTTCAAACCATATGACGGCACGTGATTCGAACCGCGGCGGCTGCTGTCAGTCTTGCCGTTGGGATTATGATTTATATGAGTTGGATCAAGACGGGGAAAAGGCTTTATTCGATAAAGAAGATGCTCCATTCGCAATGAGTCCAAAAGACTTGAAGCTGATTGAATCACTGCCAGGCATGATTGAAATTGGCATAGACAGCTTAAAAGTCGAAGGAAGAATGAAATCGATTCATTATATTGCAACAGTTGTCAGCGTCTATCGTAAAGTGATTGATGCGTATTGTGCCGATCCTGACAATTTCAAGATTAAACAAGAATGGCTGGAAGAGCTTGATAAATGTGCGAACCGTGAGACGGCATCATCGTTCATGGAAGGGGAAATTCCTGGGTATAAACAGCAAATGTTCGGGAATCATACCGTAAAGACTCGCTTCGACTTCGCAGGATTGGTGCTTGATTACAACGAGGAAACTAAAATCGTTACCATGCAGCAACGTAATTTCTTCAAGCCTGGGGATGAAGTGGAGTTTTTTGGACCGGAAATCGAAAACTTCACTCAAAAAATCGGTACGATCTGGGATGAGTCAGGTAAGGAGCTGGAGGCAGCCCGCCATCCGCTTCAAATTGTCCGCATTCAAGTAGATAATAGAGTTCATGTGAACAATATGATGCGGAAGGAGAATTGATATGACAAGAAAGAAACCAGTGGTCATCGGAGTTACCGGAGGGTCGGGATCAGGTAAAACAAGTGTTACCCGTTCCATTTTTGAATTCTTTCAAGGACATTCCATCTTGATGATCGAACAAGATTATTACTATAAAGATCAAAGTCATCTGCCTTTTGAAGAGCGCTTGAAAACGAACTATGATCATCCGCTTGCATTTGATAATGATTTGCTAATCGATCACATTAACGCATTGCTGCGTTATGAAACGATAGAAAAACCGGTTTATGATTATTCGATCCATACGCGTTCAGAAGAAGTCATCACAGTTGAGCCTCAGGATGTCATCATCCTTGAAGGGATTCTTGTGCTGGAGGATGAGCGCCTCCGGGACCTGATGGATATGAAGCTTTATGTTGATACGGACGCAGACTTGCGGATCCTTCGTCGGATGACCCGTGATATTAAAGAACGCGGCCGATCCATAGATTCCGTCATCGAGCAATACATCAGTGTCGTCCGTCCGATGCATAATCAGTTCATAGAACCGACGAAGCGTTATGCCGACATCATCATACCAGAAGGCGGTCAGAACCATGTGGCGATTGACCTTATGGTGACAAAAATTCAAACAATCCTTGAACAAAAGTCTTTTTTGTAATAACATAGCATAAATAATGATAGGTGCCATTTTCCTCCGTTTATTTAAATAATCCCATTTATTTATTGGGAAAGACTGGACAAATGTTGGAAAACGCAATACTCTATTCTTGATACAGAACGAACCGGCTGCTCACCGCAGTCGGTTTATATACTAAGGAACGGATTGTTTCTTAGTATCGAAGCGTGTACTTTTTAAGTCGCGCAATTATATATTTTGACTCGATTTCAGGGTTAAGCACTATATAGTACATAAACTTGTCACAGCGAAAGCTTGCTGTAAAGAATTTGAAGGAGTGAAGGGTTTTGGCAATTGAAAAAGAATATCCAATGACTAAAGAAGGTAAGTTAAAGCTTGAACAGGAACTGGAACAGTTAAAAACGGTTAAACGTAAAGAAGTGGTGGAAAGAATCAAAATCGCCCGCAGTTTTGGGGACCTTTCCGAGAACTCAGAGTACGATTCCGCAAAAGAAGAGCAGGCTTTCGTTGAAGGACGCATTACAACAATCGAAAACATGATCCGTAATGCAAAAATCATTGAAGGCAATGATTCGAATACAGATACAGTTTCACTAGGGAAGTCGGTAACATTCGTAGAACTTCCAAATGGTGACGAAGAAACATATTCCATCGTAGGAAGCGTTGAAGCGGACCCATTCGAAGGGAAAATCTCCAATGATTCCCCGATCGCGAAAAGCCTGATAGGGAAAAGGGTCGGCGACAAGGTATCGATCATGACACCTGGCGGCGAAATGAGCGTGAAGATCGTATCCATCGACTAAATAAAAGCAAAAGAGGGTGTCCATGGGGCATCCTCTTTTTTATCGGAAAAGTGCCGCGTTAAATTTGTTCATAATTGTTTAAAAATTTGCACCTCGTCAACAATGGTTACGAGGTGTATTTTATGAAAAAGAAACGAATGAGGTTGCTGGCTGTTTTTTTGACCACTTTCATGCTGATGCTCTTAGGCAGGCTTGCCTATATCCAACTTGTATCGACAGAATCTTTTTCAAAGCATGATGTGAACCTGTTAGAAGCAAGCGTAAATCAGCGTTCACAAATATTAAAGATTGATGATGGACGCGGAAAGTTTTATGACAGAAATGGAGAACCGCTTGCACATGAAGAAATCCCGACGCTCGTCCTATTTCCATTTTTAAAAAAAATGACATGGCCCATAGATGAAGTGGCCTCGATAATAGGCAAATCGGAAGCGGAGTTAAAACGGGCGATAGAACAAGCGGATGAACCATTCGTATTTGGCGGAGATGAACCGATAGAGTTGACGTCCAGTCAATCCAAGGCAATCAATGAATTGAAGATTCCCGGGGTCTTTGCCGTGAATGAGAAATTATATCCTGATCAAACCCCTGCAGCGCAATTGATCGGAACGACGAATATATCAGATGCGGAAAAGAAAAAACGTTATCCGGACATGAATTTATCTCCTGAAACGAAAATAGGCAATACGGGGCTGCAAAGGACCTTCGATGAGTTCTTGCTTTCCTCTGGGGAATCGAAGCTCGTTTTTCACGTGGACGCCAGTGGAGGCCCAATGTTCGGTGTAGATGTTAAATATGTGGAACCTGCAAATCCGCTTTACCCGGTGAAGGTCGTGACGACGATCGATAAAGAAATTCAGGAGAAAGCGGAGAAGCTCGTCGATGAACGCGGGATAAAAAAAGGCGGTCTCGTACTGATCGATATCGAAAAAAGTGAAATCGTCGCAATGGTATCACGTCCGGCACTTAATGTAAAAGATCCGAATGGCGAAGGGGCCGTCAATATGATGCTGACTCAAAAAACGCCGGGTTCCGTCTTTAAAACGGTCACGGCAGCAGCGGCCATCGATTATGAAGCGGCTAGTCCCACCAGGACATTTAATTGTAATTTGACGATAGACGGCAAAACGGATAAACAGAGGGAACTGGGCATGCTTAATTTTGAAAATAGCTTTGCCCAGAGCTGCAACAGGACGTTTGCCGAATTGTCACAGGAAATAGCAGAGAAGGATCCGGAATTTTTGGACAAATATGCAAAAATGTTAGGGCTGGTTGGTGAATCGGGCTGGCAAGGGGACGTCTATCACACTGAAGTCACCCAATTGCATCAAGAACAAACCGGGAAGGTCTGGCATGATGACGATTTAAAAAAAGATCCTAAAATGATTGCCAAAACAGCAATTGGCCAGCAGGATGTCCAAACGACACCGCTCGCGATAGCGAATATGATGGCAACGATTGCCCGCGGCGGCAAGAAGGAACAGGTCAAAGCCGTTTCCAAGGTCGAATTTAACAATAGTACGACGGTAGTCGATTTTCCCAATCAAACTATTGGCGGTGATACACTGTCTCCATATACAACGATGAAGATGCAGCATCTTCTTAGGAAGGTCGTGACGGAAGAGAAAGGGACGGGCGCTTCCTTGAGAGATTTGCCTGTGGAGGTCGCTGGCAAGTCTGGAACGGCTCAGACCAATATCAAAAAGGGGCAGCTGAATAAATGGTTTGCGGGCTACTTTCCATATAAAGATCCCAAATATGCTCTTGTTACCGTAAGTTTTGAAACGAAGGAAAACAGTTCCAGCATGACGCCTCTTTTTTCAGATATTGTAAAAGTCCTGTACTCCAAGGACCAGGACAAAAGCGAGAATTGACGAAAGGTGTAGGAAACCCTTCCCTTCTATCTCTGGCTAAATCATGTTAAAATGAGTCAGTAAGAAATGGTAAGGGAGGAATGGACCTTGGGCTCACGTTTTAATCAGAGAGATCAAAAAAGAAAAGTAAATAAAATATATAATATTGCAATCACCATCGTTTCCATTTTAATCGTCATTGTCGCAGTCACGATTTTCTTAAGTGATGATGGCACCGAAACAAAAAAAGCTACGACTGAACCGAAGCAAATCGCCGATACAGATTCGGGGAAAGTAGCGGACAAGCCTGCTGGGAAAGAGGAAGAAACGGATTCAGAGAAGGAAGACGCAGTAGGAGATAGTGAAGCAAAAGAAGAAGATGCAGTAGAAGAAGATAGTAAAGCAACAGAGGAAGATGCAGAACAGAAGGCTGAAGATGGTGCAGATTCAGAAAAAGCGGGAGATGCCGAACTTGTGGAAGTGGAAGGCAGCGGAGATGGCAATGTTGCGGCAACATATACGAGTGAGGGCTGGAAACCAGTAGGAACTGAGCAATCCGGGGATCACACTACAAGCTTTGAAAAGGGCTCGGTCGATTGGAATGAAATGAGTAAAGCCATAGCAAGCGGAGCTGGAATCGATGAAGGCAGCATGAAGCTATGGTGGCTGCAAAACGGCGGTTCGCCCAGCACGGCAATCGGTACCGTTTCTGAAGGAGATAATCCTAAAACCTACCGCGTTTATATTGAATGGGTGGACGGATCAGGTTGGAAACCTGTAAAAGTCGAAGAGCTGAAGACAAACGATAAAAGGTAATGGTCAAAAATGTATAAACGAAAACCCCCGAAAGGAATTCCACTTTTCGGGGGTTTTTTCATGGTGATCACTTTTTTGCTTTAAAGTGGACGACTGCACTATAAAAACGTCTGCCTTCCTCACTTACATACATTTGGTGTGACACGGATTCCACCTGAAGCATGATCGCTTTATTGATTTCAATTTGTGATTGGATTTTTTCTTCAAGATTCTTAATGCTTTCTGCCTCGAAAAATTCTATTTTATCTTCAAATAAGTTTAAGTCGAGTTGAAAACTCATGACTGTTCCCCTCCAACATTCAGATACTGTTAGTTTAACACCATTTTGGATGAATCTGAACCGAATGAATGATTTGCCTAAAAAACAAGAACTGTTTCTGTGTTTATTTCATATTATGCTTATAGGTTTTATTATCTTATCATAAAAGGTGATTAAAAATGGGCAGAGAATTTATAGATTTATTTGAAGAGTGGTCGAAATCGTATGATGATACGGTTGGTGGACACGATATTGAGTATCAAGAGGTTTTTAAACATTATGATAACATATTGAACAGCGTCACAGATCGAGCTCATGGCCATGTGCTGGAGTTCGGAGTAGGTACCGGGAATTTGACGGAAAGGCTTTTGAAGAAAGGCCTGAAGGTATCGGGAATAGAACCTTCACCCGCGATGAGGGAAATAGCGGTAAGCAAGCTGGACGGAGAAACAGAAATTGTGGATGGCGATTTTATCGATTTTCCGAAGCCGGAACAGGTTGATTCGATTGTGAGTACGTACGCGTTTCATCATTTAACAGATGAAGAAAAAGAAAAAGCTATAGCCAAATATGGAAAGTTACTGAATACTGGTGGTAAAATAGTGTTTGCGGATACGATGTATCAATCAAGGGAAGCGCATGAACAAGCGATTCAAGATGCAAGGCAGGCAGGCTTTCATAATTTGGCAAACGATTTGCAAACGGAATATTATACTACGATTCCTTTTTTGGAAAAAGTGCTTGAAGTAAATGGATATAAAGTGAACTTCGAGCGCTGCAATCAATTTGTCTGGATTATGGAGGCGGAAAAATTATAGGAAGAGGTTTTTACTAATGAAGGTAGCCATAATCGGAGCAATGGAAGAAGAAGTTACGATTTTACGTGATAAATTGGAAGGTTTGGAGCAGGTGACCATTGCCGGTTCCGAGTTCAATACAGGCACACTGAATGGTGTCGAGGTCATTTTGCTTAAATCGGGAATCGGTAAAGTGAATGCGGCAATGTCCACAGCGATCCTGTTAGAAAAATTCAAACCGGATGCGGTCATCAATACTGGCTCTGCCGGCGGTTATCATCCAGCACTTAATGTAGGGGATGTGGTCATTTCCTCGGAAGTACGCCACCATGATGTCGATGTGACGATTTTCGGATATGAATACGGTCAAGTCCCTCAGCTGCCTGCAGCTTTCACTCCGGATGAGAAGCTTTTCGCAATAGCGGAAGAAGCAGCAAAAGAAATCGAGGATATACAAGTGGCAAAAGGGTTGATCGTGACGGGGGATTCTTTCATGAATGATCCTGACAGGGTTGAATTCGTCAGGGGGAAATTCTCTGATTTATACGCGGTGGAAATGGAAGCGGCAGCCATTGCACAGGTAGCCTTCCAATTCAAGACACCGTTTGTCATCATTCGTTCCCTTTCGGATATCGCAGGTAAAGAGTCCAATATTTCCTTTGATAAATTCCTGGAAACTGCGGCTCTTCATTCAGCGGCACTGATTTTGAAAATGGTTGAAAAAATGAAATGAATGGTAAGTGATCAGCGGAAGCCTTTCTGCTGATCATTCTTTATTGCATAATTCTTATTAAATTGGTAGGATAACTATGAAAGGGTGTCCGAATATGAAAGTCTTTCAAAACATTCATGAGTTGATAGGGAAAACGCCGATGATGGAAATCACCCATTTCCCGCTTCCGGATGAGGTCCGTATCTTTGCCAAACTCGAATACTTTAATCCGGGAGGCAGTGTGAAGGATCGGCTTGGTCAAGAACTGTTAGCCCAAGCGTTACAGACAGGGAAGGTGAAAAAGGGCGGGACGATCATCGAACCGACTGCCGGAAATACTGGGATTGGCTTGGCGTTGGCTGCGATAAACAGTGGAGTGGACGTGATATTTTGCGTTCCGGAGAAATTCAGTGCCGAGAAACAGGAATTGATGCGTGCCCTTGGAGCGAATGTGATCCAGACCCCGACAGAGGAAGGAATGACAGGAGCAATCGCAAAGGCAAAGGCGCTGCTGGCTGAAATTCCGGGATCATATTGTCCCCAGCAGTTCGCCAACCCATCCAATCCTGATGCATATTATAAAACGCTGGGACCTGAAATATGGGAACAGATGGAAGGCGATGTGGATGTGTTTGTAGCCGGTGCCGGGACGGGCGGGACATTCATGGGAACATCGCGATATTTAAAAGAAAAGGACGCTGCTGTCAAAACGGTCATAGTCGAACCAGAAGGATCGATTTTAAACGGCGGCAAGGCGGGATCCCATAAAACAGAGGGGATCGGGATGGAATTTTTACCTGCCTATATGGATGAAACGTATTTTGACCAAATCCATACGGTAAGCGATTTTGACGCTTTCCATATGGTAAAGGAATTGGCGATTAAAGAAGGCCTCCTTGTCGGCAGTTCTTCCGGTGCGGCATTTGCAGCGGCCATGAAAGAAGCAGCAAAGGCTCCCCGGGGGTCGAATATCGTCGTCATATTTCCGGATTCCAGTGAACGATACTTAAGCAAAAAAATTTATCAGGGAGGTATATAAAATGAGAAAGAAAACACAATTGATCCATGGCGGAATTTTTGGTGATGAAAAAACAGGAGCGGTTTCGGTGCCGATTTATCAAGTGAGCACCTATAAACAGGATGGTCCGGGGAACCATCGGGGATATGAATATTCCCGTACGGGCAACCCAACCCGCCATGCCCTTGAAGAATTGATCAAGGATCTCGAAGAAGGAAAAAGAGGTTTCGCCTTCGGATCAGGAATGGCAGCGATGACCGCGGTCATGATGCTGTTCAGTCAAGGTGATCATGTATTGATGACAGATGACGTTTATGGAGGGTCTTTCCGGGTAATCACTAAAGTGCTTAACCGTTTCGGGGTGGAAGCTACGTTCATCAATACGAGTGACATACAGTCGATCGAAAAAGAGATAAAGGACAATACGAAGGCATTGTTCATTGAAACACCGACGAATCCATTATTGAAAATCACCGATTTGGAAGAAGTATCGAAAATAGCTAAAGAAAACGGCATCCTCACCATTGTGGATAATACCTTCAGTACGCCATACTGGCAAAATCCGCTTTCACTTGGAGCCGATATCGTGCTTCATAGCGCTACGAAGTACCTGGGGGGACACAGCGATGTTGTAGCGGGTCTTGTCGTGGTGAATGATGAGAATCTTGGCAATGACCTTCATTTCATCCAAAACTCTACAGGAGGCGTGCTAGGGCCCCAGGATTCATGGTTGCTTATGCGAGGCATTAAAACGCTGGGAATCAGGATGGAAGAACATGAAAAAAATACATCTGAAATCGTCCGTTTCCTATCCGGGCATAAAGACGTTTCGAAAATCTATTACCCAGGTCTTGAAAACCACCCAAATCATGATATTGCCAAAAAACAATCGCGTGGATTCGGTGGTATGGTTTCATTTGATGTCGGCAGTGCCGAAAAAGCCGAATCCGTTTTGAATAAAGTGAAATTCTTTACACTTGCGGAAAGTCTGGGGGCAGTGGAGAGCTTAATTTCCATTCCGGCCTTGATGACACATGCTTCCATTCCCGCTGAGCGCCGTGCAGAGCTTGGAATAACGGATGGGTTGATTCGTATTTCAGTAGGTCTTGAAGATGTTGAAGACTTATTGGAAGACTTGGAACAAGCGCTGCAAGGATAATCGGAGAGGGGCCGCTTCATAGCTGGCTGCCATTATTTACACCCTGTCATTTGGAATAAATATGGTAGAATGAGATATCGATATCTTATTAGCTTGAAAGAAGGTGGAATGGTATGAAAAACCGCAAAAAACAAACGGTTGCATTGCTGCGTTCGAAAATGGTCGATTTTAAATATTTTGCGATCACTTTGTTATGTGTGGGTTCGTTCTTCTATTTAGGAACCATCCTTCCCTCTGGCGACAAAGCGATGATTGACACATATGTCTATATGGGAGCGACAATAATGTTCCTGGGCATGTCCATAGTATTTTTCTCAT
Source organism: Bacillus sp. B4EP4a (assembly GCF_006680105.1). Taxonomy (NCBI): domain Bacteria; kingdom Bacillati; phylum Bacillota; class Bacilli; order Caryophanales; family Bacillaceae; genus Bacillus; species Bacillus sp. B4EP4a. Next base: position 12,930 of record NZ_VHIK01000036.1, read on the forward strand.
TATCCAAAAAATACAAAAAGATCCTGGCCGAAATGGATGACCAAGACTCTTTACAACAATAGAAGCAAACCTGATTCTTTAATGGAATCAGGTTTTTTTGTTTTTCTAAAGTTGTTGCCCAATAGGGGCAAATTTATCATACTACTTGCCACTTTAGGTAATAATAGCCCTTGAAAATGGGGAAAAAGATGGAAATTTCAAAAAAATAGGCAAAAACCGTTTACAAAAATCGGATTTATGGATATACTTACCAGGTAATAAAAAATATTCCAAAGGAGGTCGAAGAAAATGACATTGTATCTATATGGAGTCGTCACTATTAGCCGGTCCGTTTCAATTGACAATCACATAACATTCGACCTGTGCCAAGCGGAATATTTCTAAAGCAATTTGGCTTTATTAATCATTCAGACATAGCGGCCGCAGGGAGAAGTGTTTTATCCTGCGGCCTTTTTATATTTTCTAAAAAATCCCGCAGGAGGACGTAACTTTCTGCGGCCTTTTTATGCCTTTTTGTTGGGCCGCTCCCTTAAAGGAGGTGATATTATGACACTGAATATGCTTTTTTTCACAATCACGATTAAAATGAAAAAAATGACTGCCGAGGAATGTTTGCAACAGGAGAGAATCCACAAGATTCGAGAAGAACATCTAGATAAAGCGTTGAAGCATCGTCCTTTTTTCTAAAAAATATACGAGGTTGGTATCCCGCTCATAAAAAAAATTAAGAAAGGTGGAGGTTAATATGTTGAACTGGTTATACGTAAAAGGAGAGAAGCGTTGCTATTGGCAGGAGAAGGATACCGGCTAACGGATCTGCCGGTGAACCCAAGCATTGTCATGGTCTGTATATATATGTACAGCGGAAAAGGCCATTGGAAACATGATAAAGTGAAGGTATGGTGATTAATGGTTATGACGCTGCTTAACTCGGAACTGCAACGTTGGAAATGAATATGTAAATGGAAAACTCGGCACTCGGGCCGAGTTTTTTTCTTTGCCTGAATCAGCAGCACGAACCTGATCCTCCAAAACCAAATCCACATCCCGGCAACCAGCAAAACCCGAAAATGAGCAATAAAATCAGGAGGACAATAAACAGGCCATAACCATAGCAGTAACCGTAACCGGACCCTGCATAACAAGGCGCAGGAGCCGGATAACCATAGCTGCATGCGTATGGTCCATAGTTATATCCCATTGCAAAAACCCCCTTTCCCTAAAAAATTCCCTATCATTATATGAACATTTGCCTTCGTTCGTTTGGGAATTCATCCAGGCTGGTTTGAACATTTAACACTTTCGTGATTTCTTTTAGTGGGACAGGCACGAACAAGCCCACTGTTGCATAGGTATGAATAGGGAAGCCAAAGAAACGGGGGATGAAGCCAATGCCCGGAATACTTACAGTTGTCGGCTATATTATCAAAGAATTTTACTTATTCGTTTCCTATGTGAAAAACAATGCTTTTCCCCAGCCCTTGTCATCTCAGGATGAAAAGAAATATCTGAAGCTTATGAGTGAGGGGGACGGTGATGCCCGTAACATCCTGATCGAGCATAATCTCAGGCTTGTTGCCCATATCGTCAAGAAATTCGAGAATACGGGCGAAGATACAGAGGATTTGATTTCGATTGGGACAATTGGTTTGATAAAGGCCATTGAGAGTTATTCGGATGGGAAGGGTACGAAGCTGGCCACATATGCGGCGCGATGCATTGAGAATGAGATCTTGATGCATTTACGGGCGACAAAGAAAACGAAGAAAGATATTTCCCTGCATGATCCGATCGGTCAAGATAAAGAAGGAAATGAAATCAGTTTAATCGATGTACTGAAATCGGAATCGGAAGATGTCATCGATACGATTCAGCTCAATATGGAAATTGAAAAAGTGAAAAAGTATATTGATATTTTGGATGAACGCGAAAAGGAAGTCATTGTAGGCAGGTTCGGACTGGATTTGAAAAAGGAAAAAACCCAAAGGGAAATCGCTAAAGAGCTTGGCATTTCCCGCAGTTATGTATCAAGGATTGAAAAACGTGCCTTAATGAAGATGTTCCACGAATTTTACAGAGCAGAAAAAGAGAAGGAAAAGAAAGCCAAAGGATAGGAATGGTAAAAGGCAAAGAGAGTGCGGGGAAATTTCCCCGCACTCTTTTTTTTAATATTTATTTCTGATCATATCTGCAAATGCGTGATAAATCTCGATTCCCTGAAAAAGGAACAGACGTGAAGCGGTTAAAGAAAATACCCCTACCATAATTAATCGAAACCACATATGAATCACTCCTCCATTTTATTATTTTTATAAAATGTCAGAGCGTAAGGCTACGTAATTCGCCTGGAAAAAAACAGGACCGAGATATCGTCGGCGAAGATTTGAGTGAAAATAAAGAAAACTTAAAATGGAAAATTCGAAAAAGAGAATAATGATAAGAGACTGCCAGGAACTAAAGGTAGGCACGAAAGGCTGTTTCTTATCTGCCTTATCCCAATGGTGAACATCGGTATGTTCCTCAATGGTTAGCTGCTGTGCATGATGATGGAACTGTATGGGCAGTGTCCAAAGGAGCAGGATGATGGCAGACATGTGAATAAAGAATTTCATATGAATCAACCACCCCTTTCCAAAGAATATATTCATCATAACATGCTTTTAATCTGGGATATAGAAAAATGTTCTAAAAAAATACTGAAAATTCATTTTAATTAGAAAAATATTGAATTTACCTCTATAATGGGATTAATGATAAAAAGGGGGCAATTTAGTATGGGATATTCTTTGACGTGGGATTTGGATATCTTTTTTAAAGGAGGAAGCTCTTCTAAGGAGTTCCTGATTTTTTTAGATGAAATTAACGACGAGGTAAAAGAATTAGACCGACTTGTAAGCAATATCAATCCAGCAGGAAATGATGAGAGCAGTTTAATTAAGGCATTTGATCTTTTTAAAAATACAAATATGAAATCCACGCAGGCACGTGCATTCATTGGCTGCCTGGAAGCGCAAAATGCGCAGGATAAAAAAGCTGGTCAGCTGCGGATCAAACAAATGAAGATAGTCGCTTCACTTAAAATGGTGTTAAGCAAGCTGGATGAAAAGTTGATACAGCTTGATGATGCTTTTTTTAAAAAAATCCTCGAAAAAGAACCATTGAATGAATTGAAGTTCGTATTGAATGAACGTCGGGAAAAGGCAAAGGAAAAGCTTTCCGTGAAGGAAGAATCATTAATCACCCAATTGGCTATGGACGGTTTTGAAGGTTGGAGCCAAATGTATGATACGATCGTCGGTTCAATGACCATCCCTTATAAGGGTGAAAAGCTTTCTGTAGGCCAAGCGGCGAATAAATTTTCTGATCCTGATGAAAGGAACCGGAAAGAATTATTTACGGCATGGGAACAGGCTTGGGAGGAAAAAAGTGACCTTTTTGCCCGGACTTTGAACCACTTGGCTGGATTCCGTCTCAGTGTGAATGAAAAACGGGGCTGGGATGATATTTTGAAAGAGCCTCTTGAAATAGGGAGGATGAAAAAAGAAACCCTCGAAAGCATGTGGAATGTAATTGCCGATCATAAGGAGCCGCTTGTGAGGTTTTTAGAAAGGAAAGCGGAGTTACTGGATTTGGATAAATTAAGTTGGGCGGATTTGGATGCGCCGCTCGCTGTTACAGCAGAGTCCAAAGTAATGGATTATCAAGAAGGTGCAGACTTTATCATACAGCAATTCTCTAAGTTCGGCTCTCAATTAGCGAACTTCACCCAAAAAGCTTTTGAAGACAGCTGGATTGAAGCGGAGGACAGACCAGGTAAGAGACCAGGCGGTTTTTGCACCGGTTTTCCATTAAATAAGCAGTCAAGAATTTTCATGACGTATTCGGGTACCCCATCCAATGTATCGACATTGGCCCATGAATTGGGACATGCATTCCATTCATATGCGATGAGGGATATCCATCCATTGAATCGGTCATATGCCATGAATGTGGCTGAAACGGCCTCTACTTTTGCTGAAATGGTCGTTGCGGATGCAGCTGTGAAGGAAGCGGCCAGTGAGGAAGAAAAGCTGGTGCTTTTAGAAGATAAAATTCAGCGGTCCGTGGCATTATTGATGAATATCCATGCCCGCTACTTATTCGAAACAAGGTTTTATGATGAGAGGAAACAAGGGTATGTCAGTGCCGAACGGTTGAATGAACTGATGGTCGATGCACAAAAAGAAGCTTATGGCGATGCTTTAAGTGATTATAATCCAACGTTCTGGGCTTCAAAGCTCCATTTTTATATTACAGGTGTACCATTTTATAATTTTCCGTACACATTCGGATACTTATTCTCATTAGGCATATACGCGAATGCCCTGAAAGAACCAGCAGGATTCGAAGAAAAATATATCGCTCTATTAAAGGATACCGGTTCCATGAAGGTCGAGGATTTGGCGGAAAAACATTTAGGCGTCGATTTGAAGACCCGGGATTTTTGGGAAGAAGCGGTCAATGCCTGTATGGAGGATATAGAAGAATTCTTGCGTTTGACCGACCCCCTAGTCCGAAAAGCTTAAGATGGGTTTTCGGATGGAATATGAATGAAAAAAGCGGATGTCCGGTATAGGACATCCGCCTTTCTTATTTAAACTTTCTTCAGTTTAAATGGACTGACCATAAGTAATGATAATATAATCATGAGGGATAAGAAAAAGACCGGATGGAAATACGGGATGGCTAGATAACTTAAAGTAGCGATGCAGCCCGCAACCGTAATTGGCACTCCTGTAAAATATCCATTGCTTTCGCTTATATTGAAGCGGGCGAGACGAAATGCGCCACAGCCAATATAGAAAACCGTGAAGAGTGTGCCAGGTGCTCCGAATTCTATTAATATTCCTTGGTATAATAATAGAGCTGGTGCGACGCCAAAGGATATGATGTCACACATCGAATCAAGTTGCTTACCCAATTCCGATTCAATGTTGAATTTCCGAGCAACCATACCGTCAAAGCGATCTGCAAGGGCAGCCAGGAAAATTAATAGCAGGCTTAAATTCAATTGGCCGTGCATTACGGCAATTATCGCAAATCCACCAAGGGATAAATTAATTAAAGTAAGTATATTTGCTGTTTGTGCTTTCAATTTTTTAATGGTTTGATCTAGGGCGTGTAATAAAAACATCTTTTCACTCCTTTCAAATGAAACAAATTAAAACAAAATATAGTAAACATAAGTATTTATTATATAATAATATTTTATTTAACACAATTTATGCAAGGGATTTTTAGAATAATTTTACAATTTGGAGTGGTTTTATTTGTTTCAGTCTTTGTATCGCGTTCTTATTGAACTGACGAATGGTCAGTATTCATCAGGTTTATTAAAGCATTTTAGCCAATCTCGTTGGAGCAGGCCCTTAATTTTATTTTATGTAAAAACATTCAACCTTAATCAACAAGAATTTGGTAAGGAGGTAAAAGCTTATACTAACCTGCACGAGCTATTTACCAGGCAGTTAAAGGCGGATGCCAGGCCAATTACGGCAGTTCCTTCTGCGGTAGCTTGTCCTGTGGACGGTGTTCTTGAGGATTCAGGGGAGATACGCGCTGATAAAAATATCGTCGTTAAGGGAAAGGTATATTCAATGGAGGAAATGCTGGGGGATGAGCTTTGTTTGGAAAAGTACTTAGGGGGAAAATATCTCGTGTTATACTTAAGCCCGAGTCATTACCATAGGATCCATGCACCAATCAAGGGTTCCGTGGTCAAACGTTGGACACTTGGAAGGAAATCGTACCCCGTTAATAAATGGGGGATGAAATATGGAAAAGAGCCTTTATCAAAAAATTACCGGACAATAACTGAACTTCAAAATGAAGCGGGAAGTCTGGCAATGGTGAAAGTCGGGGCCATGTTCATAAATTCGATCGTCATTACTGATGAATCGGATGAATTGGAAAAAGGACAGGAATTTTCTTATTTCAGCTTTGGGTCCACAGTGGTTCTTCTTTTTGAAAAAGGAAGTTTTGAACTTGAAGGAAACATATCCATTCCCGCAGATGTCCGTGTGGGTGAAACAATTGGATTCATGAGAGCCGTCTAACTTCAAATGAAAATAAGAGGCTGACATTTGATGTCAGCCTATGTATTTCATATTAAAATATTGATCGGATTTTATGTGTTAGGGATCTTCGATGAATTTCCGTTTCTATGAGGCGGATGAAATCGGTACTCAACTTTAAATTCTGTGCTTTAAAATAGGATTCAAGCAACAGGTCATCAGATAGTTTTTGCATCAGAACGCCATTTGCGGCTGCTCACCTCCAATTGGGATTGCGAGTAATAATTTGGTGTTTACTTGCATATATTGATAAGTCTTCCTTGATGTACCCCTACTGTATCAGAAATAAACTTGGAGAACAATCGTTCTGTTATCCACAGTTGAAAGTGGATAACTTGTGGTTAAGTTGTTTACAAGGTGAGCGAAATGGTGCACATCAGTATGGAAAATGTTAGTAAAGTTATCCACAGATTGAATAAATGAAATTTTTGTCGAAATCTTTTATGAATAATTAGTTCTTTTGTTCTGGTCAGCCTGCAAATTTCCCATTATTTAATGAAAAATGCCTTTCCATATCAGAAAACATACATTATGATGTTTCTTTACCGTCAGCCCTTCTTTCCTAATTTTTTTTGAAAGTGTGCTGAAAATTCGATATGATGGAGACGGTAAATTTTAACGAAAATATAGAGGTGTCAATATGCTTAAATTATTTTTGCCGAGTGAACATGTTAAAAGCATTTTTAATATAGATCCTCAAGAATTGAAAAAAAGAGGCATTAAGGGAGTCATTACCGATTTGGATAATACTCTCGTTGAATGGGACAGACCAACTGCCACCCCCGATTTAATCAAATGGTTCGACAATATGCGGGATCATGGGATTTTAGTGACGATTGTGTCCAATAATAATGAAAATCGGGTTCGGGCTTTTTCCGATCCGCTTCACATTCCGTTTATCTTCCAGGCCAGAAAACCGATGGCAAGAGCTTTCCATAAAGCCCGTAAGGCAATGGGATTGAAATTGGAAGAAACGGTGGTAATCGGCGATCAGTTATTGACGGATGTATTGGGAGGGAACAGAGGCGGGTTTCATACGATCTTAGTGCTCCCTGTAGCACAAACCGACGAATTCAGAACAAGGATCAATCGTTATTTTGAAAGAAAGATCATGGCGTTTTTTAAACGAAAAGGAATGATAGAATGGGAGGATCACAATTGAACAATCATCAAGAATTAGTGTGCATCGGCTGCGGTGTGAAGGTCCAGACTGAAGATCCGAAGGAATTGGGCTTTGCCCCTAAATCAGCTCTGGAAAAGGAGACCATCGTTTGTCAGCGCTGCTTTAAATTGAAACATTATAACGAAGTTCAGGATGTTTCCTTAACAGACGATGACTTCTTGAAAATCTTGAATAAAGTAGGCGAAACCGACTCTTTAATCGTCAAAATCGTCGATATTTTTGATTTCAATGGAAGCTGGCTGCCTGGCCTGCATCGATTTGTAGGAAGAAATGATGTTCTTCTGATCGGAAATAAGGTTGATTTATTGCCTAAATCCGTAAAACCGAACAAGTTGATTAATTGGATGAAGCAATCGTCCAAGGAATTGGGTCTTAACCCGGTTGATGTCCTGCTTGTCAGTGCGGAAAAGGGAAAGCACATACTTGAAGCGGCTGATGCGATTGAGCGGTATCGCAAAGGTAAAGATGTCTATGTGGTGGGATGTACGAATGTAGGGAAATCGACTTTCATCAACCGTCTTATAAAAGAAGTGAGCGGAGAAAGTGATATCATCACGACTTCCCACTTCCCAGGGACTACCTTGGATATGATCGAAATTCCTTTGGATGATGAACAGGCGTTGATCGATACACCTGGAATCATTAATCATCATCAAATGGCTCACTATGTGGACAAACGGGACTTCAAGGTGATTATGCCGAAAAAGGAAATCAAGCCGAGAGTGTACCAACTGAATGAAGCGCAGACGCTATTTTTCGGAGGTCTGGCCCGGTTGGACTATGTCTCAGGCGGAAGGCGTTCATTGACTTGCTACCTTTCGAATGAATTGAATATTCACCGTACGAAACTGGAAAAAGCCGATGAATTGTATAAAAACCATGCCGGGGAATTACTGACGCCACCACGGCCTGAACAAATCGAGGAGTTTCCGAAGCTGATTCCACATGAATTCTCCTTGAAAGATGGTAAAATGGATATTGTGTTTTCTGGTCTTGGCTGGGTGACGGTCAATGAGCCAGGAGCGAAAATCGTTGCACATGTTCCAAAGGGCGTCAATGTGATCGTTCGCAAATCATTAATCTAAATATAGGGGTCGTCTAGTCTATGAAAAAGATATATGGGGTAATGGGAGATCCAATTGCACATTCGATGTCCCCGGACATTCATAATGATGCATTTGAAAAAGAAAATATAGAAGCGGTTTATCATCATTTTCATGTGACGAAAGAAGGTTTGAACGATGCCGTGAAAGGCATGAAAGCCCTTGGTATAGAAGGGTTTAACATCACGATTCCTCATAAGACTTCAATCATCCCTTTCCTTGATGAAGTGGATGAACTGGCCCTTGCAATCGGGGCTGTAAATACGGTTGTTAACAAAAATGGTCGGTTTATAGGGTATAATACAGACGGAAAAGGATTTTTTAAATCTTTATGCGATGAAATATCAGGTGACATCAAGGCTAAAAAAACGTTAGTGATCGGAGCGGGCGGTGCTGCGCGTGCGATTTATTTTACCCTCGTAAAAGAAGGGGTAAAGCAAGTTGATATTGCAAACCGGACAAAGGAAAGAGCGGCCCAGCTTGTTTCTGATTGCCCCTATGATAAAGTATCGAAGGCATTCTCGATTATCGAAGCGGAAGAAAGCTTATCACAATATGATTTAATCATCCAAACGACCTCTTCTGGAATGAGCCCGGAATTGGATCATTCACCGTTAAAGGTCGACCAGCTTAAAACCGGTGCAATTGTCAGTGATATCATCTATAACCCTTTGCAAACCAAACTGCTGCGTGAAGCGGGGGAAAAAGGGGCGATAACGCAAAATGGTTTGGGGATGTTCATCAACCAGGCCGCGCTCGCATTTGAGATATGGACAGGCATTATGCCGGATACAGCAAGAATGACAGATATTGTCTTGAACAAACTAGGAGGTAACACATGTTAACAGGAAAACAGAAAAGATTTTTACGATCAAAGGCCCATCACCTCAATCCAATTTTTCAAGTTGGTAAAGGCGGCGTCAATGATAATCTCATCAAGCAAATTGGTGAGGCGCTTGAAGTACGTGAATTAATCAAGGTCAGCATCCTGCAAAACTGTGAAGAGGACCGCAATGATGTGGGACTTTCTTTATCAAAAGGTGCACGGGCTGAATTGGTTCAGATTATCGGCAACACAATTGTGCTGTATAAAGAATCAAAAGAAAACAAACAACTTAAATTACCTTAAGGAACCTATCTATGAAAAAAATTGGAATTCTTGGCGGTACATTCAATCCTCCGCATATCGGGCATTTAATTATAGCGAATGAAGTGCTGGATGCCCTTGAGCTAGATGAAATCAGGTTCATGCCAAATCACGTTCCTCCACATAAGGAAAAATCGGAGGAAGTAACCGATATGGACAGGCTGGCCATGTTGGAAAACGCGTTAGCCGGAAACCCATCTTTTTATATTGAGGGTATTGAAATAGAAAGAAAAGGCACATCTTATACGTATGACACAATAAAATTGCTGAAAGAACTTGAGCCAACCAATGAGTTCTATTTCATAATTGGCGCAGATATGATTGAGTACTTACCAAATTGGCACCGTATCGACGAGCTGGTGCATATGGTCAATTTTGTCGGGGTGAAGCGCCCTGGATATAACGAAAAGACCGTATACCCAATCACGATGGTGAAAGTCCCCCAGATGTTCATTTCGTCTTCCATGATACGAAGGAAGTTAAGGACGGGGAAAACCGTGAAATATTTAATAGCAGATCCAGTGGTGAAGTATATTAAAGGGAATGGTTTATATGAATCGTGAGAAAGCATTGGCGCTGGTCAAAGAACAAATAACCGAGCGCAGGTACATTCATACCTTGGGTGTGGTCGAGTCTGCGATTGAACTTGCTGAACGGTATGGTGCCGACGTCAAAAAAGCCGAACTGGCTGCCATTTTCCATGATTATGCAAAATTTCGTCCAAAAGAGGAAATGGAGCAAATAATAATTGCTGAAAAAATGGACCCGGCGTTACTTGAATACAATATGGAGCTGTGGCACGCTCCTGTCGGGGCTTATTTGGTGAAAAAGGAAGCTGGCATTCAGGACGCTGAAATCTTGGATGCGATTGCCTATCACACGTCTGGCAGGGTTGGCATGAGCCTTTTGGATAAAGTCGTATACCTTGCTGACTATATTGAGCCTGGACGTTCTTTTCCCGGTGTCGACGAAGTCAGGCAGACGGCAAAGCAAAATTTGGATCATGCTGTCATTCAGGCTTTAAGGAATACAGTTGTTTTTTTAATGAAAAGAAATCAGGCAATTTACCCTGACACATTTAAGACATATAATGATTTGATCATGAATTTGAAGGAGAAGATGTAATGACTGAACGTGAACTTCTTGTAATTGCAGCAAAAGCGGCAGATGATAAAAGAGCGGAGGATATCGTGGCATTGAACATGCAAGGTATTTCCCTTGTAGCGGATTACTTTTTGATCTGCCACGGTAATTCTGAAAAACAAGTACAAGCAATTGCTCGTGAAATGAAGAGCAAAGCTGATGAATCAGGAATCAATGTAAAACGTCTTGAAGGTTTTGACGAGGCGAAATGGGTGCTTGTTGACCTTGGCGATGTAGTGGCCCACATTTTCCATAAAGATGAAAGAAATTACTATAACCTCGAACGTTTATGGGGAGATGCACCTTTTGAAGATCTAGAGAGTGAACTGACTTCATGACGTACGAACGCTTTGCCTATGTATACGATGAACTGATGAAGGACGCACCCTATGAAAAATGGCTGATGATCCTTACGGCGAAGCTGGAACAGTACGGAATTGGCGGTAGGAAAGTCCTGGATTTAGCGTGTGGAACCGGGGAAATGACCGTTGAATTGGCGCAACACGGATTCGAAGTCACCGGTGTGGATTTATCTGATGAAATGCTTCTTGTTGCTAATGAAAAAGCGGTTAAGCTTGGATTATCGATTCCGCTTTTCCAGCAGAATATGGCAGAACTCGAAGGACTTGGCCAATTTGATTGTGTCACGATTTTTTGTGATTCGCTGAACTACCTTCGCGATGAGGAAGATATAGTCAAGACGTTCAGCCGGGTACATGAACATTTGAAGGATGGCGGATTATTTTTGTTTGATGTCCATTCCATTTATAAAATGGAAGAAATCTTTCGTGATAATACGTTTGCTGTCAATGGAGATGAAGTATCCTATATATGGGAGTGCTTCCCAGGTGTTGAACCTTACAGTGTGGAACATGATTTAAGTTTTTTCGTAAGGGACGAAAGCGGTATGTATGACCGATTTGATGAGCTGCATTACCAACGGACCTATCCGGTTGAACAATATAAAAAGTGGTTGGAGCAAGCAGGTTTTACGGTTTCTGAAATTCTGGCGGATCTTGAAGACGCTCCGCTTGCAGCGGAAACCGAAAGAATCTTATTTGTAGCCAGTAAATGATAAAGAGGTCAAGAGCTCCCGTTCGTACATCATTCTGTACGAGCGGAGGTCTGACCTCTTCTTTTTTTATACTTTTAGAAGGAGTTAACGTTATTGATTACGAATATTAATAAGGATGGCCGAACTGCTTTTCAACTTCGTGAAGATCCTCTGCAAACTTTTCATGTGTCGCTTGAAAAAGATGATGGAACATTTCCCCGGTTTCAGCTTCTAAAACCTTGATCCCCTCACCTGTTATTCCACCCTTTACACAAACCTTTTCCTGTAAGGTCGGCAATGTATAAACCCCTTTACCAAGCAGTTCCCCTAAGCCAACCAGCATATTCTCAGTCAAAGTCGTAGCCGTTTCTTTATCTATCTTCGTCGTTTGGCAAGCCGCGTCAATAAAAGCTTGTGCTAAATAGCTGAAAAAGGCAGGACCGCAGCTGACGATATCGGAAGATACCCGGGTGATATCATTTTCAATGATGACCGGTGCCGATATGGCGGAGGCCAAATCAAATAAAGCTGACACTTTCTCCTTACTGCAGCTCTTGCTGAAACTAAGTAACGATACCCCAGAACCCACACGGTTCGTTATGCTCGGGATAAAACGGGCACAAGGGGCATTCACGGCAGATTCAAGCTGGGAGACCGAAAGCGGGCTTGTGATGGAAATAACCAGCTGATCCCTTTTTATATGATGTTTGATGCCCTGTAATAGGCTGTTAATTTGCAATGGTTTTACACAGAGAAAGATAAAGTCCGCTTGTTGGACGATTTCGGCTGCGCTTTCCGCAACCTTGATACCAGGGTGTTTTTCTTTCAGCACCAATGCTTTGGAAAGCGTGCGATTTGTAATGATTAGATCCGCCGGATTCAATATTTTTGCCTCCAGCCATGCCTCGATTAAAATGGTACCCATATTTCCGGTTCCGATAACACCGATTTTCTTCAATTCCGATCAACTCCTCTCACTTAAAGCGATTGATTCTCCTAAAAACACTATGTATTTTTAATCTGTCCTATGACAATGTATCGTGCGAAATCCAACAAGGAGGTAAAGAAATGGAAGGGATTTTTAAAAGAAAATTGACGATTATAACCGTTGCCGTGGCATTTGTGGCAGCGGGCATTTACTTTTTTTTGCAACAAGTGGAGGATCCGGCTGATACGGAAGATATATTTTCCATTACTGCAAAAGAATCTGAACATAAACAAAGTGATGATGAAACGCCTGCCGAACCTGAGATCATTAAAGTGGACGTTAAAGGGGCGGTCAAGTCCCCAGGCATATTCACTGCACAGGCAGGTGACCGGGTGATCGATTTGATTTCGGCAGCGGGCAGTTTTACGGACAAGGCTGATAAGGATAAAGTGAATTTTGCCCAAATTGTCGAAGACCAAATGGTCATTTATGTTCCGGAAATAGGTGAAGAAGACGAGGGGAAGTTGGAGAATATACAGGTCGGGTCAACTGGTGATGTCGTTTCAGGGGGGACATCAGGAGGACTGGTGAACTTGAATAAAGCTACACAGGAAGATTTGGAAACCTTGACGGGAATTGGACCATCCAAAGCGAATGCGATCCTGGAATACAGAGAAACGGTAGGGAAATTCAAGGAGGTCGATGACTTGAAGAAGGTAACGGGAATCGGTGATAAAACGTTTGAAAGGTTACGGGATTCCATTTCAGTGAAATGAATGATTGAATATGCTACACAAATGGCCAGGAAGAAGGTAAAATTGAAGAAAATCATTCTAGTGGTAAGGGGATAGGGATAGAACATGAACAGAATTAGTTGGGATCAATATTTCATGGCGCAAAGCCATTTATTAGCTTTAAGAAGCACATGTACACGCCTCACTGTAGGGGCGACCATCGTCAGGGACAACCGAATCATTGCGGGGGGATATAATGGGTCCATTGCGGGAGGGACGCATTGTATTGATGACGGCTGTTATGTAATTGATAATCATTGTGTTAGAACGATACATGCAGAAATGAATGCACTTTTACAATGTGCGAAATTTGGGGTACCTACTGATCGGGCAGAAATATATGTGACGCATTTTCCGTGTCTTCAGTGCTGTAAATCACTCATCCAAGCTGGCATAAAGGCTGTTTATTATGCAGAGGATTACAAAAATCATCCATATGCCCTGGAATTATTCAAACAGGCTGGTGTCAAGACCGAGAAGGTTGAAGCAAAAGGGGCCATCGATGTTAATGGAAAACAAAAAAAGGACTTTGTATTCTCATTGCTGGCTCAACTTGAACGATCAGACTTGGGAAAAGAAGATTTATTGGAGTTGGAAAAGCAGGCCAATCAAATATTTGAAAATTAAATAAGACGGGGGGCAGGCATGGCTAGACATCTTATTTTACTAGCTGTTTCGGCTACATTTGGTGTTACGGCCCATTCTTTTTTAAATGTAAGGCTGCTAATCATTATCCTTATTTTTCTCTGTTTCCTCTATTTTTCGGTGGGGTTAAGCGTGAAGGCCCTTAGTTTTCATTTGGTGATCATGGGGATATTTATAGGGGCCGCCTCCTTCTCCGATCACCGAAACAAAACTGCCTATCATGGAACGGAAAGCCGATTTATCATCACTTTTACCGACCAACCGAATATAGATGGAAATTCATTAAAAGGATTCGTGCGCGGTGAGAAAGGTGAACGGCTAGTGCTTCGTTATAAAATCACAACCGAATTGGAACAGGAAAAGCTGAGTCGGTTTCTGCGAATCGGTTTATCATGTCCGGCAGAAGGGACATTGCAAATTCCCGACAAAAACAGGAATGAAAACAGTTTCGATTACCAGCGTTATCTTTACCGCCATGGCATCCATTGGATATTCAAAGCAGATTCCATTTCATTTGAAGAATGCAAAAAGGCTGGAAACTCGATTCCAGTTTTGATTCGTAATTGGCGCCTGAAGGGAATTACGTATATTAGGGAACACTTTCCGGAAGAATCGAGCGGTTTTGTCACAGCCCTCATATTCGGCGACCAGTCATATATAGATGAAGGCGACCTTTCTAATTATCAGCGGTTGGGTCTGGTTCATTTACTGGCGATTTCCGGTCTCCATGTCAGTTTTTTAACGGGGATGTTATTTTACTTCGGCATCAGGGTTGGGATTACACGGGAAAGAATGATGGTGGCCATCTTAATCTTCCTTCCGGTTTACATGTTACTTTCAGGTGCCAGTCCATCTGTGGTGAGATCCTGTTTAATGGCTATGCTTTTCTTTCTGCTCCTGCTATTCAAGAAGCGAATCTCGGCGGGTGCCGCGATCGGATCGACCTATATGGCATTATTGTTTTTTCGGCCTAATATGATCTATGATATAGGTTTTCAGCTTTCATTCGCAGTCACTTTCTCCATTATCATGTCTTCAAGCATTTTCTTACAATATCCTAAGAAAACAACGCAGCTATTCATCATCAGTTCCATCTGTCAATTGGCAGCCCTTCCGATTTTGCTTTTTCACTTTTTTGAAGTATCCTTTCTTGGCGTGTTTCTAAACGTATTGTATGTTCCGCTTTATTCCATCATATTGCTGCCACTTTCACTAATTTCCCTCCTTATTCATTTATTACTGACTCCCTTGGGGCAACCCCTCATATCATTATTGAATTTCACATTCGTACTCTGCAATAAAGCCGCTGATGCAGCATCGGATTTGCCGCTGGCTTCCATTCAGTTTGGGAAACCACCTTTCATCATGATGGCATTACTTGTTATTTCCCTTTTAGGATTATACCTGACTTGGGATGTATCTTTTGAAAAAAGTAAAATCTGGTGCGGAATAATGATTGTCCTTTTGCTTTTTCAATATAATTTACAAAGATTCTCTCCTTTTGGTGAAGTGCAGATCATCGACGTTGGACAAGGTGACTCCATTTTAATCATCCTGCCGTTCAATCGCGGCAATTATTTGATCGATACGGGTGGGCGAATTACATTTCCAATCGACACGTGGGCAAAAAAGCGAAAGAAGTTCAACACCGCGGATGATATCATTATTCCATTATTGAAAAGTAAGGGGATCCACCAATTGGACAAACTCATTTTAACCCATCCGGATGCAGATCATATGGGAAGTGCAAAAGAATTGATTGAAAATTTTAAAGTTGGGGAGATCATCATTGGAGGCTGGAGTGAAGAGCAATATAGGGATATGGATTTTGTGTCCATGGCAAGAGATAAAAAAATGAAAATGACTGTCCTGAGAAGGGGGGACAATTGGGTGGCGGGCGGAGCGCCGTTTGCTGTGCTAAGTCCATATGAGAAAGAAGAAAATAAGAATGATTCATCCGTAGTTCTATTCACGGAGCTTGGGGGATTGTCATGGTTATTAACCGGTGATATGGGAGAAGGAGGGGAAAAGGAACTATTGAGCACATTTCCGCAGTTGCAGGCGGATATCTTGAAGGTTGGACACCATGGCAGTAAAACTTCTTCTTCCGTGGCCTTCCTTGAACAGATACAGCCGAAAGCGGCGCTTATTTCAGTTGGAAAAGATAATGGCTACGGTCACCCTCATGGAGACGTAATTGGGAATCTTGAGAAAAATGGCATAAAGGTGTTCAGGACGGACGAGGATGGTTCTATTATTTACAAGTATTACAAAAGCAGTGGAACCTTTCGGAAGACACTCCCATAGTATGTAGAAAATCAAAAAGAAAGAGACTGCAGCGGCAGCCTCCATCAGGAAAAATAAGTGCATGTAGTTAAAGAAATCAGGATCCGACAGCTTTAATGACGACAGCTATGGTGAACATGGCAGCGAAAAATACAAAAGAACCGATGAATCCTATAGCGGAATCAGCGACGTCATCTGTTTTTGACTGAACATTCTTTTCGAATTCGTTCATTATTTACCCCTCCTATTTCTGCTAATAGTATAAAACATTACCAAAAAAAAATCTACAGGCTTCATTCCTTCATTTCCTTTACTGACAAGAGTTGACACAAATAGTTTGGGATTTTGAGGTCAAAATATAAGTACAAACAAAGCAAGCGAAAGTGAAAAGCTCATTTTTTGTTCTACATGAATACTCTACCCGCTTTCAAGGGAGATTACCCGGGCCTTTCTTGAAAGTGTTCATATAGATCCGGAACTAGCCCTTTTTAAGGGCTAGTTCCCTTTATAGCTTGTCAAATGGTCCATCCACCTATACCATTAGAGAAGAATACATAGTAAAGAGGCGGATTCTATTGGTATTAGACGTTTGGAAAAGTATAAAAAAAGGGCAATTCTCGCCAGTATACTTGTTATATGGGACAGAAGCCTATCTAATTAATGAAACGAAGCAGCTATTGATCGAAAATGTCCTTCACGAAGATGAGATGGATTTTAACTTTGCTCAATTTGATTTAGAAGAGACGCCTGTTGAAACTGCGCTTGAAGATGTCGAAACACTCCCGTTTATCGGGGAAAGGCGCCTTGTTTTCATGCAAAACCCATTTTTTTTGACAGCTGAAAAAACGAAGTCAAGAGTTGAACATAATGTGAAAAGACTGGAAGCGTATTTGGCTGACCCGGTCCCTTATTCTATTGTCGTATTGACCGCACCTTATGAGAAACTGGATGAACGGAAAAAAATCACCAAGGAACTGAAGCGTAAGGCGGTTCTCGTTGAAGCGAAGAAGCTTGGTGATCATGAGTTAAAGGGGTGGGTGAAGGAGAGGGTCGAAGCTTCTTCAGTCCAAATAGATGAGCAGGCAACAGAGCTTTTACTTGAACTTGCAGGAACGAATCTGATGATGCTGACGAATGAATTGGATAAAATGGTGCTTTATGCAGAAGCTGATAAACACATTACGGTCGAGATAGTGGAAAAGCTGGTCGCTAAATCCCTGGAACAGAATATCTTCACGCTTGTTGATCATGTGTTACAGCGAAAGATGGAGAGTGCCATGTCGATACTGCACGATCTTCTCAGGCAGAATGAAGAGCCCATCAAGATCTTGAGTGTCATTGCAGGTCAGGTCAGGCTCATGTATCAAGTGAAGGAGCTTTCCCGTCAGGGCTATAGCCAGCAAAAAATTGCGGGTCAACTGAAGGTGCACCCTTACCGGGTAAAGCTGGCACTTGAAAAGACGGGGAAATTCCAGGAACGCGAGCTGTTGAGCATCATGAACGACTTAGCGGAAGCGGATTATAAAATGAAGACCGGCCAAGCGGATAAGGCAATCACGCTTGAGCTGCTGCTTTTGAAAATTAGATGATAAAAAAGGTGGCAGATATCCTGTCACCTTTTTTATGCAAAAAACGGCACAAAAAAAACGATCCGATTGGATCGTTTATTTTTTGTCATTATGCGTTAAGAGCGTTAAGTCTTTTCGCTAAACGAGATTTTTTACGGGCTGCCGCATTTTTATGGATTAATCCTTTAGATGCAGCTTTGTCTAATTTCACAGCAGCTGTTAAAAGAGCTTCTTTAGCAGCTTCAACGTTTTCACCAGCTAATGCAACTTCAGCGTTTTTCACTGTAGTACGCATAGTTGATCTAACAGTAATGTTATGAACGCGTTTTTTGTCGTTAATTTTCACACGTTTAATAGCAGATTTAATGTTTGGCATTCCGTTCACCTCCTACAAAGAAATCGAGATTATATGAACTCGACTTTTCAAATCCATATCAAATAGCACAAGTGATATTCTATCAGACTGCTCATAAATATGCAATACTTCAGATTGAGAATCGAAAAGGAATTATAATTTCGGGAATAAATTCATCTCGTCATCACTCATTGTACCAAAAAAATGAATAATAAAAAAGCAAAAATGACAGAATGTTTAAGAGAGACTATTGAAAATACTAGATTAGATACAATTCAAAACATCAGGAGGCCGTTATGGAAAATAAATTGGACCTTAGTGAATACGGAATTCGTACAGATTTGGCGATAGAGGCAAAGGAAATTGCCCTTGAACATAAAGGTGTTGTAGAGGAAGTTGATGTATCCCGTATCGAAGGGGTCATTATTAAGGAAAAAGAAGTGGATGATCTGAAGGTATCCTTGGTCGAGGTCACGGCTGAGGGTGAAAAAGAAATCGGTAAGAAACAGGGCAGTTATTTGACCATCGAAGTGCAGGGCATCCGCCAGCAGGATACGGAAACGCAGCAACGGGTGGAAAAGGTGTTCGCCAACGAACTGGCTTACTTCTTGAAACGGAATAAAATCACCAAAGAAAGCAGTTGTTTGGTTGTAGGTCTTGGTAATTGGAATGTTACTCCCGATGCTCTGGGACCAGCAGTCGTTGAGAACCTTGTAGTCACAAGACATTTGTTCGAATTGCAGCCGGAGTCCGTCAAGGAAGGCTATCGGCCGGTCAGTGCGATTTCCCCCGGGGTGATGGGGATTACGGGAATCGAGACGAGTGACATCATTAAAGGAGTCATCGAAAAAAGTAATCCTGATTTCCTGATTGTCGTTGACGCATTGGCTGCCCGTTCGATCGAGCGGGTGAATTCCACGATTCAAATTACGGATACAGGCATCCATCCAGGGTCTGGTGTTGGAAATAAACGAAAAGAATTAAGCCAAGATACACTGGGAGTTCCTGTTATAGCAATTGGAATACCTACCGTCGTGGATGCTGTATCAATTGCCAGCGATACGATAGATTATATTTTGAAGCACTTTGGCAAGGAACTGAATGAAGGGGACAGACCATCACGATCGCTGGCACCCGCTGGATTCAGTTTTGGGAAACGCACGAAGTTGACCGAAGAGGATATGCCAGGTGAAAAGGAGCGCCAAACCTTCTTGGGAATGATAGGTGTCCTCCCTGATGAAGAGAAACGGAAATTGATTTATGAAGTGCTGTCAC
Source organism: Bacillus sp. B4EP4a (assembly GCF_006680105.1). Classification (NCBI taxonomy): domain Bacteria; kingdom Bacillati; phylum Bacillota; class Bacilli; order Caryophanales; family Bacillaceae; genus Bacillus; species Bacillus sp. B4EP4a. The sequence continues at coordinate 32,524 of NZ_VHIK01000036.1, forward strand.
CGCTTGGTCAAAATTTAATGGTTACACCGAAAGAAGTCGATGTTTTCATTGAGGATATGGCCAATTTAATAGCCAATGGTTTAAATGCAGCCCTGCATCATTCAATAAATCAGGATAATACCGGCTACTACACCCGTTAAATCACTTTCAGTGCCCAAAAATGGTGTTCTACCCTTTCTAGCAAAGTCATAGGTATTAATAGACAAGCTATAGAGAGGGTGGAAGGATGAAAAGAAGAAATTCCCCAGGAATCATAACAGCCGTTCACGGATCAACAATAATAAAAACTTTTCTAGGTATTCTCGCCTTGCTTCTTTTTGTTTTTTCAGTCAGTGGGGTCATGACCTCCCTAAGACCGGAGTATCGGATATCTTCTAATTCCGTACATACTGTAGCCAACCAATTCTCGGGAAAAATGCTGTTCTCGATGCTGGCCAATGAAAACCATTATCTTTTTAATGCCCTGCCGGAAGGTAAGCAGGAATCGGTGATCACGAATCAATTGATAAAAGTCTCGACAAACATTTCACTCGAGGACCCGCGAAGTTTACTTGGCAGGGAACTACCTGGCTTTTCAATTTTTGATAATGAGATCCTCGTTGCTGGGGAAGGAACGAATTATACGAATATGCCATATGAATCCTCGCCGCCGGTAGACGTCCTGAATGAAGAAAGGGATGCATCCCTGCAAAACCTGGATGAGATTGAAGAACCGGAAAAAGGAGCGGCCAATCAGCCGAAACAAACGACCAATGGACGGAAAGTGGTCGAGATTTACCATAGCCATAATCGGGAGTCATATCTTCCATATTTAAAAGGTGTGACAAATCCGGACTTGGCCTACCATTCTAAAATCAATATTACGAAACTCGGGGAACGGATGGTTGAAGATTTGGCTGATAAAGGGATTGGCTCCTCGCTCGATAAAACGGATATCATGGGAAATCTGAATAATAAAGGCTTGAATTTTGCCAAATCCTATCAAGAATCCCGAAGTTCTGTTCAGACGGCATTGGCCAATAATAAAGATTTAGAATATCTGATTGATATTCACCGCGATTCAAAGCGGAAAAAAGATACGACAATTACGATTAAAGGTAAAGAGTATGCCAAAATCGCCTTCGTAATCGGGGGTAATAACCCGAACTTTGAAAAAAATGCGGCGCTTGCCAATAAGCTTCATAAAGCATTGGAGAAAAAATACCCAGGTATTTCACGAGGGGTTATGAAACAAGGCGGATCTAGCCATAATGGTATATATAATCAAGATTTATCAGGCAATGCCATGCTTATTGAAGTTGGCGGTGTTGATAATACTTTTGAGGAAATGTACTTGACCGTTGATGCCTTTACCGATGTTTTCAGTGAATTTTACTGGGATGCCAAAGCAGTGGATAACCCGACCGGGGATTCGGAAGCGAGGTAATTTGAAAGGAGTTCTCTTATCATGGTTCGATTTTGGTTGAAATGTACAGGGATCGTGCTCGTATTATTTTTAGGTGTTCTGATTGGGATGCAGCAAGCGAACGACGGGATGAAAAAAATGAAGGGGTATGAAGATCCCTCTTTGAATAGTGCATTCATGATTAACCAATCGGACCAAGGGGAGATGGAAGCGGATATCCTTGGCGAAAAAGTAACAAGTCATGATTTGGAGACGAAAAAAGAAAAACTTGAAGAAATGAAAGCCTTCAACTTTTTTTCATCAATCGGCAAAACGCTGGGAGAGTCCATATCAGGGGCCTTTCAAGCACTAATTGATATGATTTAGGTATGTAATAAGTTGAGTGTGCCCTGCCAAAAGGCTGCATCCGAATCCGGAATGCAGCCTTTTTTTATCCTTTGCCCTGCAATGATGCTTCTTTTGTAACTATTCTGTTGAATCTTGCATTTTCTATTGATATAATAAAAAATAGTGTATTGTGTCGACTAGTGGGAGTGAACGTCATGAATAGAGAAGAAAAATTAAAAAGACAATCAAAAATTCGTAACTTTTCCATCATCGCTCATATTGATCATGGTAAATCTACATTGGCGGATCGTATCATTGAAAAAACGAACGCCATGACTCAGCGTGAAATGAAGAGTCAGCTGTTGGATTCCATGGATTTAGAGCGTGAGCGCGGAATTACGATTAAATTGAATGCGATTCAATTGAAATATAACGCGAAAGATGGAGAAGAATATATCTTCCATCTTATTGATACACCGGGACATGTCGATTTTACGTATGAAGTGTCACGAAGCCTTGCAGCGTGTGAAGGCGCTGTCCTTGTTGTCGATGCGGCACAAGGTATTGAGGCCCAAACGCTTGCAAACGTGTATTTAGCTTTGGACAACAACCTTGAAATCATTCCGGTCATCAATAAAATTGATTTGCCGAGTGCAGATCCGGAACGGGTGCGTGGAGAAATCGAGGAAGTGATCGGATTGGATGCTTCCGATGCAGTCTTGGCTTCTGCTAAAGCCGGAATCGGAATCGAGGAGATTTTGGAACAGGTCGTTGAATTGGTCCCAGCTCCACAAGGTGATCCTGATGCTCCTTTCAAGGCGCTTATTTTCGATTCACTGTTTGATGCGTACCGCGGTGTAGTTGCCTATATCCGTGTTGTCGAGGGTTCCGTTAAAGTGGGCGACAAAATCAAAATGATGTCCACAGGCAAGGAATTCGATGTTACCGAATTGGGTGTCTTCAACCCTAAGACACAGCTGTTGGATGAGCTGAACGTCGGTGATGTAGGTTTCCTTACGGCATCCATTAAAAACGTTGGTGATACGACTGTTGGTGATACGATTACAAGTGCCGTGAACAGTGCGACAGAACCATTGCCGGGTTACAGGAAGATGAATCCGATGGTATATTGTGGTTTATACCCAATTGACGCATCGAAATTCAATGATTTACGGGATGCATTGGAGAAATTGGAATTGAACGATTCAGCGCTTCAGTTCGAAGCGGAATCGTCGCAAGCATTGGGCTTCGGTTTCCGTTGTGGATTCCTTGGACTTCTTCATATGGAAATTATCCAGGAACGGATTGAACGTGAATTCAAAATCGATCTGATCACCACTGCACCTAGTGTTATTTATGATGTGGTCCAAACAGACGGAACGGTCCTGAAAGTGGATAACCCGTCTAATATGCCTGATGCTCAAAAGATCGAACGGGTCGAGGAGCCATATGTCAAAGCAACGATGATGGCACCGACGGAGTTTGTTGGGACGATCATGGAAATCTGTCAAAATAAACGCGGTAACTTCATTGATATGGAATATATCGATGAGACTCGTGTGAGCATTCATTACGAAATTCCATTATCGGAAATCGTGTATGATTTCTTCGATCAATTGAAATCCAATACAAGAGGCTATGCTTCATTTGATTATGAGTTGATCGGCTACAAACCGTCCAAGCTAGTGAAGATGGATATCTTATTGAATTCTGAAACTGTCGATGCTTTAAGTTTCATCGTTCATAAGGACTTTGCTTATGAACGCGGTAAAGTCATTGTTGAAAAATTGAAGAAGCTAATTCCAAGACAACAATTTGAAGTGCCGATCCAAGCGGCAATCGGGCAAAAAATCATAGCCCGTTCTTCGATTAGTGCAATGCGCAAAAACGTATTGGCTAAATGTTACGGCGGCGATATTTCCCGTAAACGTAAGTTGCTCGAAAAACAGAAAGAAGGTAAAAAGCGGATGAAACAAGTAGGTTCAGTTGAAGTTCCGCAAGAAGCTTTCATGGCTGTTTTGAAAATGGATGATACGACACCCAAAAAATAAATAAAATAAACGATAGTTAGAAAAAAGAGGGTAGAGGAGATCTAGCCTCTTTTTCTATCGACTCATTCGATTAAAAGGTTGTGAACACAATGATCAAAAGCGCCTACCTCCATATACCATTTTGTGAACATATTTGTCATTATTGTGATTTCAATAAAGTATTTTTGCAGGGACAGCCGGTTGACGAATATTTACAGATGATGAAAAGGGAAATGGTGATGCAGCTTTCCAAATACCCGACTGCAGGTTTGGAGACGGTTTTCGTCGGTGGAGGGACACCGACCTCTCTAGATGAAAAGCAGCTTGCATTCTTATGTGAAGCAATCAATGAAACCCTGCCCTTTGATCCTAAAAAGGCTGAATATACATTCGAAGCCAATCCAGGGGATCTTTCGAGGGAAAAACTCGAGATACTTTATGATTCGGGGGTCAATAGACTTAGCTTTGGAGTGCAAAGCTTCAATGATGAATTATTAAAACGAATTGGCCGGACTCACCGGGCCTCTGAAGTATATGAAACGATTCATTTGGCCCAAGAGGTTGGCTTTACGAATATAAGCATCGACTTGATTTATGGATTGCCGGGCCAAACGATGGAAGATTTCAAGGATACGCTGGATAAAGCGATTGCCCTTCAATTGCCGCACTATTCCAGCTACTCGTTGATCGTTGAGCCGAAGACGGTTTTTTATAATCAGATGCGAAGGGGTAAATTAAACCTGCCGCCGCAGGAGCTCGAGGCTTCGATGTATGAGAGGCTGATGGAAGAGATGGAGAAGCATGGTCTGCATCAATATGAAATCAGTAATTTTGCCCGAGCAGGGTTTGAAAGCAGGCACAACCTGACATATTGGGATAATGTGGAGTATTATGGGATTGGTGCAGGTGCACATGGCTATACTGGAGGTAAAAGGGTGGCCAATAATGGGCCTGTGAAGAAATATATCACGCCATTGCTGGCGAACGAGCTGCCTGTGTTGGAAGAACACCCGGTACCGCTTCATGAACGGATGGAAGAGGAGATGTTTTTGGGGCTCCGGAAAACGGAAGGAGTCTCATTGGAAATCTTTAAGAATAAATTTTTTGTTGAAATGACGGAGATTTTCAGGAAACCGCTCGAAGAAGGGTCGGTAAAGGGTCTGCTAAAGGTGGAAGACGGGTTTGTACGCTTGACTGAGCGGGGCAAACTGCTGGGAAATGAAGTGTTCCAATCATTTTTAGGCGTTATTGATTCCGACTGAAGGAAATCTATGTTATTTTAACGATGAATTAGCGGTTTTCATTGTTGACATCATAAGCTTCATTTGATAATTTATTAGTATATTAGCACTCGATGAGACAGAGTGCTAACAGAGGTGATCATACATGCTAACTGATCGTCAATTATTGATTCTACAAGTGATAATCGAGGATTTCATCCATTCTGCCCAGCCAGTCGGGTCACGAAGCTTGTCGAAGAAAGATGAAATTACGTTCAGCTCTGCCACAATTCGCAACGAAATGTCTGATCTAGAAGAAATGGGATTTTTAGAAAAAACCCATACTTCTTCCGGTAGGATCCCTTCTGAAAAAGGGTATAGATATTATGTGGATCATTTACTTTCTCCTCAAGCTCCGAAAAAGAATGAAATGAAGATATTAAAATCCGTTTTTGTAGAACGAATTTATGAATTGGAAAAGATCGTTCAGAAGTCAGCGAAAATACTTTCGGAACTGACGAATTATACGGCGATTGTACTCGGGCCAAAAGTGAATGAGCATAAGCTGAAAAAAATTCAGATCATTCCTTTAAGTCCTGAAACGGCAATAGCCATCATTATTACGGATACAGGTCATGTGGAAAATCGAATGATTTCCTTACCGCCTTCTTTTGATATAAATGAAATTGAAAAGATGGTGAACATATTGAATTCCCGCTTGGTCGATGTTCCGCTAGTTGATCTAAAGGATAAGATCTATAAGGAAGTTGCAGTTCTATTGAGCCGCCACATTCATAACTATGGATCGATGGTCTCGGTCCTTGCGGAGACCCTGACGGACACAAAGCCCGAAAAAATATTTTTCGGCGGGAAAACGAATATGCTAAGGCAGCCGGAGTTCCATGATATTGCTAAAGTAAGCACGCTTTTATCGATGATTGAGCAGGAACAGGGATTTTATGAACTTATTACCCAAAATCCATCGGGCATCCACGTCAAAATCGGCCGTGAAAATCAAAACACAGTGCTCGTTGACTGCAGTTTGATTACGGCAACCTACTCAATCGGGCAGGAGCAAGTTGGCACATTGGCCATATTGGGTCCAACGAGAATGGAATATTCGAGAGTGATCAGTTTGCTTTCGTTTTTCTCGAAAGATTTAACGGCCCTGATGACAAAACTGTATCAAAAATAGTAGCAAAGGTAATATTGTTAAGGTGGCGGAGGAGTATTTTCCGCGGCCTGGCATATTACTTTAGCATAAATTGTATAACCCTTTTAGGGAGGTGAGATTGTGACAGAAAATAAAAACGAAGAACAAACATTGGAAAATGAAACAATCGAGGAAAGCGCTGCAGAAGCAGTTTTCGCTGAAGAAGAAATTCCAGCGGAAGAAAACCATGGTCAGGTTGAAAAAGATGAACTTCAATTGGCTCAAGAAAAGATTGCCGAACTTGAGGCGAAAATCGAAGAAATGGATAACCGTTATCTTCGTCTGCAGGCCGATTTTGATAATTCAAGACGCCGTGCCAAGCTTGATATGGAGGCGGCTCAAAAATATAGAGTTCAAAGTATTGCTAGTGATTTGGTGGAGGCTCTTGATAATTTTGAAAGAGCTACAAAAATCGAAGCGGATAATGAGCAGACAAAATCCTTGCTATCCGGCATGGAAATGGTCTATAAAGCGATTACTGATGCATTGACTAAAGAAGGCATCGAACCGATCAGTTCGGTTGGTGAAGAGTTCGATCCGCGTTTGCATCAAGCGGTCATGCAAGTTCAAGATGAAAACTTCGGTTCGAACATCGTCGTCGAGGAATTCCAAAAAGGATACATCCTTAAAGACCGTGTGATTCGACCTGCAATGGTAAAAGTGAACGAATAGAGTTTTTACATATAAATAATTGGGAGGTAGTGAAACTATGAGCAAGATTATTGGTATTGACTTAGGTACAACAAACTCTTGTGTATCTGTACTTGAAGGCGGGGAACCAAAAGTAATCCCGAATCCAGAAGGAAACCGTACAACTCCATCCGTAGTGGCATTCAAAAATGGAGAAAGGCAAGTAGGGGAAGTGGCGAAACGCCAAGCGATTACAAACCCTAACACGATCATTTCCATTAAACGCCATATGGGTACCAACCATAAAGAAGTAATTGAAGGAAAAGAATACTCACCTCAAGAAGTTTCTGCAATCATCCTTCAATACTTGAAATCATACGCTGAAGAGTATCTTGGCGAAAAAGTTACTAAAGCGGTTATCACTGTTCCTGCTTACTTCAATGATGCAGAACGCCAAGCAACTAAGGATGCTGGTCAAATTGCCGGCCTTGAAGTGGAACGTATCATCAACGAACCGACAGCTGCAGCTCTTGCATACGGTTTGGATAAAACGGAAGAAGATCAAACGATCCTTGTATTCGACCTTGGCGGCGGTACATTTGACGTTTCGATCATGGAACTTGGAGACGGCGTTTTCGAAGTTAAGTCCACAGCTGGTGACAACCGTCTAGGTGGGGATGATTTCGACCAAGTCATCATCGATTACCTAGTTGAAGCATTCAAGAAAGAAAACGGAATCGACCTTTCAAAAGATAAAATGGCGGTTCAACGTTTGAAAGATGCAGCTGAAAAAGCGAAAAAAGATCTTTCCGGCGTAACTTCAACTCAAATTTCTTTACCGTTCATCACTGCAGGAGAAGCTGGCCCGCTTCACTTAGATGTAACGATGACTAGAGCTAAATTCGATGAGCTTTCTACAGGACTTGTGGAACGTACTATGGGACCAACTCGTCAAGCATTTCAGATGCTGGTCTTTCAGCATCTGAAATCGACAAAGTAATCCTTGTTGGTGGATCTACACGTATTCCTGCGGTTGTTGAAGCGATCAAAAAGGAAATCGGTCAAGAACCAAGCAAAGGTGTAAACCCTGATGAAGTAGTGGCTATGGGTGCTGCAATTCAAGGTGGCGTATTGACAGGGGATGTTAAAGACGTTGTCCTTCTTGATGTAACACCACTTTCACTTGGAATTGAAACAATGGGCGGAGTATTCACGAAACTAATTGACCGTAATACTACAATTCCGACAAGTAAATCACAAGTATTCTCGACAGCGGCTGATAATCAAACAGCAGTTGATATCCATGTCCTTCAAGGTGAGCGTCCAATGTCAGCGGATAACAAAACTCTTGGTCGTTTCCAATTGAGTGACATTCCACCGGCACCGCGTGGAGTTCCACAAGTTGAAGTGACATTCGATATCGATAAAAACGGTATCGTGAACGTTCGTGCGAAAGATCTTGGTACGAACAAAGAACAAGCGATTACCATCAAATCATCTTCAGGACTTTCTGATGAAGAGATCGAACGCATGGTACGTGAAGCGGAAGAAAATGCCGATAGCGATAAACAACGTAAAGAAGAAGTCGAACTTCGTAACGAAGCTGATCAATTAGTTTTCCAAACGGAAAAAACGCTTAAAGATCTAGAAGGTAAAGTGGACGAAGCGGAAGTAACAAAAGCGAATGAAGCGAAGGATGAACTGAAAGCTGCAATCGAGAAAAATGAGCTTGAAGAAATCCGCGTGAAAAAAGATGCGCTTAACGAAATCGTTCAAGCTTTGACTATGAAGCTTTATGAAGAAGCGGCAAAAGCTCAGCAAGCTGGCGAAGCTGGTGCTGGCGAGTCAGCTAAAGACGATAATGTGGTTGATGCTGAATACACGGAAGTTAACGAAGAAGAGAAAAAATAAATAGTGGCCCAATCGGGACACTGATATATTGGGCAGTATTTCTGCCTGCCATTGTAAAAAAGTCAAAGTCAGGTTATCTTGACTTTGGCTTTTTTTACAGTGAATGGAATCATTGTCGGAAAGTGTTACAATCACAATCACTGGTGGGGAATCGTTGGATTTTAAAGGGAAATGTGTGCAAATTGGCGTTGGCAATACCATTTGCAAAAATGTGTTAAAGCCGTTTGTACTTTTCTAGTTGATTATTATCTTCGTTCAGTGATAATATTACCTTTATGTGAATCGAATCGGGAGTGGATTTTAGATATGAGTAAACGCGATTATTATGAGGTGTTAGGCCTTTCGAAGAGTGCTTCGAAGGATGAAATCAAAAAAGCGTATCGAAAGCTCTCCAAACAATATCACCCTGATATTAATAAAGCGGACGATGCTGCGGATAAATTCAAGGAAATCAAGGAAGCTTACGAAGTATTGAGTGACGAACAGAAAAAGGCCCATTATGACCAATTCGGACACACAGATCCAAATCAAGGCTTTGGCGGTCAGGACTTTGGCGGTTTCGGCGGTTTTGAAGATATTTTCAGTAGCTTTTTTGGTGGCGGCGGACGCAGGAGAGATCCTAATGCACCGCGTCAAGGGGCGGATTTACAGTATACGATGACGCTATCTTTTGAAGAGGCTGCATTCGGAAAAGATACTGAGATCGAAATTCCGCGTGAAGAGAATTGTGATACTTGTAAAGGATCCGGTGCCAAACCAGGTACAAAAGTGGAAAACTGTTCACATTGCCATGGAACTGGTCAATTGAATGTTGAACAAAACACAGCGTTCGGAAGGATTGTGAACCGGAGAGCATGTCACCATTGTCAAGGAACAGGAAAAATCATTCCTAATAAATGTTCAACATGCGGCGGTGACGGAAAAGTCCAAAAACGTAAAAAGATCCAAGTCAAGGTGCCAGCAGGAATTGATGATGGCCAGCAGTTGCGTGTAACCGGCCAAGGAGAGCCAGGAATCAATGGCGGTCCGGCAGGAGATCTATATGTAGTCTTCCATGTGCGCAGCCATGAATTCTTTGAGCGGGATGGCGATGATATTTATTGTGAAATGCCGGTTACTTTTGCCCAGGCAGCATTAGGGGATGAAATAGAAGTTCCGACGCTTCATGGAAAAGTGAAACTGAAGATTCCTGCAGGTACACAAACAAGCACTCGTTTCCGTTTAAAAGGCAAAGGGGTTCCGAATGTCAGAGGATATGGCCAAGGAGATCAGCATGTGGTCGTATTAGTTGTCACGCCTAAGAAATTAACGGAAAAACAAAAGGACCTGCTTCGTGAGTTCAGTGATATCAGCGGACAAGGTGTAGATGAACAAGATGATGGCTTTTTCTCAAAAGTAAAGCGTGCTTTTAAAGATAGGTGAATAAAAGTAAAAGAACAAATTGGGAGTTGGTAGATTATGAAGTGGTCTGAATTTGCAATCCAAACAACGAATGAAGCGGTTGAACCTGTTTCGAATATTCTTCATGAGGCAGGTGCGAGTGGTGTTGTCATTGAGGATCCTCTAGAATTAGTCAAGGAACGAGAAAATGTTTTTGGCGAGATCTACCACTTAAACCCAGATGATTATCCGGATGAAGGTGTAGTCATTAAAGCTTATCTGCCTGTTAACAGTTTCCTTGGCGATACCATTGATGCTATTAAGGAATCAATCAATAATCTCCTTCTTTTCGATATAGACCTTGGGAAAAATGTTGTTTCAATTAGTGAAGTGAATGAAGAAGAGTGGGCGACGGCTTGGAAAAAGTATTATAACCCTGTCAAGATATCAGAACGTTTTACCATCGTGCCAACATGGGAAGACTACACTCCAGTAAGCAGTGACGAATTGATCATTGAACTTGATCCAGGCATGGCCTTCGGAACGGGTACACACCCGACGACGGTCATGTGCATCCAAGCGCTGGAGCGTACAGTACAGCCTGGGGATTTAGTGGTTGATGTAGGAACTGGTTCTGGTGTTCTGAGTATTGCAGCTGCATTATTGGACGCAAAACGGATTCAGTCCCTTGATTTGGATGAAGTGGCAGTACAGTCAGCCAAACAAAATGTGGAACTGAATAACGTGCAGGATAAAGTGTCAGTTTCACAAGGCAATTTACTGGATGGTGTGAATGAACAAGCGGATATCGTCGTCGCAAATATTCTTGCCGAAGTGATCATGCGTTTTACGGATGATGTAGCGAAAGTGGTTAAACCTGGCGGATATTTCATCGCTTCCGGAATCATTCAAACTAAGAAACAAGATGTGAAGGAAGCGATTATAGCATCTGGATTCACCGTTGAGGAAACGATCTTGATGGAAGATTGGGTGGCAATAATCGCGAAAAGAAATGATTAATTGAAAAAGTTACTCTGATTATCGGGTTTTTTGATAGTCAGAGTACCTTTTTTTAGCTTGAATCTTTGCACGGCTTGCATTCTGGATTCCTGACTGTTAGCCTGTGAGTTTTTTAGACTAGACGAAGTGGGTGGCAGTGTGCAGCGGTATTTTCTTAACGAAGTAGACATCAATGGAAACACGGTGAAGATATCAGGCGATGATTTTCACCATATCGCCAGGGTGATGAGAATGGGACCAGGGGAACGGATCATCACGGTGAAAGGTAATGGCATGACAGCTATCGCGGAAATTTCGGAAATTACTGATGATGCTGTTATAGGGACAGTTACCGAATGGAAGAATGAAGAAAAGGAACTTCCTGTAAAGGTTGTGATAGCGAGCGGTCTGCCTAAAGGGGATAAGTTGGAATATATCGTTCAAAAGGGTACTGAACTGGGTGCCGTTGAATTTATCCCTTTTATTGCTGCTCGTTCGGTGGTAAAATGGGACCACAAAAAGGTAGGTAAGAAATTGGAGAGACTCCAGAAGATTTCAAAAGAGGCGGCTGAGCAATCCCACCGCACGGTTATCCCTGCCATCAAGGAACCGATGACTGCAGATCAGCTAGCTGGGTATGCTTCCGGTTTCGATCATAAATTAATCGCTTTTGAAGAAGAGGCAAAACGGGGGGAAACTTCTGTACTCGCTTCTGTCTTGAAAGATATTACCGCTGGGCAATCCATCCTATTCGTATTTGGGCCTGAAGGTGGTTTAGCAGATAAGGAAATTGAAAAACTGACTGATGCCGGTTTTATGGCTTGCGGTCTTGGACCAAGAATATTAAGAACTGAAACAGCACCTTTATATGCACTTTCCGCTGTTTCTTATCATGTAGAACTTTTGAGGTGATGAAAAATGGCAACGGTCGCTTTCCATACATTAGGCTGTAAAGTGAATCATTATGAAACAGAGGCTATATGGCAATTATTCAAAACTGGGGGATATGATCGTGTTGAGTTTGAAAATGCATCAGATGTATATGTCATCAACACATGCACGGTGACAAACACTGGCGATAAGAAAAGCCGTCAGGTCATCCGTCGTGCCATTCGTAAGAACCCGAATGCCGTCATAGCGGTAACGGGATGTTATGCACAGACGTCGCCGGCAGAAATCATGGCCATACCAGGTGTGGATATTGTTGTAGGAACACAAGACAGGGTTAAACTCCTTGATTACATTGAGCAATTCAAGGTGGAACGTGAACCAATCAATGCCGTAGGAAATATCATGAAAAACCGTGTCTACGAAGAGTTGGATGTACCTGCTTTTACAGACCGTACACGCGCTTCACTTAAGATTCAGGAAGGTTGCAATAATTTCTGCACTTTCTGCATCATCCCTTGGGCTCGTGGCTTGATGCGTTCCCGCGATCCAAAAGAAGTCATTCACCAAGCTGAACAGCTTGTCGAGGCAGGCTATAAAGAGCTAGTCCTCACCGGAATTCATACTGGCGGCTACGGAGATGATTTAAAAGACTATAATTTGGCGATGCTGCTGCGTGACTTGGAAAAAGTCGATGGGTTGAAGCGTATCCGTATTTCATCCATTGAAGCCAGCCAAATTACAGATGAAATCATTGAAGTGCTGACGAATTCGAAAAAAGTGGTACGTCATTTGCATATACCAATCCAATCGGGTTCCGATACAGTTCTAAAACGGATGAGACGTAAATATACGATGGATTTCTTCGGTGATCGAATCGAAAAGTTGAAAATTGCACTTCCGGGTCTTGCTGTTACCTCTGATGTCATCGTAGGTTTCCCAGGTGAAACCGAAGAAGAATTCATGGAGACATATAACTTTATAGAAAAATATAAATTCTCCGAACTTCATGTTTTCCCATATTCAAAACGGACAGGGACTCCGGCTGCCCGTATGGAAGATCAAGTGGATGAAGATATCAAAAATGAACGCGTCCACCGCCTTATCGCGTTGTCGGATCAGCTGGCAAAAGAGTATGCCTCCCGATTCGAGGGGGAAGTTCTGGAAGTCATTCCTGAAACGAAGTTGGAAAATGGCCTTTATGAGGGCTACTCCGATAATTACATGAAAATCGTCTTTCCGGCTTCGGATGAAATGGTCGGTGAAATTGTCAAAGTGAAGATCACAAAGTCTGGCTATCCATTTAGTGAAGGTCAGTTCGTGACGGTAGTGAAGGATTTTCCGTTGCAACAAGCATCCAATATCTAAGACAGCGGTTAATCGCTGTCTTTTTTTTATCCTCTTTTTAATGTGTTTTCTTGGCACTTTCGGGTAAAGACTATATATATCGTCAAAGTGGATAAACTATGGTATCATGAGAGGTACGTACAACTAGTTATAGATTGTTTTTGAGGAGGATTTATTAATGTCACAAAATGTAGCAGGTTTAATTGACCACACGTTATTAAAAGCAGATGCAACCAAAGAGCAAATAAAGGTATTATGCGAAGAAGCGAGAGAGTATAACTTTGCTTCCGTATGCGTAAACCCGACTTGGGTGAAATATGCAAGCGAACTTTTGGAAGGTTCAGAAGTGAAAGTTTGTACGGTCATCGGCTTCCCTCTAGGTGCAACCACACCGGAAACCAAAGCTTTTGAAACGAAGGACGCCATCTCCAATGGCGCTCACGAAGTCGATATGGTGATCAATATCGGCGCATTGAAGGACAAGGATGATGAGTTGGTAGAGCGGGATATTCGTGCTGTGGTAGCGGCATCCACTGGTAAGGCTCTTTCAAAGGTGATCATTGAAACTTCTTTATTGACTGATGAAGAAAAAGTCCGTGCATGTGAATTGGCCGTAAAAGCAGGAACGGATTATGTGAAAACATCAACTGGTTTTTCGACCGGCGGAGCGACTGTTGAAGATATCACGCTTATGAGAAAAACGGTTGGCCCGGATATCGGTGTCAAAGCTTCAGGCGGAGTCCGCAATACGAGTGATGCCCAGAAAGTGATTGAAGCTGGTGCAACAAGAATTGGAGCGAGTGCAGGTGTCTCCATCGTAAAGGGCTTAACGGCTGATTCCGATTATTGATTTTAAAAAGGGACCGTATAATAACTCCCTGAAATAAAAAAGGCGGAGAAAAATATTTTATTTTTCTCCGCCTTTTTTTTATTACTTACATAAAAAAATCGGTTTGTAATTCAACTGGTGATATCCCATGTGTTTGTGCATTGCGCCTATTTCTTCCATGAAAAAAGAGGACCCGTATCATTTTTGGACTTGTACTTGTCATTTTTGGAACCCATAAATTCAAAAAAAAGCTTATTGTGGATTTAATAAATATTAGGGGGGATCAACAGTGAGTAAACTTGCTTATATTAAATGCATGAACATGGGGAGGGAAATGAAAAAAGGTTTTTAATTTTTTCATTTATCATTAACACTACTTTAGATGAGTGGTGAAATTTTGGGTATATGACACTTCAATAACCATTTTATTTATAGGTTTGATTATTATGATATTAGCTCCTGTTATATCGAGTGGTTTGAGCTTATTGAATCATAAAACTAATTATAAAAAGATTAGCTAAAAAACCTCCCAGTAATCATTTATCCTTTTATATCTGGTGCAGCTACATATGATGTCCAATCTTCACACGAAGCTGCCCTAAAAGAAAGTCACTAATGACTTTTGGACAGCTCCTTATTTTTTAAAGTTTGGCCGATGCACCAAAAGAATGAGGTTGGAGAATTGCCGTGCGAATGGCAAGACGGCAAAAGAAGTCAAGGTATTGAAAATGACACTGGCATGGGCCAGCTGTGTCCCCTTGTTTTCGGTGAAAAAGGCAGCAGTTCTTTCCAGGATGTCCACAAAAGGCAGGAATGCGGCAACCCCTATGACGTTTAGCCAAATATGTGAATAAGCTGTGAAGGCAGCTTGTCTACCGGAACCGATGCTGGCCATGTATCCGGTGATGCATGTGCCTATATTCGATCCGAGCATGATGATGATTGCGGAAGAGACGGATAACTCCCCATTCAGCAAAAAGCTCATGGCTATCCCAATGGTTGCCGAACTGGAGTGAATGAGTGCCGTCAATAATATCCCGGCTAATAGGGCATAGCTCATGTGGCCCTCTATGTAATGGATGAGCGTTTGTATGGATGGATAGGCTGCAATCGGTGTCGAAAGCGTTTTAAAACCACTCATCGCCGCGAAGATGGCCGAGATTCCGATCAGTGACATCCCTATGCTTCTCGGTAATGTTTTTGGCATGAAGCAAAGGAAAGCGCCGCTTACGACACCGGGAATGATCCAACGATCCAGAGAGAAGGTCATGAACTCTGCTGTAAAGGTGGATCCGATATTCGTTCCAAGAATAATCCCGATCGTTTGCGGGAACGTTAAGCTTCCTGCGGAAACGAGGCCGACCGTCATGACCATTACCGCCGAGCTGCTCTGCAGGATCCCGGTAAAGATGGTTCCGGCCATGAAGCCTTTCCATGGCTTATCCGTAACCTTTGAGAGAAAAGTTTTTAATGCTGCACCTGACATATTGAACAGTCCGATTCGTAAAACCGACATACCTGCCAAAAATATCGCAATGAATAAAAGGAATAAAAATAGCTCATGCATGACTGTCACCTCATAGTAAGCTTATGGCCCAATGACGGGAGACATGCTATAAATTGGATTTTCATGCAGGTTGAATCATCGTTTCGTGAAAAATTATGATAATAACATGATGATATTCAAAATAAGTTTGATTTTATTGGTTGACCTGCTAAAGATGATATATTATAATTGTTTAGTACATGTATAACATGTTGACAACTTGAGTTAGTGTGTTGTTTTCGGAGGGAGGGAAAGAGATGTCTAAAACCGTCGTTCGTAAAAACGAATCGCTTGAAGATGCTCTTCGTCGTTTCAAACGTACTGTATCTAAAGCAGGATCGCTTCAGGAAGCTAGGAAGCGTGAATTTTATGAAAAACCAAGCGTAAAACGTAAGAAAAAGTCTGAAGCTGCAAGAAAACGTAAATTCTAAGAGAGGGTGGAAAGATGAGTCTTCTCGAGCGTTTAAATAATGATATGAAACAAGCGATGAAGAACAAGGAAAAGGACAAACTATCTGTTATTCGGATGCTGAAAGCTTCTATTCAAAACGAAGCTCTGAAGCAGAGACAAGATTTAACAGATGATGAAGAATTGACAGTGCTCTCTCGCGAATTAAAACAACGCAAAGACTCCCTCCAGGAGTTTGAAAACGCAGGTCGTTCAGATCTCGTGGATAAAGTCCGCACCGAACTAGTATACGTAGAGGCATATATGCCTGAGCAACTTTCAGAAGAAGACATTTCTAAAATCGTTAAACAAACGATTGAAGAAGTCAATGCAACATCCAAAGCAGATATGGGCCGAGTTATGGGAGCTTTAATGCCTAAAGTTAAAGGTAAAGCGGATGGTTCTCTAGTAAACAAATTAGTACAACAACATCTATCTTAAACTCTAAACTTAAAACTCGAAACCTAACCGCAGGCAAATTGCCTGTGGTTTTTGTGTATTTCATGATTTTTATGCGTATATTATTGAAACGTAGCCCAAGATAATAGGGGCACTTTTAATTTTATTAGCTTTTTTTGAAACCTTTTTCATATACATACGTAATAACTAAAGAACAGAGTAAAGGGTTGCTTCATTTGCTCCTTATTCGAATTTTAGTTGTGTGCTGAATTTACTGGTAGGTTTTCCTCCTGAATACTGGAGGCACTTACCGCGTTTAATACGGGAAAGGGGGCGTTCCGTTGAAAATTTGGCGTTATTTATCTGTACTCTTATTTGGATTGCTGTTCACCATGTCTTCTTTTGGGGGATCGACGGTATCTGCAAACGAGAAGATCGTTTACCATGTACCAATTGAAGAAACGGTGGAAAAGGGACTCTCGGCCTTTTTGGAACGCGCGCTGACCACTGCTGAAGCAGCTGATGCAGATCTTGTCGTTTTCGAGGTGAATACCCCTGGAGGTGCTGTGGATGCAGCGGGGGAAATTGCAAAGTTACTGTCGGATTCACCAATCAAGACAGTTGCCTACGTCAATAACAGGGCTTTATCTGCAGGGGCATACATTTCTCTAAGCGCAGATGAGATTTATATGGTTCCGAGTGCCACCATGGGTTCTGCGGCTGTGATTGATTCAACAGGGAACGCTGCAGGTAAGAAAGCGCAATCTTATTGGTTAGCTGCCATGAAGACTGCTGCAGAACAAAATGGACGTGATCCCATTTACGCCCAGGCGATGGCGGATGTTGACATCGATCTACCCGAATATGGAGCGGAAAAAGGGAAGTTGCTGACATTTACAGCTGAACAGGCAAAAAAGGCTGGATATAGTGAAGGCACCGTCTCTGGGAAAGCGGAGCTGTATAGTATACTTGGAGTCGAGGATGCTGATATTCGGTCAATCGAAGAAAGCTTTCCTGAGAAGCTTGCCCGCTTTTTGACCAACCCGATCGTCGTTCCCATTTTGTTAACGATAGCGGGAATCGGGATTGTGATGGAATTGTTTTCACCCGGTTTTGGAATTCCGGGGGTCATTGGAATCACCAGTCTTGTCTTATTCTTCTATGGTCATCTTGTCGCCGGTATCACCGGATACGAATCGTTAGCGATGTTCATCATCGGGGTCATTCTCGTACTAATTGAATTTTTTATCCCAGGGGGGATTATCGGGCTGCTCGGATTTACCGCGATAGTGGGGAGTTTATTCCTCGCAACAGGTGATCCGGTCCATATGACGATATCCTTGCTAATTGCGGTTACCGTATCCATTTTGGTATTCATCCTACTTGTAAAGGTGTTTGGAAAACAGATGAAATTTTTCAGGAAAATGATATTAACCGATGCAACAAAAACGGAACAAGGATATGTGAGCAATCCGAATCGTTTGGATTTATTAGGTGTAGAAGGGAAGGCCCTTACAGACTTGAGGCCTTCAGGAACAGCTTTGGTCAAAGAAGAAAGAGTGGATGTCGTGACCGAAGGAAGCTTTATTTCCAAAGGTTCGTCAATCATCATCGTTAAAGTTGAAGGATCAAGGGTAGTCGTCCGGGAAATTCCGGATTCAAATTAAAATTAAAAGATACAGGAAGGATGAATCATTAAGTGATAACTTCAGGAACGATATTTATTGTACTGGCAGTGATTGCTGCCATCATCGTGTTGGCAGTGTTTTTCACATTCGTACCAGTAATGTTATGGATTTCCGCTTTAGCGGCAGGAGTCAAAATCAGTATATTTACATTAGTTGGGATGAGGCTTCGCCGCGTTATACCAAGCAGGGTCGTCAATCCTCTTATCAAGGCCCATAAGGCTGGAATCAATGTTTCAACGAATCAATTGGAGAGCCATTACCTTGCAGGCGGTAATGTCGATCGAGTTGTGAATGCATTAATTGCTGCAGAACGCGCCAATATCACATTACCTTTCGAACGGGGTGCAGCTATTGACCTTGCCGGTCGTGATGTATTGCAGGCTGTTCAAATGAGCGTTAACCCGAAAGTGATTGAAACTCCGTTCATCTCTGGTGTGGCGATGAATGGTATTGAAGTGAAAGCTAAGGCAAGGATCACGGTCCGTGCCAACATTGAACGTCTAGTCGGTGGTGCCGGTGAAGAGACGATCATTGCCCGTGTAGGGGAAGGGATCGTATCGACGATCGGTGCTTCGAAAATGCACACGGATGTCCTGGAACATCCCGATTTGATTTCACGAACGGTTCTATCAAAAGGGTTGGATTCAGGAACGGCATTCGAAATTCTTTCCATTGATATCGCTGAAGTGGATATCGGTAAAAATATCGGGGCCATATTACAGACGGACCAAGCCGAAGCCGATAAGAAAATAGCCCAGGCAAAGGCCGAAGAACGCCGTGCAATGGCTGTTGCGCTTGAACAGGAAATGGTTGCCCGTGTTCAGGAAATGAGAGCGAAGGTTGTTCAATCCGAAGCGGAAGTTCCGTTGGCCATGGCCGATGCACTGAAAAGCGGAAACCTTGGAGTGATGGATTATATGAATATCCAAAATATCACGGCCGATACGGATATGCGCGGTTCCATCAGTAAAATATCCGAAAATCCAAAAGATAACAACAATAACCATAATAATAATAATAATTAGGTCAGGGAAGGGAGGTCTTTAAATGGGAGATTTTATTGATTTCTTTCTCAAGAACCCATTCCTTATCATTGTCTTGATCGGAATTTTAACGTCCATGTTAGGAAAGAAAAAGCAGCCTCAGCAATTTGATGATCCTAACACGCCTCCGAAAAAGAAATGGCAGGAGGTCATGCGGGAGCTTCAAGGTGAAATGCAGCAAGGGAATCAGCAGCAAAGGCCTGCCCCTGCTCCTGCTCCTGTAAGGAAAGTCGAACAGCAGGCAGCTCGGGCTGTTGAAGTGATCGATG
This sequence comes from Bacillus sp. B4EP4a, assembly GCF_006680105.1. Classification (NCBI taxonomy): domain Bacteria; kingdom Bacillati; phylum Bacillota; class Bacilli; order Caryophanales; family Bacillaceae; genus Bacillus; species Bacillus sp. B4EP4a. Next base: position 52,096 of record NZ_VHIK01000036.1, read on the forward strand.
AGACGACGAACGATGCGAACAAAAGGATTGCGGAGCTTAGAAGGCTTCAGCAGAAGTACGATCAGGAGCGTTTATATCAAAAAGCGAAGGCGGATCAACTTACATCAACGATTTCTGATAATAAAAGTCCGGTCTATCGCCAAGGGCCGTCTTTTGGTAAAAAACAGCTGATTGATGGCATCATCATGTCAGAAGTGCTGGGACCGCCAAGGGCGAAGAGAAGTCTTCAGAGGTCCAGAAGGTGATTCGGAGCCCCGGGCTTTTTTAAGCCCGTCATTAAATGAGCATGAAAAAATAGACTCTCATTCACTTATAATTTTGTGCTAGAACCCTCTTTCATTTCATACATTGAGATGAAAGGGGGTTCTTTTTTATGGCACGCAATTGGGGAAAAAGAGTGAAACAGCTTATGACCAAAACAATGGACCTTCCGCAAGATGTCATGATGGACCTGCCGCGAATTACAATGATCGGACAATTACATATTTATATTGAAAACCATCGTGGCTTATTGGCTTTTACAGACAGCGAAGTGCGATTGATGCTGAAAAATGGGCAGTTGCTGATAAAGGGAAATGCCTTTGTCATAAAGACGATTTTGCCGGAAGAAATCATGCTCGAAGGCAAAATCGATAAGGTCTATTTTATCAATGAATGATCCCGGGAGGTCTCCATGAAAAACCAATGGACAAACTATTATACAGGCTATGTAAAGGTGAAGGCTTATGGCAAAGGTGCAGAACGGCTGATTAATATGCTGACGAGAAGGGGGCTTCATATCTGGGATGTGAAGCGTGTCGGAAGTGAAGCCCTGATTTTCCATATGGATATCAGGGATATCCCCAAACTCCGTCAGGTCATGCGTAAGAGCGATTGTAAAGTAAAGTTCATGCAGGGAAAGGGTTTCCCTTTCCTAATGAAGAGAGTCATGAAAAACAGCGGGTTTTTAGCGGGGATGATCGCTTTCCTGCTTTGTATATTTGTACTTTCCAATATGGTTTGGGGCATCGAGGTTCAAGATGCCAAACCCGCAACCGAGCATGCCATCCGGAAAGAATTGGACAAGATGGGCGTGAAGATTGGGAAAGTGCAATTCTTTGTGGATGATGTGGATACGATTCAGCGTAAGTTGTCGGACCGGATTGGTGCATTGACATGGGTAGGGGTAGAGCTAAAGGGAACGACATACCATTTTCGGGTTGTAGAAAAACGGCAACCTAAAGAGGTCGAGGAAACATCTCCGCAAAATTTGGTAGCTTCCAAAAAGGCGATCATCACTGATATGTTCGTTGAAAAGGGACAATCTATTGTTAATGTGAATGATTATGTAGGAAAAGGACAGCTTCTTGTTTCGGGATTGATTGGAAAAGAGGATAAACAGGAAATTGTATCCGCACAGGGAGTAATAAAAGGGAAAACGTGGTATAAAGCGAAAGTGGAAGTTCCGTTAAAAACCAAGTTTTCTGTTTTTAACGGAGATGAAACGAGCAGGCACTTTTTGAAAATGGGGGGATTTTCCCTTCCGGTATGGGGTTTCAAGGATCCGGGATATGAAAAACAGGAAAAAGAAACGACAGTGAGGCCATTTCACTTTCTTCAATGGGAACTTCCCATTTCCTATAAACAAGTGACCTTGAGGAGCAAGGAAGATATTGTACGAAGTTATACGGAGAAAGAAGCGGTGAAGGAAGGCAGGAAAATGGCTAAAGCAGAATTGAAAAAGCATTTAGAAGAGGAAGATGAAATCGTCGAGGAAAAAATTTTGCACGAAAGCATGGAGAATGGTAAAGTTAAATTATCTATACATTACCAAGTTATTGAAGATATAGCGATTGGACAGCCAATCATTCAAGGAGACTAGCGAATGGCAGATGATGTGAAAGTAATTAAGCTCGAAATAGAATCACCCAATGAAGCGATCGCATTATTGGGCAATGGGGATTCAAATGTAAAAGTGCTCGAAGAGGAGCTTGGCATTTCCGTTATAACCCGAGGTGAAGCGGTGAGTGTTGCCGGGGATATCGAGCGGGTAACGATGGGGGAGGAGATCCTCAAGGCATTATTGACAGTGGTCAGAAAAGGAATTGCAATCAGTTCCAGGGATGTGCTTTATGCAATTGAATTGGCAAGAAAAGGCACATTGGAGTATTTCGGTGAATTATATGATGAGGAAATCGCTAAAACGGCTAAGGGGAAATCCATTAAAGTCAAAACGATCGGGCAAAGATACTATATCCAGGCTATAAAGAAACAGGATCTTGTATTTGGAATTGGGCCTGCCGGAACCGGGAAGACCTACCTTGCTGTAGTGATGGCCATCAATGCATTGAAAAATGGACATGTTAAACGGATCATCCTGACACGGCCTGCCGTCGAAGCAGGGGAAAGCCTTGGTTTTCTGCCTGGTGATCTGAAGGAAAAGGTAGATCCTTATCTACGGCCGCTGTATGACGCTCTCCATGACCTTCTAGGGATGGAACAGACGCTAAGGATGATAGAGCGCGGAACGATCGAAATAGCTCCTCTGGCTTATATGAGGGGCCGTACGCTTGAAGATGCCTTTGTCATATTGGATGAAGCCCAGAATACGACGGAAGCCCAAATGAAGATGTTCTTGACCCGGCTTGGTTTCGGATCGAAAATGGTCATTACGGGAGATCGGACCCAGATTGACCTTCCGAAAGGTATGAAGTCAGGTCTGGTCCGGGTAGAAGAGATCTTGAAGAATGTTAAAGGCCTTTCCTTTGTTTATTTTGAACAAAGTGATGTAGTAAGACATCCGCTTGTCGCCAAAATCATTACTGCTTACGAGCAGGCGAAGTCATAAGAAAAAATCCGCCATTTCAATCGGCGGATTTTTCGTGATGTGTCTAAATGACAAACTTTATGGGGAAAAAGTGGATAAGAAGCTTCATTTATCAATACGAAGGTGAAAATTCACATAAAAACTGTTATGATTTTACATATCTAGAATAATAAACATCATTTTTTTTAGGAGGACCTTCCTTGAATCGTATCCAGAAATTTTTCACTCAAATAAAAGGGCTGTTGGTCCATCGCTTTTTTCAAGTGCTTTTGTTCATCATACTTGGTTTGTTTGCGTATGGGTTAATGTTCTCCAATGTTAAGCCGGAAAGGGTTCAGGTAGAGCTTTTTAAGCCTGCGGAACAAACAATACGTTCAACCAAGACTGTGGAAGATACCTATAAGACGGAACAGGAAAAAGAAGAGATTTCAAAACAGGTGGCGGATGTTTATTCTTTAAAAAAGGAATATGCCAAAAATAAAGTCGATCTGATTTCATCCATTTTCGATTCAGCAATAGAGGTGAATAAAGAAACGGACCCCGATGGAGATCATAAAGAAGATGAGGAAAAAGATGATAAAAAAGAGCCCGTAAAGACGGATGCTCAAAAAGTTTCCATATTAAAAGAAAAATTGACCGATGAAGTGAATAAAAATATCGAGGAATCCGTTTTCCTGGCATTAGTGCAGGCGGATGAAGATGAGTTGAAAATAGCGAAGGATTCAACCATTACTGCCGTGAATAATGTGATGGGCTCCCGAATCGCTGCAAGTGACGTCGAAAATGCCAAGAAGAAGGTTGTAGAGGAATTGGGTTATATGAGCATTAGTGGCGATATGAAAAAAGCCTCCACTTCCCTTGCACGTACGGCAATCATTCAGAATGTATTTTTCGATAAGGACAAAACCGAAGAACAGCGAAGGAAAGCGGTTGAAAGCGTGGAGCCAATCAGGATCCTTCAAGGTCAAATCATCGTTGAAGAAAATCAATTAGTGGACAGGGATGTATATAGGCAGCTTGAACTGGCAGGCTTCTTAAATACGGAGTCTACCATTTACCCGTATATCGGCCTGCTGTTATTCATATTCCTGACTTTTGCCGCTTTTTATTACTATTTCTACTATTCCATTTCCAAAAAGGATAACAAGTACAATCAGTTATTGATCTTCAGTCTTGTCTTTATCCTTTCAATGGCTACCATGAAAACGGTCAGCATTCTGGCAGACCTGAAAAACTCGAACCTGGAATACATTTTTCCGGGTGCCATGGCGGCGATGCTCATCAAGATATTATTGAATGATAAGTTAGCGGTGGCAATGATCATATTGCTAGGTTCGTATGGTACGATTATATTTAATGGCGATACACCTGGAAATCTGGATTTCTCGATGGGGCTTTATATCATTTTCGGGGGATTGACGGCAATCATCATTCTATCTAGGCCAAATTTCAAATCAAAGGTGCTGGTAGCGGGGCTGCTATTGTCTTTAATCAATATGGCATTTGTTTTTTCGCTCATCTTTATTATGGACAGCCATTATACTAGAATGGAGTACTTATATTATGCTGCTGCTGCCATAGGTTCTGGAGTGGGTTCAGCCGTTTTGACAATGGGCCTGTTACCGTTTTTCGAGGCTGGTTTCGGGATCTTATCATCAATTAAGCTTATCGAACTCGCGAATCCCAATCATCCGTTATTGCGGAGGATCTTGATTGAGGCACCGGGGACATATCATCATAGTGTAATGGTTGCCAATTTGGCGGAATCCGCTTGTGAAGCCATCGGGTCGAATGGATTGCTGGCAAGGGTCGGCAGCTATTATCATGATATAGGTAAAACGAAGCGGCCGCACTTCTTCATCGAAAATCAGATGAATGAAGAGAACCCGCATGATCGGCTGCAGCCGGAAACGAGCAGGGATATCATTATTGCCCATGCCGTAGATGGCGGGGAGATGCTGCGCAGTCACAAATTCCCGAAAGAGATTGTGGATATTGCAGAGCAGCATCACGGTACGACTTTATTGAAGTTTTTCTACCATAAGGCAAAAAAACAGGATGAGACCACCCTCGAAGCGGCCTACCGATATCCCGGTCCGAGGGCGATAATGAAGGAAGTAGCCGTCATCGGCATAGCCGATAGTGTTGAAGCTGCAGTGAGATCGATGAAGCACCCAACTCCAGATAAGATTGAAGAGCTGGTAAGTTTCATCATTCAGGACAGGATTTCTGATGGTCAATTTGATGAATGTGACATTACTATGAGAGAATTGAGTATCGTGAAGCATTCCTTATGTGAATCGCTGAATGGTATCTTCCACTCCAGGATTGAATATCCGGAGCCGGATAAATTAGGACAGAAGGTGAAAGAATGATTTTAGCTATCGATTTAATGGATGAAACGAATGAAGTAACGGAGGAAGCTCAGCGGCTTGTTGAGAGCATTCTGCAATTTGCGGCAAGAAAAGAAAACATTGAAAAAGACACCGAGCTGTCAGTTACATTTGTAGACAATGATAGGATTCGGGAAATCAATAAAGAATATCGACATAAAGATTCAGCTACAGATGTCATTTCCTTTGCACTTGAAGAAATGGGAGAAGATGAAGTGGAAATTGTCGGTGCGGAAATGCCCCGCATGTTAGGGGATATCATCATTTCCATTGAACGCACGAAAGAACAGGCTGAAGAATATGGCCATTCATTTGACCGGGAACTTGGATTTTTAGCACTGCATGGTTTTCTGCATTTATTAGGATTCGACCATATGAATGAAGAAGATGAAAAAGTGATGTTCACTAAACAAAAGGAGATCTTGGAAGAATATGGACTTTCAAGAGAAGGATAAAAAAAGGTATCCTTTATTAAAAAGTTTCTCTTTTGCCTGTCAGGGAATTTTGGAGGCTGTTCGGACTGAACGCAATATCAAGATACATTTCGCGTTAACGGCAATCGTCGTATTCTTTGGCTGGTACTTCTCATTGAATGGGATGGAGTGGCTTTTCATTTTAGCGGCCATAGCCGGTACGATTACGTTGGAGCTCGTTAATTCAGCGATTGAAAGGGTAGTGGACCTGGTAACGGATCAAATCCATCCGCTAGCCAAGCAGGCAAAAGATATTGCAGCCGGAGCTGTATTCATATATGCTATATTTTCTATAATAGTTGGATTGATTATCTTTTTGCCTAAGTTTGGCCTGTAGGTTGCCGAAATGGTACTCAATTTGAAAGGAAGATGTGAATTGAATACAAAAGAATTGATTGAGGAAGCTAAAAAAGCAAGGGATAAAGCATATGTGCCTTACTCCAAATTTAAGGTGGGGGCAGCCCTTTTAACCGCTGATGGAAAGGTCTATCATGGTTGTAATATAGAAAATGCTGCATATAGCATGTGTAACTGCGCCGAAAGGACAGCTTTATTCAGTGCTTATGCCCATAACGATAAAAAATTCACTAAACTTGCAGTCGTGGCAGATACCGATGGTCCCGTTTCCCCATGCGGGGCATGCAGGCAGGTTATTTCGGAACTGTGTGAAAAGGATATGCCGGTCGTTTTGACCAACTTACATGGGGATATAAAAGAACTAACAGTACAGGAATTGCTTCCAGGAGCTTTTTCACCGGAGGATTTAAATGGATAAACTATTTGATGATACACAAGTAAAAGGTTACAAATCAGGTTTCATTTCTATTATTGGACGACCTAATGTTGGAAAGAGTACATTTCTGAATCGGGTCATCGGTCAAAAGATCGCCATTATGAGCGATAAACCGCAAACTACAAGAAATAAGGTCCAGGGTGTACTTACGCAAAACGATTCACAAATGATTTTCATCGATACACCCGGCATTCATAAACCAAAGCATAAGCTTGGTGACTTCATGATGAAAGTGGCAACGAATACATTGAAGGAAGTCGATTTGATTCTCTTCATGATCAATGCGACTGAAGGATACGGACGCGGTGACGAGTTTATCATCGAAAAACTTCAATCCGTAAAAACGCCTGTTTTCCTGGTTGTAAACAAAATCGATGCAATGCATCCAGATGATTTACTTCCGATCATTGAAAAATACCAACAGCTTTACCCTTTTGCGGCGGTCGTTCCGATTTCTGCGCTTGAAGGAAATAATGTTGATACACTGCTTGAACAAATCAAGGAACATCTGCCAGAAGGTCCTCAGTTTTATCCAGCTGACCAAGTGACCGACCATCCGGAACGTTTTATCATTTCCGAATTGGTCCGTGAGAAGGTACTGCACCTGACACGTGAAGAAATTCCGCATTCAGTGGCTGTTGTCATCGATTCAATTAAAAAAATGGACAACAGTGACACCATTAATGTCATGGCGACGATCGTTGTCGAACGTGATTCACAAAAAGGGATTGTCATCGGAAAGCAAGGGAAAATGCTTAAAGAAGTCGGTAGCCGTGCCAGAGTGGATATCGAAAACTTATTGGGCTCGAAAGTTTTCTTGGAACTATGGGTGAAGGTACAGAAGGATTGGCGGAACAAAGCAAGCCAGCTCCGCGATTATGGCTTCAATGAGAGCGAGTATTAATTAACAAAATTTACGCGTCATGAAAGTTCGGAAAACGGTCAAGCTAACCATATGGTCGGATATTCATATTGCTAGTTAAAAATGAAAGGTGGGCTTTATATGTTGGATTTTACCTGGGAGTTATTTACTGAAACAGGTAATGTGGACACCTATTTGCTGTTTAAGGAGATAGAAGTCGAGAGACAGGAAAGACACTTGGTATTGAATGATGAGCTAGCAGAATTTGATTTTCCTGTTTCATAGGTTAGTCTTGGCGAGCATGGGTGGTGTCTTGGTATGCTCCAAAAATGTGAGGGCATTGTCATAAGGCGAACTGCATATGGAGAAAATAACAAAATCATTACTATATATACCCGTGAGTTGGGAAAAATTGGCGTTATGGCTAGAGGAGCCAGTAAACCTAACAGCAGGCTTTCTGCCGTCACACAGCTTTTTTGCTCCGGGTATTTTCTTGTAACCACATCAACCGGACTCGGTAGTCTTCAGCAAGGCGAAATGGTCGATTCACTCCGTTTCATAAGGGAGGATCTTTTTGCCACTGCTTATGCTTCATATATTGTTGAATTGCTTGATAAAAGCGTCGAGGATAAGAAACCGAATCCATATTTGTATGAATTGCTTTCGCAAACATTGCATTACATAAACGAGGAATATGACGCAGAGGTTTTGAAATTCATTTTTGAAATGAAGATGCTGCCCGTCAATGGGATTAACCCAGTGCTGAATCAGTGTGCTGTATGTGGTGAAACGGAAGGGGAATTCTCCTTCTCGCTTCGGGAAGCGGGCTTTATCTGTCACCGCTGTCTGGGGAAAGACCCTTATCATTATAAAATTTCACCTTCAGCCGTCAAATTGCTTCGAATCTTTTATTATTTCGATTTATCAAGGCTCGGAAACATTTCCGTTAAGCCTGAAACGAAAAAAGAACTTCGGAAGATCATCGATGCATATTATGAGGAATATTCCGGTCTGCATTTGAAATCAAAAAAGTTCCTGAAACAGATTGATACGATGAAAGATATGTTTTAGGATCTGACCTATTGACATTCCATGCTAGTTTGTATAAAATTCTAATCATCAAAATAAGAAGATTGCGTTGATGGAAAAGAGTATCTGTCATTCTCCATAAAAAGCGAACCCGGGACGGTGGAAGCCGGGATATGGATTTACAGGGAAGGGCGTTTCCGGAGCATGTAGCTTTGAAAAGAGGCCGTTTTATAAACGGCAATTAGGGTGGAACCGCGGGTATACTCTCGTCCCTATGCATTTCGCATAGGGACGGGAGTTTTTTGTTTGCCAAAATGTAATGGTTTCCGATCCTTAATTTTAAAAAGAGCCGTTTTAAATAACCTGGAGGTGTACGATGAATATTCAAAATATGATTTTAACGTTACAAAAGCATTGGTCTGAACAAGGCTGCATATTGATGAATGCTTATGATGTAGAGAAAGGGGCAGGAACGATGAGCCCATACACGTTCCTGAGAGCCATTGGACCGGAGCCTTGGAGCGTTGCTTACGTAGAGCCTTCCCGCCGTCCTGCTGACGGCCGTTATGGAGAGAACCCTAATCGACTGTATCAGCATCATCAGTTCCAAGTGATCATGAAGCCGTCACCTGACAATATCCAAGAGTTATATTTGGATTCATTGCGTGCTTTAGGGATAAATCCGCTTGAGCATGATATTCGCTTTGTGGAGGACAACTGGGAAAATCCATCACTAGGGTGTGCTGGTCTAGGTTGGGAAGTATGGCTTGATGGAATGGAAATCACTCAATTTACATATTTCCAACAAGTGGGCGGCCTTGAGTGTAAGCCGGTTTCCGTGGAAATTACGTACGGGATCGAACGTCTCGCCTCTTACATTCAAGATAAGGAAAACGTATTTGACCTAGAATGGACAGATGGATTCACAGTTCGGGATATATTTGGTCAGCCGGAATACGAACATTCGAAATATACGTTCGAAACCTCCGACCTTGATATGCTGTTTCAGCTTTTCACGATGTATGAAAAGGAAGCGCATCGCCAAATGGAAGAAGGACTTGTGCATCCTGCATATGACTATGTTTTGAAATGTTCACATACATTTAACCTTTTGGATGCCAAAGGTGCCATCTCGGTGACGGAAAGAACGGGTTATATTGCCCGGTGCCGTAACTTAGCGCGTAAGGTTGCCAAAACCTTCTATGAAGAGCGGGAAAAATTAGGCTTCCCGATCCTGAAAGTGAAAGGGGAGAATACAAATGAGCAAGCGTGATTTGTTATTGGAGATTGGATTGGAAGAGCTGCCTGCCCGTTTTGTGACAGCATCAATGAAACAGTTGTCAGATAAAGTACAGCAATGGCTAACGGAAAAAGCGATTGAATTCGGAACGGTTGAAGCTTTTTCAACACCAAGACGTTTAGCCGTATTGGTGAAAGACGTGGAAGAATCCCAAAAGGATATCGAAGAAGAAGCAAAAGGTCCGGCCAAGAAAATCGCTTTGGACAGTGAAGGCAACTGGTCTAAAGCCGCATTGGGATTCGTCAGGGGTCAAGGCATGACTTCAGAGGACATTTATTTTAAAGAACTCAAGGGTGTGGAATACGCCCATGTGAATAAATTCATAAAAGGACAGCAGACTGCTCAGCTTTTATCTGAGCTGAAGGAAATCATCAGCGGCATGACGTTCCCGAAAAATATGCGCTGGGCCAATCAGGAGCTCCGCTTCGTCCGTCCGATTAAATGGCTGATTGCCTTATTCGGCAATGAGACAGTTCCATTTAGCATTGCTGACGTGGAAACGGGCCGTGAAACAAAAGGACACCGTTTCTTGGGCGATAGCGCAATCATCGAGCAGCCGGAACGGTATGAAGATACGCTAAAAGAACAATTTGTAATGGCGGATCCAGATAAACGCCGACAAGTTATATTGGATCAGATTAAAGAGCTTGAGCAGGAGAAAGGCTGGATCATCCCGGTCGATGAAGATCTGCTTGAAGAAGTCAATAATTTGGTAGAGTATCCAACGGTGTTATTTGGACATTTTGAAGAAGAATTCCTTGAGCTTCCTGCTGAGGTACTTATCACATCAATGAAGGAACACCAACGTTATTTCCCTGTTAAAGATAAGGACGGGAAACTGCTTGCTTACTTTGTAACCGTGCGTAACGGCGATGACCGCCATTTGGATAAGGTTTCTAAAGGTAATGAAAAAGTATTGCGTGCCCGCTTATCGGATGCAGCATTCTTCTATCAAGAAGATCAGAAAAAAGAGATTTCAGATGCTTTGAAAAAGCTTGACAGCATCGTTTATCATGAAGAAATTGGTACATTAGCCGAGAAAACTGCCCGGGTAACAGCAGTGACCGGTGCCCTTGCGGATGCTTTGAATTTAAAAGCGGAAAAAGAAATGGCGCTTCGTACAGCGGCAATTGCCAAGTTCGATTTGGTGAGTCATATGGTTTATGAATTCCCTGAATTGCAAGGGTATATGGGTGAAAAATATGCTCTCTTAAAAGGGGAAGCCAAAGAAGTGGCCGCGGCTATCAATGAACATTATATGCCAAGACATGCGGATGACAATGTACCGCCTTCAGTCATTGGAGCAGTTGTGAGTTTAGCTGAAAAAATTGATACTTTGTCTTCATTCTTCGCAATTGGTGTCATTCCGACAGGTTCCCAGGATCCTTACGCATTAAGAAGGCAGGCGAGCGGGGTCGTCCAAATCTTAGCTGAGAAGAAATGGAATATTTCTTTAGAGGAGCTTATTGTATTAGGCCTTAAAGGACTGGAATCAAAAGGCATCTTAAAACGTGATCTTGAAGAAGTTAAAGCGGATATGTTCACATTCTTTAAAGCCCGTGTCAAACACCTGCTTCAAGAACAGCAAATCCGTTACGATTTGATTGATGCAGTTCTGTTCAATGAGATCGGCTATATCCACTCTATCGTGGAACGTGCACATGTCTTGAATGCGAAAAAAGACGAAGCTGGCTTTAAAGAAAGCCTGGAAGCTTTAAGTCGGGTCATGAACATTGCCGTGAAATGTGACAATAAGGTGACAGTCGACCCTAGTGCCTTTGAAAATGATCAAGAAAATGCGTTATATGTAAAATATCAAAAAGTGGCAATGCGTTATATGGAATCCAAAGAAGAGAATGAACGGTTTGAACAGCTTGTTTCTCTTCAAACGGAAATAGAGTCATATTTCGAGAATACAATGGTCATGGCAGAGGATGAAGCAATCCGTAATAACCGTTTATCCTTAATGAAGGAAATCAGTGATTTGGTTGCAGGTTTTGCTGCTATGAATAAGATCATCCTTACATGATCGAAAGGATGTATGGAAATCGGAAACACTTTAAATAAGGGTTTCCGATTTCTTAAAAAGATAAATGGTCAATAAATAGGACAAAAATGCCCTAATTAAATAATTTAGTATATAATTATTAAATGAATAACTTTTGTTACTTTACTCTGCGAAAGCAGTGGGGTGGTGATTATAATCCAATTGAATAAGCGTCAGGAACAAATTTTACAAATCGTAAAAGAAAACGGACCGATTACTGGAGAACATATTGCGGATAGATTGAACCTTACCAGGGCGACACTTCGTCCAGATCTAGCGATTTTAACGATGGCAGGTTTTCTTGATGCCAGGCCCCGAGTGGGGTATTTCTATACAGGCAGGTCAGGGACACAGCTTTTGACAGATAGCCTCAACCATCTTTATGTACGAGACTACCAATCGATACCTGTCGTTGTTGACGAGGGCATTTCCGTATATGATGCAATAGTCATGATGTTTTTAGAAGATGTCGGAACAATGTTCGTCGTCGATAAGCATGCATTGCTTGTTGGTGTCTTATCAAGGAAAGACTTGTTGCGTGCTAGTATTGGGAAACAAGAGCTTAACTCCATTCCAGTCAATATCATCATGACTAGGATGCCCAATATTACAATGTGTTCAAAAGAAGACCTTTTGATTGATGTTGCCAAAAAATTGATTGATAAACAAATCGACTCATTACCGGTCGTCAAAGACACAGAAAAAGGCTATGAAGTAATTGGAAGGATTACAAAAACCAATATTACGAAAGCATTCGTAGCTTTGGCTGATGAAGGCTATTAGGGGGCTTGCAAAAGGAATGACGGAGAATATGAACGGTTCTATTATATATGTTGTATCGGATTCAGTAGGGGAAACAGCGGAATTGGTTACAAAAGCCGCTGCAAGCCAGTTCTCGGGATCTGCTTTTTCCATAAAGAGAATTCCGTATATTGAAGATGAACAAAATGTGGATGAAGTGATATCACTGGCTAAGTTGGATGGGGCGATCATTGCTTATACTCTTGTCAAGCCAGCCATTAGGGCGTATATGAAAGCACAGGTCGAGAAAGAAAACCTGTCTGCTTATGACATTTTAGGGCCGCTCATGGACATCCTTCAGGAAAGGGCGCCAAAAGGGCCGCTTAATGAACCTGGTCTGGTGAGAAAGCTGGATGATGACTATTTCAAACGTGTGGAAGCCATTGAATTTGCTGTAAAATATGATGATGGACGTGACCCTCGGGGCATTTTACGCGCAGATATCGTCCTTGTGGGTGTTTCACGCACTTCCAAAACGCCATTATCACAGTATTTAGCCCACAAACGCTATAAAGTGGCAAACGTACCTTTAGTGCCTGAAGTGGAACCTCCAGAAGAGCTGTTCCTGGTACCTCCTGAAAAATGCATTGGTTTAAAGATCAGTCCGGAAAAGCTGAACCATATTCGTAAAGAACGATTAAAGTCACTTGGGCTCAATGATCATGCCATTTACGCAAATGTGGAGCGCATAAAAGAAGAATTGACATACTTTGATACAATCATATCAAGGTTGAACTGTCCTATCATTGATGTAACCAATAAAGCTGTTGAAGAAACAGCCAATTTGATAATCAATATCCTTCAAAACAAAAACCGTTGATCCTTATAATTAAGGCAAATCAAAATGTGAGCTAGACACTCTATGTGTCAGCTCACATTTTAATGCCAAGGTCGAATAAGGGAATAACAAGAATAAGTTCAAAATAATTACATAAAATACATCTTGGTTTCCAAGTGTGAAACCGTTGATTTGCATGAAAAAACATTCGGAATTTAAATGTTGGCATCTTCTAATCAAATAGACTATAATAAAAAATTGTGAGAAAAAAGTAATCTTAAGGTTTAGACTTAATTAATAAGGAATAAACTAAAGGTTAATGAGATGTCAAGGTTTTTATCATAAAAATAATTCGACATGTTCCGTATAATTCAGGAAGGGCTGGTCTTTTTCAAGGCAAAAGAGGTGCTTTCACTTAAATAAGCAGGTATTCTTTGAAGAATGATGTGCGCTCATTTTAGAGGGAACCCTCTGAATCAATGCTAAAAATTCACCATATCTTCATAAAGTTTAGGGGAGAAAAAGGATTATGCAGAAAGATGTAGAATTAGAAGGTATGAATAATAAACCTACGATACACGTCGATGCCGATGCATGTCCGGTGAAAGACGAAATCCTTCATTGTGCAAGTTTGCACGATGTTGAAGTCTGTTTTGTTGCATCATATAAAAATATGATGAATAACCCTGAAGGTAAATGGGTTTATGTCGATGCAGACAAAGAAGCGGCAGATCTTTATATAGTAAACTCAGTAAAAAAGGGTGATATTGTCGTTACTGCAGATATTGGTTTGGCTGGAACCCTGCTTCCTAAAAACGTTTATGTCCTTTCACCAAGGGGAAAAGAATACACAGACGAGAATATTTTCATGCTCTTGGATATGCGTTATCAGTCGGCGAAACTCCGCAGGCAGGGTAAGCATACGAAAGGGCCGAAAGCATTCACAAAGGAAGATCGGGCATGTTTTACAAATAAACTTATGAAAACATTGTCGAATTTTGCAGGGAATTAGGAACCAGTATCGAATTAGAAACTATCACCAATATTGCAAGGTGGAAAAATGATAAATGGCCGTATAGAAGATGAGAAAATTAATCAAATTCGTGAAGCTGTTGACATTGTTGATTTAATTGGGGAGTATGTCCAGCTGAAGAAGCAGGGGCGCAATTACTTTGGCCTATGTCCTTTTCATGGTGAAAACTCGCCCTCGTTTTCCGTTTCTACGGAAAAACAAATCTTTCACTGTTTTGGTTGCGGGGCAGGCGGAAATATTTTTACCTTCTTGATGGATATTGAAGGCTACAGCTTTGTGGAATCTGCAAAAGTTTTAGCTGAAAAAGGAAATGTTCCTTTGGATGTTGAAATCAATAAGGACTCCAAGCGATCTAACATGCCGGCAGGCTCTCAGCAAATGGTTGAAGCTCATGACCTGCTGAGGAAGTTTTATCATCATCTCCTCGTTAATACGAAAGAGGGGCAGGATGCTCTCGAATATTTACTTAAACGCGGGTTTACTGAAGAGACGATAGAAAAGTTCCAAATTGGCTACTCTTTGGATTCATGGGACTTCGTGTCCAAGTTCCTTTTAAAACGCGGGTTTCCAGCGGAATACATGGAGCAGGCAGGGCTTATTATTTACAGGGAAAAAGACGAGTCATATTTTGACCGTTTCAGAAATAGAGTCATGTTTCCAATTATGGATCATCAAGGAAATACGATTGCGTTTTCAGGAAGAGCGATGGGGGACGATGAGCCCAAATATTTGAATAGTCCTGAAACGCCAATCTTTAATAAAAGTAAAACTTTATATAATTTCCATCATGCAAGACCACACATACGAAAGAAAGAACAAGCAGTCATTTTTGAAGGCTTTGCCGATTGCATTTCAGCAGTTGGCGCAGGTGTGGAGAATGCGGTCGCTACAATGGGTACTGCCCTGACGGACCAGCATATCCACCTTTTAAAAAGAAATACTGACCAGATACTTATTTGCTACGATTCGGACTCTGCGGGATTGAACGCTGCCAATCGTGCAGTTAATATGCTACAGGACCATGAGTTTTCCGTGAAAGTCGCTCTCATGCCTGATAACTTGGACCCCGATGACTACATAAAGGAATTCGGTGAAAAAAGCTTTGTTTCTGAAGTAATAGGGGCCAGTTTAACCTACATGGCATTCAAAATGCATTATTTGCGTCGAGGGAAAAATGTAAATAATGAAGGAGATCGAATTCAATATATCGAAGAAGTCCTTAAAGAAATTTCGCGATTGCCCAATGCAGTGGAGAGGGATCATTATCTCCGGCAGCTATCCTCTGAATTTTCCCTTTCATTGGATGCGCTGGAACAGCAGCAGCGTCAGGTGTTCTTTACGGAACGCAAGAAGGGGACACTGCCGCAGCCAGCGGCTCCAAAGAAAATGGCCCTGCAATATGAGCATAAGTTAAAGCCTGCTCACCATAATGCTGAAATGAAGTTGATTGCCCATATGCTAAAAAGCAGGGATATGACTTTCAAAATTCAGCAGTTGCTTGGGCAAACGGTCTTTCATGTAGATGAACATCAGGCAATCATCACCTATTTATATGCGTTCTATGAAGATGGACACGAACCGGATACAAGCTTTTTCCTTACTTATTTACCGGATCCAAACTTGAGAAGGATCGTTTCGGAAATAGAAATGATGTCAGTGAATGAGGAAGTTACCGATAAAGAACTGACCGATTGTATAAATCAAGTGTTGAAATATGAAAAGTTGTTAAAGATAAAAGAAAAACAAGTTGAAGAAAAAGATGCAGTTAGACGAAGTGATTATGTCACTGCTGCACAAATTGCCATGGAAATCATTAAATTGCGTAAAATGTTGTAGTCGTTTAGGTGTAAGTCCTGGAAGGAGGGGAACTAATGGCTGAAAAACCAGCACGTTCCAAACAAGTTGATAATGAATTTAGCCTTGAACAGGTGAAAGAAAAATTACTAGAGCTAGGTAAAAAACGGGGCTCTTTGACTTTAGAAAAAATTGCTGAAATGATTGGCGGTTTTGAGTTGGATTCCGATCAAATGGATGAGTTCTATGAGGTGTTAGCAGAAAACGGCGTCGAAATACTCACTGATGGTGAGGAAGACGAAGATGAAGACGATCCAGATGAGAAGAAACTTGCAAAAGAAGAAGAGTTTGACTTAAATGATTTAAGTGTTCCTCCTGGCGTTAAAATTAATGACCCAGTACGCATGTATTTAAAGGAAATTGGTCGGGTCGACCTTTTATCGGCAGAAGAGGAAATATCTCTGGCGACGAGAATTGAAGATGGAGATGAAGAAGCGAAACGCCGTTTGGCAGAAGCTAACCTTCGTCTTGTTGTCAGTATCGCCAAGCGCTATGTCGGACGCGGAATGCTTTTCCTTGATTTGATTCAGGAAGGTAATATGGGACTTATCAAAGCAGTGGAAAAATTTGATTACCGCAAGGGATTCAAATTCAGTACGTATGCAACATGGTGGATTCGCCAAGCGATAACCCGTGCCATTGCCGACCAAGCAAGAACGATCCGGATACCGGTGCATATGGTGGAAACCATCAATAAATTGATCCGTGTCCAAAGACAGCTTCTTCAGGATTTAGGACGTGAACCTTCTCCGGAAGAAATTGCGGAGGATATGGACTTAACTCCTGAAAAAGTTCGTGAAATCTTGAAAATAGCTCAGGAGCCTGTTTCATTGGAAACGCCAATAGGTGAAGAAGACGATTCACATTTAGGTGATTTCATTGAAGATCAGGATGCGACTTCCCCATCGGAACATGCAGCATATGAACTTTTGAAAGAACAGCTTGAAGACGTATTGGATACTCTTACTGACCGTGAAGAGAACGTCTTGAGACTCCGCTTTGGACTTGATGATGGCCGCACCCGCACACTTGAAGAGGTAGGTAAAGTGTTTGGGGTCACCCGCGAGCGTATCCGTCAAATCGAAGCGAAGGCGCTACGTAAACTGAGACATCCAAGCCGCAGCAAACGCTTGAAAGATTTCCTGGAGTAGAATATATATGCCCCTAACAGAGCCCTCTTGAATGCCCAGCGTTCGGGAGCGGCTCTTTTTTTCAATTTTGATGTAAAAATATCCTTGTAAGAACAATACTTATCCACGTTTACTTATAATGGAAATTGAATTTACAACAGAAACAATTTTACATAACTAAAAAGCTAAGCTGCTAAAAAGTAATGATCATCATGAGGATGTGAAATTCATGGATGAGATGAGAAAGAAAATCATCATTCAAGAAATAAACTCCTGGAAGGAAAGTCGTATGCTTCCAGAGCAATATTGTAATTACCTGTTTGCGTTATACTGTCAAGGCGAACTGCCGCCATCTAAATCGAATAAAACCGAGAGCAAAAAAAACGACATCTTTTCCGGGGTGTTGCTTGGGGCTCTTTTTGCATTTATTGTATTTTTGAATTATTTTACTGAAATACCCATAAGAATGCAAATGCTTATGACAACAATTTCAATACTTGTTTTTTGGCTGGCGGTCCGCCGCTTTAACGGCAGGAAAATCATTTTTCAAATGTCGTTGATGGGAATGGCCCTATCATTGCTTTTATTAACTGTCAGTTTTGCAGAATTCATGGCGCCCGGCAAAGTGGGTATCCTTTATATTTTCTTGTTCATTAATTGCGGACTCTGGATACTAATGGGCGATAAACTGAAGCTGCTCCATTTTTCCATAGCGGGAGGCCTGGGAGCACTGGTCACTCTTTACTTTTTATTAATATAACCAGCGGTTTTAAATAATGATTTTAGGGTATTATGAACATATGTAAGAAAAAGTAAAATGTTTGGAAATATACATAAGTTTTTGACAATTTTAAGAAATTATATAATATCTTCTATTTTTGGGCTTTTACTTGAAACTCTTTTCAAGTAAAATAATATATAGCTGTTTGTATATAATATTAATT
>NZ_VHIK01000037.1:0-210038 GCF_006680105.1 Bacillus sp. B4EP4a
GTGGTTTTTGATGATTTCGGTAGAAACTTTATGTAAGTAATCCATTCGGGCATTTGAAATTTTTTCGTGTAGGATAGCCACTTTTCTTTTTTGTTTTTGATAGTTTTTGGCTTCAGCCAATGGGTTATTTTGATTCAAGGCTATTCCTTGTCGCCTTGAAAGAATCCGTTGTGCTTTGGCCAATTTCTTTTCGACCGTCCTGAAGAATTTTGGGTTTTGATAGACCGTACCATCTGAAAGAATCGCAAAGTTCTTCAAACCAACATCTACACCGCACGAACGATTCGTTTTAGGAAGTACTGGTACATCGGTTTCGGCTAAAACGGAAATGAAATATTTACCCGAAGGGTTCCGCCTGATTGTGGCATTAATGATTCGCCCTTCGACTTCGCGGCTTTTAGCAAAACGTACTAGACCGAGTTTGGGCAATTTAATTTGGTTTCCAATCATTCCGATATTTCCATTGGTATGTTTAGTCGTGTAGGATTGGACCGAGTTCTTTTTCGATTTGAAACGTGGTGACTTGTTTTGTTTTTTATAATATCGACTATAGGCATCTGCTAAATTTTCGACTGATTTCTGTAAGGCTATACTGTCTACTTCTTTTAGGAAAGAATACTCCTTCTTTAAAGCTGGAAGTTTTTTGATTGTTGCGTATTTATTCAGAAAAGAACCTTTCCATTCATTAGAGGGTAATTGTCCGTTTTGCTTCATTTCTTCACAGATATACCAGTAGGCATCTTTCTCCTTTTGTTTGCCTAAAAAGAAGTTGTAGACAAAACGAGAGCAGCCGATCGTTTTATTGATGAGAACTAGTTGTTCTTTAGTTGGGTATATCCGAAATTTATAAGCTTTGTTTACGACCATTAATTTCACCCCCTTATAGTTATTATCAACCACAGAACGTACGTTTGTCAAAAGATCACTTTGGCTTTGGCTTAAATGCCAACCGCCATTCATCTCCCCCTTACCGTCAGGCTCTTGCCCTTCAAACGATTGAAGAGGGAGTCTTCTGGCGGGAAATGATAAATTCTGTGATATGATATGTTTTAATAAAAGGTCTGATTATTATGGGAGGAAGCTATCATGATGAAAATTATTAAGATCCTCATTTCTTCTTTTATAATATTGTTACTTTTCCTAAACCTCTATCCTCCACTTGGAAGACGGACAAACAAAGAAAAAGTGAGAAGTTTCACTACAAAAGAGAATTTTGCCAAGGGAAAATTCCAAAATCAGATTCCTGCAAGTCAAGCGATGAGTCTTAAACATACTGGTTCCATTTTACGTGATTTCATTAAACCTAATCCAAAAAGGAGGCCCGACCGTCCCATCGTAATTGGAACAAAAGAACCTGTATCTGTGAATTCCAATAAAATCACCTGGTTTGGTCATTCTGCATTCATGTTGGAGTTAGATGGGAAAACCATTTTAGTGGATCCCATGTTTGGCAAAGCACCCACTCCCTTTCCTTGGTTTGGGAACAAGCGCTTTAGCGGGGAGCTGCCTATCGATTTGGATATGCTGCCTCCTATCGATGCCGTCCTCCTCTCACATGATCACTATGATCACTTGGATTATTTCTCAATAAAGAGATTAAAAGATAAGGTAAGTCAGTTCATTGTCCCACTAGGTGTCGGTGGACATCTTGAAAGATGGGGCGTTAAACAAGAACTGATTCAGGAACATAATTGGTGGGATGAAGTTTCATTCAAGGATTTACAATTTGTTTGTACGCCTGCAAGGCATTTTTCTGGAAGAAGTTTACGCGATGGCAATACGACACTATGGTGTTCTTGGGTAATTAATGGCAAACAAGAAAAGGTATTTTTCAGCGGCGATAGTGGATATGGCAGCCATTTTAAAGAAATCGGCGAAAAATACGGACCTTTTGATATAACTTTAATGGAATGCGGCCAATATGATGAACGTTGGTCAACCATCCATATGGTTCCAGAAGAAACTGTTCAAGCACACATCGAAGTACAAGGAAACCGGATGATCCCCATTCATTGGGCTGGGTTCACCTTGTCTTTTCATGACTGGACAGATCCGATAGAACGTGTAACAAAAGCGGCCAATGATCTTGGTGTCCAGGTCTGCACACCTCAAATAGGCGAACCAGTAGTGATTGGTTCAACAGATTTCCCTCAAACAAGATGGTGGAAATGAAAATGCCCCATTCAGTTAGTATAAAAAAGGGAGTCGGTAAACGTATCTTTCATAAAATGATGTTCTCGAACCAACTGACCCAAAGCCATACCTTCAAAACCTACTGTATCGTTTCTATTTAAATGTTATACCTAAGTTGATCGGAGCGGGTGTGCGAGACTCCTGCTTAGAAAAGCGTGTCCAAGTGAGACCCCTGCAGGCGCAAGCCGAGGGCGGGCAGCCCGCGTAAGTGAGTGCCTGGAGCGGAAATCAACGACCGAAAATACCGTAGACAAACTGAATGGTCCGTCCCTAATGGGAAGGACCATTTTCATTCACATTTTCCCTTCATTATATTCCAGATTCACTTTTATTGAATGCTCTTTCTTCACACCAAAATAATTCGTTCCTATTACACCTAAAATGATTAATATCGACCCCAAAATATCGTAGATGGTAATCGTTTCATTTAGAATGAGAGCTCCTGCTGTTATCGTTACAACTGTGGAAAGATTAGCAAACACACTCATTTGGGATGCTTTGATTTTTGATAAAATCGTATTGGATAATAACGAAGTGACCAATGAAGCCAATATTCCCAAGTACAAAATGGAACTGATGAATTCCGTGCTCGACCATGGTGTAAAGAATTCCGCCATCGATCCTTGTTTTAAGTGGGTGAAGAGGGCAGCCACGTTAAATATGACAAAGCCTGTTCCCATCATGAAAAAGGACATTTCGCCTGGTGTATAGTCCTTGGCAAGTGAACGGGTCATCGTTGTGTAACAGGCAGTTGCAATACAGGATAGCAAGATCAACAGCATCCCAAGCATGTCGGAAAAATCGATGGTGCTCCCTTTCATCACAAAAATAAAAATGACCCCCACTACCGACAAAACAATCGAAAGCTTTTGATATAAAGATGTTTTCTCCTTCAGGAAATATCCAGCTATCATCAATGTTAGAATTGGGGTGACAGCAGACAGAATTCCAGCATCGGTGGATTGCGAATACTTAAGTCCGAAAGTTTGAAAGGCAAAGAAAAGAGTTGGGAACAACAAGGATAGCGGGATCAGATTTTTAACCGACTCCCAGGAATAGCTCACCTTAATGACTTTAACGGCGACCAGGAATAAAATGATGACGAAAGAAACCGTGAATCGGAACGCCAAAGTATCAAGCGGATTCGATTCTGCAATCGCCATTTTCGTAAATAAGAAAGATAGACCGACAATACTTGAATGAAATAGCGCTAACATGTATGCAAATGTTCGGGATTTCATGGCTGCAACTCCTCAACTAGATTACTATATTCCTATTTAGGTATAGTACCCTTTGCATCTGTTTTGCAATCCAAGTTAGAGTTAAAAAATCCTGGTCTTTTTTGGGATATTTTACGTATTTGAAATTTTAAAAAAAGACAACAATGTGGTGTTGACATGTTAATTTATTAGCCTTTTTTGTTGTTTTAATTTGTAAGAACATAGGAGAAAAATGGATGCCCGCTTATCATGAGGAACGATACTCCCATTTTTCATATAGCTTGAAATTATATTGAGGATTATGAATGCATTTTGTGCTATGCAAATTAAAGCCTATTACAATAATGTATGGTTGAATTAAATCTGAATGCATCATATCGTAAGAAAGTAATAATTATTAATCGACATTGACAGTGTTTTTTTGATTGGTTTCTTCTACTTCAATGCTATTGTAGGCAATCGGTTCTTTAAAAGTGGTCTGAGCTTTCTGTTTTCTTTTCAAATACATACTAATTGTATAAGTAACACAACCTCATAACTATGTCTCTTTAATGAAGAATCCAGATGTTGCACCAGTAACTTTCAATTAGTTAGAACTTTGTTGAAGTATGATCATTTACAATTCATATATGATAAAATTTCAACGAGGAAGCGAGGTATATATATGTTAGTTACTACTTTAATTTTCATTATGGCTGGCCTAGCGGAAATTGGCGGCGGTTACCTTATTTGGCTCTGGCTAAGAGAAGGTAAATCCATTTACCTAGGTTTAGCCGGAGGTTTCGGATTGGTGCTATACGGGATCATTGCAACTTTCCAAACGTTCCCTACCTTTGGACGTGTCTATGCTGCATATGGCGGGGTTTTTATTGTTTTATCGGTTTTATGGGGATGGGGCATCGATAAGAAAACCCCTGATTTATATGATTGGATTGGTGCTGTAATCTGTTTGGTCGGGGTTTCAGTCATTATATGGGGTCCTAGACACTAAAAAAATTAAAGGGCATAAGGCCCTTTAATTTCTTTTACCAAATTCTCCATTATTGTTTGGCCGATCTTCATCTGATTTTAATACAGTGATTCAGCCTTGGTATACGTTATATCAATTTCTTTTCCTGCCTGATTGCAGTCAAGTTGCTGAAATTATCCTGAATGAAACAAATCGCCGCTGCAGCAATGATGCATGGTATGGCAAAAGCTAAAAAATTGACTTGCAATGACAACTTCATATCAAGCAGGATCCCGCAGAAAGTAGGGGCGAGTATTCCGCCAATTCTGCCGATGCCCAATGCCCAGCCGACACCTGTAGAACGGATTTCATTCGGATAATACTGGGATACATATGCATTCGTTACGATTTGTGTACCAGTTGTCGTACCTCCTGCAATGGCAATCAGTATATAAAGCATGATCATGCTTGGCTTGAAACTCAGCATTGTAAGGGTAATGAATCCAATGACCAAAAAAGTTACCAGAATCCTCTTGGAACCATATCTGTCTGCAAGCTTCCCTCCAACTATTGACCCAAAAACTGCTCCAAGGTTCAATACGACTAAGAATGTCAGGCTTGAACCTAATTCATATCCTGCCCCTCCCATGATCTTTGGAAGCCATGTACTCAAGCCATACATTACGAACAAACACATGAAAAATGCAACCCAGAACATGAGGGTGCTTAGAGTCCTCCCTTTTTTGAATAACTGTTTAACTGGAAACCCTTTCATTTCACTTTTAAGTTGCTCCTGAAGGACATAATTATCATTCATGGTGTATTGCCCGTCTACATTCACTTGATTCAGAACGTCCACCAATTTGCTTTTTTTGTTTTTTGTCATTAAATAATTAATCGACTCTGGCAACAATTTATATAATATGGGCATGAAGATTAATGGAAGTGCACCGAGCCAAACCACTGCCCGCCAATCAAAGTTCGGAATCAGATACATCGCTCCCATTGATGCGACAACTCCCCCTAAAGCGTGCCCGCTGAACATGATCGCGACCAGGGTACTTCTAAGTTTTTTAGGAGCATATTCAGTAATGATTGCAATTAGGTTCGGCATGACTCCTCCCAGTCCAAGTCCTGCAACAAAACGTTGTATTCCAAAAGAAGTTGGTTCATCAGCAAATCCCGATGTAAATGTAAATACTGAAAAAATGACCGTACAAATCAAAATGACTTTCTTTCTGCCGAATTTATCAGCCAGCGGTCCAAAGACCAACGCTCCTATCATCATTCCAAACAATGCATAGCTGCTGAATAACCCTGCCTCTACAGCAGTTATCCTCCACTCCGCCATCAAAGATGTCAGGATCGTCCCAATCATACCCGTCACAGATGATGATAAAGATACAACATAATAAAATCTGTAAATGAAAGCGGTTAAATTTTTGTTCATCAATCATTTCAGGCACTTGGATCGTGCGCATTTCCTTCCCCTCTTTCTGCTTTTCCTTGTGACATAGTCTTAAGGATGTCCCTATTTTTTAGGTCGAACTAAAATTTAATGACAACTGATTATGTAGTCAGAAAGACGAATTACACACATATAGAACTAAGTTCACTATATATTAACTTAGTTTTTAGAATATTGTCAATAATCAAAGTCGATTATCCATATATTAATCAACAAAAAAAAGCCCTCTTATCAAAGAGGGCTTTTAACGGAATATAAGGATTAAGCTTCCGAGGCTTCTTTACGCTTTCTTTTCCTTGATTCTGTTATAAGATCATAACCAAGATAAAGGATGATGGCTCCGCCTAACAATTTAATATATAACGGAATGTCCGCTACAAAGAAATAAATCATTGAGAATAATGTCCCTATAATGCTTAACCAAAAAATTATATGTTTTAAAATTTTCAAAGTAAGACTCCTCACAAAAGATGAGATTATTTTCTAGTTCGCTCCATTTTAAGGAGGAATTAATTATCCGTACCATCATTCTAACATTTATTCTTTATATTAAGAGTGACTCGTATTGCGAAATTATGAACATTTAAGCAACTTTTCTCAAGAATAGGTCAAGCCAAACAATTCCCGGAAAATCTTTCCGCGAATTCTTTTCAATTTCCCTTGTCATATAGATCCATTACTACATCAAAAAATGTAAATAAAAAACAAATATGCATGAAATGACTGCGGAGGTATCCCTGCATTGCATTCCATGCATTTAATTTTACAAGACGTTCATTTTATTGGACTCTACCACCATTTCTTCAGTTGGTTCCGAATGATCATGTTTATAATAAGCCATTTTCGCTGGAACGAATGATAAAGCAACCGCGGCAATGAGACCCGGAATAGCGAAGGCGATGAAATTCAATTGGATGGGTAGCGAGATGGATAAAAGGAATCCGCCGAGTATGGGTCCTAACATACCACCGATCCTTCCGATTCCAGATGCGACCCCTAATGCCGTAGATCTAATATTTGGTGGATAGTACTGGGAAACATAGGCTTGTACAAGATTTTGGGCACCAATGGTACAGGCTCCTGCAACCGCTACCAAAGTGTAAATCACAAAAGAGCTTCCGCCCATTCCCAATAGGGTCAAACTGACTGCCCCAAGCGCATACATCGGCACAAGCATTTTCTTGGATCCATAACGATCACAAAGTTTAGCGATGATAAGTGTCCCTACGATAGCGCCCCCTTGAAGAACGATCAAGAAACCTAAGCTTGAATTCAGCGCATACCCTGCCTCGATCATTAACTTTGGTAGCCATGTATTCAATCCATATACCATCAATAGACACATGAAAAAGGCGATCCAGAACATCAGTGTGCTTAGTGCACGGGAATCCTTGAATAATCCAACGATCGGCATATTCGTATCTGTTTTTTTCATTTCCACAATTTCGTCATTGATGTCGAATTTACTCTCCGGACTGACCTTGGATAATATCCTGATCAATTCTTCTTTTCTGCCAATTCTGATCAGATGCGTCGAAGCCTCTGGTAAACGCTTCATCATGTAGGGTAAAAATAACAACGGTATTCCTGCAAACCAAAATATTGATTCCCAGCCTAGTGAAGGCATAAGCAAGATACCCAATATCGGGGCAAGCATCCCACCGAATGAGTAACCGCACAAAACGATGGAAACGACCATGCTCCGCATCGTTTTCGGTGCATAATCCGTCAATAAGGCTATGACGTTCGGCATGATTCCCCCTAGCCCTAATCCGGCTAGAAATCGGAAAGTCGAAAACATCGTAGGCGTGTTCGCAAATCCACATAATAGTGTAAATAAACTAAATAAAATCAATGAAATAGCGATTACATTTTTTCTGCCAATCCGATCTGCTAATGTACCAAAGAAAATGGCCCCGAACATCATTCCAAATAGTCCATAGCTCCCCATTGCCCCCGCTTCCACGGAAGTAAGGTTCCACTCCTCCGTCAATACCGGGACAACCGTACCGTAAACGACGAGGTCATAGCCATCAAAAAGGATAATGATAAAACACCATGCCAGCAATCCAAAATGAAAGCGATTGAACTTACTGTTGCTAATTACCTCGGTCGTATTAATTTTAGCCATAAAATTTTCTCCTCTCTAGGTGACTGCAGTACTTCCTTCTAAATGATAGCGCTTACGTAATCCTTTTAAAAAATAACGACTCACCATCATTTTATACAAATAGTGAACCGAGTTATCTAATTGTTATTATAAATGCTAATTATCTGATATTTCAATAAAAATTTTCATATATTTTTCATAAATATCTTAAAAGGTTTTCTGATGCTATGATATATACAAAGTTCCGAACATGCGTATAAACAACAAAAAACCAGTCCCTTATCGGAACTGGTTTCTAGTTATAAAAATAGTAAGCCGCAATTGCCGTATTCAAGTAAGAAAGTTTTAAACCACCACTCCTCAAAGTGGGTGTTTGCAGAAACAATCCTGTTGTCCAAGTCAGTGACGAGGCATAACATTCCTGTCTCGATATAAAACTCCCTATTACAGCTTAAAGGTTAAAACTTAATTATCATTACGAACAACGCAGCTTGTATAGTTATAATACCGAAATATCTTCAATCTTGCAAGTTTAATCATTCCCAGACAACAAAAAAATTACATGTTACACATTAAGCTGGTGGAGCCAATTTGTCATGCCGAACCGTTAAAATTAATGGCTGCACTCTGATTTCTCATACTGTCCCCCGACTTTCATTGATATCTTTTTAAGGAATAGTATTCTTAGCATTCTTGGGTAAGTAATATTTTCAGATAGAATGTGCAAGATAAAATTGGGACGGAATTGAAGGTGTTTGTCTTGCGAAGATCATCGGATGCTGAACTGTATAGTATATCCTAAATAACATTTGCAAATACACGGAAGGAGTCTATAATATTAACTAACAGACTTGATTGGAGTGACTAGTTATGCTTTCAAACATTGGTTTTCCCGGTTTGATTTTAATCCTTATTTTAGCTTTAATTGTTTTTGGACCGAACAAGCTACCTCAAATCGGTCGGGCAGTCGGCACCTCACTAAGGGAGTTTAAGGATGCAACCAAAGGAATAACAGAAGAAATACAAGAGGAATTCAAGGATGACGTACAAGCTGCAAAAAAAGAATCGATAAAATGAAAAAGACGCCTGCACGCAGCAGGCGTCTTTGATGCGTTTGTGGCGCAGAACCGTCAGGCCACATCCCGACGTTTAGCTAAAAGCTTGTTCTTCGACTTACACAAATTAGCTCATCGCTTTATTAATATAACATTAAACTTGTTTTATATCAAGTTATTTATTGAGCAGCCTGTTAACTGCATCTTGGATTTGATTTTATTTCCTTCATGTTTGTTGCTATTCTATAAACCGCTTTAGGGCTTTTTAGAAAATATTCTATCGAGTTGTTTATTAAAATATGAATGAGCCCCGATAAGGTATTCTATCAAGCAAACTCGTTAAACTTCATTACAAGTTAATCGTTAATTGAGTCAATTGATCTGAGGAAACGGCCACTTGATTGAACGCTTCATTAATATCATCGAATATATCATTCAGCTCTGTCATTTCCTTTGTGATTTTAATATTCTGCTCTTTAACAGAAAGCATGGAGTTTGCTATTTCAGTAAAAAATATGCTAGTTTCTTTCCCTTGTTTCGTGCCTTTAGTAATTTCACCGCTAACCATGGAAATTGATGTGTTCATGACATCGGTAAAATGAGCAATTCCATTAACCAGTTTCACTACTTCCGAAACTGATTCCTTGGTATTTTCTGAAAGCTTCCTTACCTCACCTGCCACAACTGCAAATCCTTTACCATTTTCACCAGCTCTTGCCGCTTCAATCGCTGCGTTCAACGCCAACAAATTCGTTTGCTCTGCAATTGAAGTGATGATTGTGACAATTCGTTCGATTTCCTTTGACGTATTGGATAGCTGTTCCATATCTTTGGAGATGATCGTCATTTGCTCTTGCGTTTTTACCAATCTTCTCTCCAATCCTTGTAACAGTTCGACTTCTTCATTTGATTTTCCCTCTGCATGTATTGCAACCTCTGACCCTTTTTGAGTGAAATCATGAATTTCGCCTACCTTATTTGCCATTAATTGAGTTGCTGAACTAGTCTCTTGACTGATTGCTGCCAATTCCTCTGCATTATGATTGACCTGTAGTTTAATCGTTTCTTTTTCTGCTAAGTTTTTTTGGCGGATCTTCTCATTTTCAAGTTCATATGCCTCTAAAACTATTTGCTGCTCTAAATTAAAAATTTTTGTGACAGCCAGAATGTTTTCTTGATATTGCTCAATATTTTTTATATCGGAAATCACATGAATGATTAATGATTGTAATAAATCCTGAAAAGCACTCATATACCATTTTGGCTGCAGTCCAATTCGCACATGTACTTGTGCGATAATATAACGCTGTTTAACATACGCATCATCAATGGTACCGCTAAACATTTCGAACATATGGCGCTGCAGAGTCTTTTTCAACCTTTCAACAGAACTATTGTCCGAAATGATTTTCATTAATGAGGGTTCATTTTCTAGATTTTTATAAAAATTCCCTACAATTTGGGTCAAGTGTTCTTTCACTTTTTCCTGTAAAGAACGAATTATGCACAAATCCCCGATCGTCAAATGAATCATGTCCACTTGATTCAATACGCTTGGACATTCCCTGATATTAATACCAACTTGTTCTTTATATTGCATATAGTCTATTGAATCTATCCTTTGCTTACTTCTCCAGATACTTTTCATGATTGAATTGCCCTCCAATTTTTTCTGCCCATATATACTATTTCGACATAAGGTCTGTTAATCTTAATTCACTTTGATAAATTTCCCTCTTTCACACAAGACTTATGAACTATTTATGTCCAAACAAAAAAACACTCCATGGAGTGTCTAAAAAGAAGTGCCTGTTGATTTAAGAAATCTGCTCCCTTTCCACCTACTGTCTGCCAAGCGTCTATGGGGGTTGTACAATTTGAACGTAGATTTCCACTCCAGGCAACTCGCTTTCCGCGGGCGGTCCGGGAGCCTCCTCGGCGCTCTTTGCGCCTGTGGGGTCTCCCTTGGACGCGCTTTTCCCGCAGGAGTCTCGTACCTTTCGTTCCAATCAACTGGAATATTTTTTTAAGAAAAAACTTTAGTCCGGTCTCATCTCGAATAAGACTAGTTAATAATTTTGGTTATTTACATTTCTATGAAACCTTTACTAGATTGAAGAAATTTGCGACACTCCTGCCGAATAACTGGCAGGCCAATAAAAAGTAAAAAACATGCGGGATAATCAAGTTTTTTTAAAAAATCATGGTTCGGAGTGAGAGCATTCCGAAACCCTTATGTCTTCAAGGTGAAACACTCCAAAGAGTGTCTTTTTAAATGATTATTTTTCCTGCTGGTTAAGATTGGAATGCTTACGAGAATAAGTGAAGTAAATGACGACTCCGATAGCCATCCAGATCAAGAACCTTATCCATGTATGACTTCCTAGCTGAACCATCAAAAATACGGAAAATACGATTGCAAGGCCTGGAACGAGCGGCACAGCCGGACAATAAAAAGCACGTTTCATATCCGGTCTTGTTTTCCGTAAAACGATGACCGCGACGGAAATCATCGTAAACGCAGTCAATGTTCCAATGTTGACCAACTCAGCCAAATCACCAAGAGGTATGAATGCCCCCAATAAGGCCGCTATCAAACCAAATATCCACGAGGCCGCATAAGGTGTTTTATATTTTTTATGAAGTTTTGATAAGGATTTTGGCATCAGCCCATCACGTGACATCGCAAACATGATTCGGGTTTGTCCATACAACATAACCAAGATCACCGTTGTCATTCCGAGGAAGGCACCTAGATCGATGATCCCTGCAACCCAATTTTGTCCTGCGCTTTGCAAGACCAAAGAAATCGGGTGGTCAAGAGCCTTGCTGAATTGTGCATACGGTACCACACCTGTCATGATTAGACTTACGATCATATAAAGCACAACACAAATGACTAAGGATCCGAGGATTCCGCGTGGTAAATTCTTTCCTGGATTTCTTGTTTCTTCAGCAGCAGATGCAACTGCATCAAAGCCGAGAAAGGCAAAGAACATTAATGCGGCAGTTGAAAATACCCCATCTATTCCAAATGGCATGAATGGCTGCCAGTTTTCCGGTTTCACATAATAAATAGAAGAAACGATGAACAATAAGACAACCAACACTTTTATAACGACCATTATATTATTGATTCTAGTCGTTTGTTTCGTACCTATGGAAATCAAAAAGGTAATCGCCATGACTATCAAAAAGGCTGGCAAGTTCATATAAGTCGTGACACCTTCAACCGAACCCGGTGCTGCCGTCAATTTCTCCGGAAAGTTAATCCCGAGTCCACTTAAAAATGATTGGAAATATCCCGACCATCCGGCCGATACGGCACTAACAGCCAATAAGTATTCAAGGATTAAATCCCAGCCGATTATCCAAGCGGCGAATTCACCTAAAGTTGCATAAGCATACGTATAAGTCGAACCGGAGACCGGCACGGAAGCTGCAAATTCTGCATAAGAAAGTGCAGCGAATAAACAAGCAAGACCAGCAATAACGAACGATAATGAAAGTGCAGGACCAGCATTCACTGCACCAGTACCTGTTAATACAAAAATGCCAGTCCCAATAATCGCTCCAATTCCTAGCATCGTTAAATCCCAAGCACCTAGTTCCCGTTTCAATCCCTTATCGCCGGAACCTGCGTTTTTCAACAAGTCCTCAATGGACTTCTTTCTAAAAATACTCATATCCTCTCCTCCGTAAATTTTATAAACTATTCTGAAAACTACTGACAAATAATTTCGCTTAACATTTATATCGGAGAAATTTCGACAAATTTCCGCAATTCCTGAATTATCTGACTTTCAAATTACACGTATTACCCTTTCCTTCGTCAATGATTTATTATTTTAAAATTCTGTTTTTTGGATTTTCTTTGGAATGTATGCTTTATTATTCAACAGAATTATCCATCATTAACAATGAATGATTAAATAATCATTATTTTAATATTTATAAAAGTAAGATGTTGGAGTATTCCCTGTATTCCTATAAACTGTTCTTGTAAAAGTTCTTATATATTTAATTTTATAGAGAATCATTATTTATTTTTCCCTATGTATTATTATGAAATAATTCATCAATATTATTCTGATCTTTCGTGCACCAATCGTTTGACGGAATCAAAGTACATCACTATACTTATTAAGTCTTAAAAAAAGTACGGGAATTATGCTTAATAATTGAAGAAGGTGACATTCATGGATTTTACGATTACCTATCTGTCTTTTTATTTAATCCAAGTCGAAGGAAAAGGCGATCAGGCAGATAAGCGTTTTAAACATTTCCAAACTCTTGATACCCAAGAATACGAGGAAAGTCCTCTAAAGGATTTTTTGGATGGGGAATTGATGAAGATTTCCAAGCGAAAAGTGGACCGTCATCCAAAAACTGAACAAATACCGACGAAAATCGGTTCTTTCATTGTAGAAGAAGGCCATGCACTTGATTCCAACCCTAATTACAATGTATTTAACCGTGTTCGATATGCCAAAACGAAAGCAGAATTCCAAGAGGAAAATGAACAATTCACGCGGTCCTATATTGATACAAGTGCAGTCCGTGGCGGTGTCTTCATAATTGCATCGGCTAAATTATCGAAATATCTTGATGAACCATTCGTTTTCTTATTAAAATGTGATTTCGAGCCGAAAGTCGCTTCCATTTCGGATGAACGGACCTTGATTAGGCACGTTGAAATGGCAATCACCACTAAAAATATGAAATCCATTCAATACCCATACATGCCCGAAGAAGGAATGGTTGAAGAAGGCGAACTGAAAATCCACCAGGCTTCACATGCCCGCTACTTCGAGGACTTCTTGAAATTCGTCGAATATGGCGAATCGATGCCGGAAATCATGAAAAACCAGGTCATCCACATGGTCCATGAACATGTATCCGCACAATTCGAAGAAAACAGTGACGAACTGCACAAATTCGAACAAGACCTGGAAATCTGGGAAACAAGCGATAAACGGGAAATCCAAGAACGTCTTGAAACCCACCAGGTCGTAGAGGCCACTGCCCAGATTGTCGAGCATACACCTGAAGCCGAACTGCGCATGAAGCTTGGCAGTACATCTATCAAAGGACTACTAGCCGATTTTGGCGACAGCATCCATTTAGGGAAGATTAATGGGAAGTATGTATTAATGATAGAATCCGATACGATAGAGTTCGATAAAGGCGTTTCGCCGATTGAATTCCATAGGCCGGATGATTTGATGGAGATTGTGGAGCGGATTAATAGGAAAAGTATTGGGGAGTAAACAAGGAATGGTGATGATTTGTGCTCATTGTTGTGATCATTAAAACTGTGCCATATAAGGGTATTTGATCGTTTGTGTGATCAAAATTATGATCAATTTATGCTCTAAAACATGTTAATAATGGTTTCCTTTAATTAAGTAACTAATAATTAATCAAAAAAGACAGTGAGCTTATCTTTGCTTCTGTCTTTTCGTTTATAACTAAACAATTAGTTATTCAGTTGTTCCTTCTTCCGTTGTTCCCATTGCTAATTCTCTTTGGAGAATTAGCAATGGGAACAAACCTAAAAAAGACATTAAGAAACCCCTTTAATGCATTTTAAAAAACTTACAATTATTCCTGTATCCATCATTCTTAGCTACCATTTGGAATTTTCTAATTTTAATCTGGAATAATTCATTCATTTACTTCTTAATTCCTTTGCGAAAGATTCGATCGAGAAATGTTTTCTTTTTCTCAGGAGGCACAGGAAGAAAGAAACGATTCTTACTTGTTACATCAAGATAAGGCGTTAATATGTCAGTCTTCTCCTCTACAGAAGTGGCGATATTAAGCTGTTCTTCAATTTTCGCGAAATGTTTTGATGTTGAGCCTTTTGACGTATAGACAAAACGCCCATCTGGGAAATTTTGTGATTCTGCTGTTTCATTTTCAGTATATGCATGGACAGACGGACGTGCCCAAAAAACATTTTTCCGCACCACTCGTGCAGGACTTCCTGCAGCTGCTACATTTGATGGGAGCGATTTTGCCACGAGTGACTTGGCACCTAAAATTGAACCTGTACCAACTTCTACTCCTTTTAGTATCATGACGTCCTGCCCAATCCAAATGTGGTCACCTAAGTACACACTCTTTGTTGGGTTAATCCGTTTTCGAGTTGTTCCATCGTAGATCAAATGTGGATCAGCCAAACGAACGACTACACCACTTGAAAACATATTATCATCACCGATGAATAGATTCTTTTGCTCAGAGAGAATAAATCTCGCTGCTCCATTAAATGAATAGTTGCGACCTAGGAAAAATGTATTGTCATTCCAAACATTGACTCTCATCGTTGCATTACGTTTGGATTTCCCAATGATTATGAGCGAGTTGTTGCCATTAAAACTTAGCGTCGCATCTTTAAATTCCGCTCCACGTTCAATAATTAACCGATTTCCTTCACCAAACAATTTGATTTTACTATTCACAAACGAAATCTCATCTTCGGTATTTCCTATAAAGATTATTTCATTATCCGTTTCAGGTTTCTGTAATATATTAGAAATGATTTCCATACTATTCGTACCCTCTTTTTCAAAGTGTTGAAAACGTGTTCATTATACATCATTTTTCGCTCAACACAAAGAAAACCTGGGGAGATGTAAAGCTGAAGCCTCCCGATTTACGAAAAAAGGGTAATGGTAAATGAATTATGGTTTATAAATCAAAATGGACAATTGCTGGTAGATAGTCGTGAATTTGTAGAAATGTTTGGGAAAAGTCATGACCATTTAATTAGAGATATTATATGATACGTAAAGGTTTTAGAGGAGTCCGTCAGCAACTAACCCTTTCGCTTATGATAAGCTGTCACAGCTCCTTTGTTTCCACACCTAAATATCTATCATCAGCTTCGATTTTTAACGGACGCTGAATACACCCTACATCTTTTCCTTTTAATCCAATTTTTATTTCACAGAATAGCATTCATTTATCTACGTTCCACACACTAAATTTATAGTCCCTTTTTGGAAAATAATTATTTTTTTTGATATTATACTAATAATAGAGGTGATGCATATGGTAAAAAGAGCATATAGCTTAGAATTAAAAGAAAATATATCAGCAGAAACAGCTCATAAAAATTCACTATCTGGAATTTTGAAAAATAATAGAGCATTCGTATGCTCTGATAAAGAATGTAATATTAAGTTAACCTGTACTAAATGGTCGGACAAAAGTGCTAAAAGAATTTTCTTTACCCCTAGTTCAAAAAATGACCTACATATAGCTGGCTGTAACGAATCTGGAGAAGATGAAGAAAAACACCGCTCTAAATTCGAAAAAGAGAATGCTAAAACTACTATAGCAAAAAATGGTGTTATCGTTTTAAAGAAAATCTCAGAACAAAAAACAGTTAAACAAGAATCAAAATATATTAAAGATGCAATTACAATCCCAACAATTTCAAATAAATCAAGTAATGATTTTAATAGAGTGAAGCCCGAAGGTAGTTATATAACATCTATCTTGTCATTAATTGATATGTATAAGGATACAGATTTAAATAACAAAAATAAAATTTTAAAAATCTCTTCAACAGAAAATTTAACTCTAGAAGAATTCTTCTTCAATATTGATACAACCTCACCTATTCCTACTAATAAGACTAGAATTTACTATGGTAAAGTTAAAGTTTCAACTTTTAAAGAAACGGGATTAAAGATTAGCTTTATTAATTCACATATTTCACAACCATTATTTACTAATAAAAAACGAATGTTTGATAAATATTACGGGAAATACGCTAAAGAACATGTAGATAAAGATGCAGAAATTTATGTTTTCTTTCGAGGATATTTAAACGAAAAAAATAAATGGTGTTCATTTAACAATGAGTTTTATAAAGACCTATATTTTTCGAAAACTAATATTTTATATTAAAATCAATATGAAATCCCCTAAAGAATAGTAGTTTATGTTCTTGAAGGGATTTTATTCAGCTGTAGTTTTCACAGGTTCTTTAGACTTATTAGTGGCTTTACTAACAACTTATTTAGAAAAGCCAGATTCCGCTGCAACATTTATGAGCAGTTATGTGATCAATTTTATACCTTAAAATACTATTAATATCCTTAAATCTAGCTACTAACTTATGTTAGTAGTCGTCCTATAGTAACCCTGATCAGTCCTTAAACGCTCTATAATAATGTTAAAATTCGTGGAAGGATTGAAACATTGAGGCAGAAAAATTTAAATTTATGTAGAGATCACGATGCTCTCCCCCTCCCTGCTAGTTAAATACTATGGCTTTTTCTTTTAGTATTGCGTCATTATGCGATTGGAAATTAAATTGCATTATACATTGACTAAACGTTCATTCAATAATAAAATAATACTGAAAATTCAGTAAAAAAACGGAGGGGTTGCATTGGATTTACATTTTCAGATTACTGGCAGTGGTCATCCTGTTGTTCTTATTCATGGTGGTGGTGCTGATTTGAGGCAATGGACATTTTTGGCTTCTCTTTTATCTAAGGATTACAAAGTTATTGCTTTTGATGGCCGTGGTGCTGGTAAATCGCCATCCCCTATAAAACATGCAAACTATGTTGACGATGTATTGGCATTAATGGATTACCTGGAACTTAATCAGGCAACACTTATAGGCCATTCCATGGGCGGACAGATTGCAACTGATTTCGCTCTTAATTACCCTGAAAGAGTATCGAAACTTATATTAATTGCTCCTTCTTTAACAGGTTTTCCCTATTCAAAGGAGTTTGAACAATATCATCACAAGATATTGGAAAGTGCCCCCAATATAGATAAGATGTTGGATCTTGCCCTTCATTCACCAACTTATCAAGTTGTTATCGATAGTCCGCACAAAGATCTCACTGTTCAAATGCTCAGGCATCATTTTGGGCGCATGCTTAAGTGGCCCGCGGATTTCTGCATGAAATGGCCTCAGCCGACTGCAATGGAAAGATTAGAAGGATTGAACCCCGAAACTTTATTTTTTATTGGCAAAAAGGACTTGGCAGACAATTTTCGAGTTGCCGATTGTTTCCGTAAGGTTCCAAACATCCGTTTCATCGAATTAGAGGATGCCGATCATATGCTGCCCCTCACCCATTCTGAAGTTTTATATCAAGAATTCACTGCCTTTATGGAGGATTGAAGTTAAAATGCCACGTACACCCGAAGAGAATGACCGTATTCGCCAAGCATCCAAAGAAAAAATTCGTGCTGCAGCCATGGAGTTATTTATGAAACAAGGATATTACGCTACTTCTATAAGCGATATAGCCAAGAAGGCGGGTATTTCTAAAGGGTTACTCTATAACTATTACAAAGGAAAAGAAGAACTGCTTTCTGAAATGGTCGAGGCCAGAATCAGGGAAGTGGTTGAAGTCATGGAAGAAGCGTTCACCTTAAATACACCTCGTGAACAGCTTGAACATATAGTCAATGGTGCCATTGAAAATATCCACAAAAAACCGGAAGTCCATCGCTTCTATCTCCACCTGCAAACACAGCCAGAGGCTGATGAAGAGTTGATAAAATACAGTCTTCTCATAACTGAAGCAAATGCTAGACAATTTGAGTTTCAATGTAAAATATTTGAAAGCATAGGAGAAAAGGAACCAAGGAAACGATCATTATATTTTTCATCTGTGCTACAGGGTATTATGCTGATGATTTCCACCTATCAACAAGGGTTTCCAGTAGAAGAAATAAAAAACCAGATTATAAGGGAGTTTTGTAACTAGTATACCGTTTGAAAGATCATATCTTGAATAATGTAAAAATAATGAACTTTCACAATCGGGGGCTAAAATGGAGTAAAAGATTTCGTCAATTGAAAACAATCCCATGATTAACCTTTTATTATGCCACAAGTTCAAACAATAAATAGCTTAATTCTTTGTGATCTTGGTCGGATGATCCCATTATTATTAAAAAATCTCTTCAGAAAAAAATCTGAAGAGGATTTTTAGTTTATTCGTGACGGCCGGTTTGAACTAAAACTAATATCACTACTTAAAGGTATCTTCTAAATATATGGAAGAAGTTACTCTTTATCTCCTTTACATGTTCATCTATTATTTTACTATCAATATTCCGTCGGCAATCGGGCGTTCACCTGTTGCGTCAGACGGTCTTGTGACTCGGTCAGCCCCAACTGTCATGGTCGTCGATCCGCCGCCGTCAAGATTGATGGCATCTACGGCTCCTAATGACTTCATGACTTTTGCACTTTCTTCAAAATTTGCCCCCACACTCCATCCGGGTGCGCGTCCATCGATGGTGACAAATAATAGATTGCCATTCTCTTTTATTCCTGCAAGCGTTCTAGGATTACGACGTTCCCCAAAACGATAATAAAACCCAGGATCTTCTTCCCAGTGAAAGCCTTCCTCTACGGCATTAATGGAAATTTTTCCGTTTTCCAATAATCGAGGACCTCCGTTAATCATGCTAGTGGTTTGGTCTAATTTTAATAGCTTTCCATCCCCGATGATTTCACTCTTCACCTGAATCTTCATCCCTTGTTGGGCATGGCCACGAAGCCATTCTGCCGCTTCCCCCGTTCCCGCAAGAACAGAACCGCTGCTTGGAATTATTCCCCCGCGATGGTTACGAATTTCCATCACTTCCCCAGCATGATTTACTACCACTTCCACACCATCGCCCGATTCTGTCTTTTCTCCAAATACGGATGTATATTGGATAAGCTCACTTTCATCTATACAAGTATAATCATGTTTTGCCCGTTCTGTTGTCGTATCTCCTCCAACACCGCCACAATTGCGGATTAATCCCGGCTTACGATTTAATCCATCCACTTCCCTAACCGCACCATCAGATGAAGTAGCCTGAATTGACGTGGAAACAGATGCAATGTTTGCCTTCTCTTCAACAGAAGATAAAATCAGAGCTGAACGGCCATTTATCGCTTCACTGACAAGTTGACCTTTGCTGGCGAATATACCGGCAAGATCGCCTGGTGTACCATCCTTGGCTCCAACAACAAAGTATCCCGCATTAACTCCTGCAATGGCATCATTTCTGTCAGTCATTTGGGTCAATGTTTCTTTTCCTATCACTGCATCATTTGCTAATTCAGGCACCACATGCCCTTGAAATCGATCCTGATCTACTTCAATTACGTTCACTACCCATGGCCCTGTTGTTTTCTCTCCGTCTTCACCCGTAAACACAGTCCGTAGACCCGAATATCCCTTTTCCGATAACTTGTTTCTCATTTCGGCTGCATCCGCTTCCTGCTGATATTGGCCGATGCGAACAATGTATCCAAGTGGACCTTTTTCCCGGTCATCCAAGGCCCGATCCGGTTCCCTTATAATGCGAGCATTTTTGAAACCGTCTCTCTTTAAATTTCCCAACAATACCTTTGCCTGCTTCTGTGTTTCTAGAAATGCCACATCCACTGTGAAATAGTCTTTAGAAGATGTTTCACCACGATTGATTTTTGTATACGTCACTCCTGGTGCTGGATTCATAGAAGTTCTTCGCTCATGCAAAGTAGACGTTCCCAGCGGAAGCACATGATTTTTCATTTGCACTTGTGAGTGAACATTCAATTCTGCTTGAACTGGAGTTTCTGGAATCGCATTTACAATCATCAATGACGCTAGACTAATAGAGGCGATAGGCAAAATTTGCTTTTTCCATATTTTTTTCATATTTTTCCTCCAATAAAGTTATGTCCTCCTTTAACTTTATTGTCTAAATGTGATGGAAAATTAAAAAGACTATTATATTTCAGTCAATTTTAAGTGAACAAAAATGAGTATAAATGCTCGATAAATATTACAATTCATAATTGTGAAAGGACAACTTTTAAATATGTTTCCTTTGTACTCAGTAGATCAACTTTACTTTTAACAAAGCCTTAACCTTGCCTTGCTACCTAATCAGTGGATATTATAAGATATCGAGTGGGATTATCACTTTGGAGGTAAATAAATGGAGAAAGTAAAAAAGAATTTGTTATTAATACCAACCATTTTGTCGGTTATCAATGTTATCTGCCTTGCTTCATTCATCATAGGACTTAGTATTATGAACTACTCAATTTCAAGGATCTTAACAGATCTTGGCTTGCTATGCCCAATTATCGCAACCTTATCATTCTTCTATTTAGTGATTAAAGTGAAGGGTATAAATCATTCCGCATTAAAGTACTTCCATATCGTAAATGCGGTTACATTTCTTGTCCCAGTATGTATTCTTACTTTTCTTATACTACGTTTCTTGAACGATTGGGATATTTACTTTTAAAAAAACTGCTAATATAAAAATCATTTTTTATTCATACAAAAAAAGCCTTCATTTTTAGGGTTTTTTTTCTAAGCCAATTGAATTTAAGCATTATAGTTTTATTCAATTTCATATATTATCCAAATAGTTTTGCAAAGGTATTTTCACCTGCAATTCCGTCTGCAGGTATTCCCTTGGCCCTTTGAAATGCCCTTAACCGCTATTTCCGTTCCGCTTCCCAAGATACCATCTATGCCATGTGGATTTTGCCCTTCCAAATAAAGTGCATTTTGAAGGATATAGGTGATATTCCCTTTCGCCCCTTCCCTAACATTAGGTGATGCCGCTTTTGTTTGGTGTCCCCATATCCCATCAACATCTATTTTTGCATTATAGCGGCTATTTAATGTCTTTTGGATGGACTTGATAGTCTGATTGCCGCTGTCCTTTGCAGGCGTATCTTTTACAATGAATTCCGATTCGACTTATGTTGCTGGTGGAGTGGTACCATTCACTTTTGATATCAGTCTAGGTTTTGTTCCCGCTTTTCACTGAGAATAAGTTAGTCCGCCCGTCATATCCAAATTGCGGATAATCTTTAAAGCTTGACCAATCCCCGCCCCATGCAAAGCCCCAGGATTTACAAATAGCCGCTACTCGTTTCCATTTTGCATCAACAGTCCATATGGCATTCTTTCCATCATCGCTGGTTATGAAGTAATCAATGGCTAGTCCATAGTTATGGTAAGATTGACCTAGCATCGCGTTGGTCACTCTCGGTTTCGATAAATCACTATAGTTTTTTCCATCGTAGATATAACCTAGGCGACCTTGATGATATAGCTTTGCTTGCTCCTCCATAGACCGATAACCTGCGCTGATTTAGACAAAAATGCCTTCTTCGTATGCCCGTTTAACCATTTCCAATGCTGATTCTTTTACGACTGGGTGAATTCCGCTGCCCATATTCTTTTCCGAACGATTCAATAAAGCTTCTAATTTAACTGTCAATTTTATCACCTCCTAATATGTTATGGTACTTATTAGGAAATACTTGTACACCTACCTTGACGTTATAAAAAAAACGCCCTTTTATGTGGACCTAGTATAGGTTCATCATCCATACAATTCTTGTAAAATAACAAAAGCACAACCCTTAATGGGACTGTGCTTTTATTTTATAATGGCTTATTTTGATTTTCTTTATCTTTATCTTTGCTAATAACTTTTATCAATTCATCCAGCTTTTCATTTCTTTCTTGATCTAATCTTGTCTTTGCATTGATGAATTTTATTATTTTAATTATGAAATAAACACTTAAAACAATAAGTCCCAGATAAAACAAAATCGGTATGATTGCAAAAAGCCCTATTAAACTGCTGGCGTGGTCCATAAATAATTCCTCCTGAATGTAAAATATAGTATTATTATACAGGAAAAACAGGCTAAGAAGACCCCGTTCTAAATTTA
Organism: Bacillus sp. B4EP4a; assembly: GCF_006680105.1. Classification (NCBI taxonomy): domain Bacteria; kingdom Bacillati; phylum Bacillota; class Bacilli; order Caryophanales; family Bacillaceae; genus Bacillus; species Bacillus sp. B4EP4a. Next base: position 22,737 of record NZ_VHIK01000037.1, read on the forward strand.
GGACGGGGTTAAAATATAGTCGTTTAATTTTCGATATAAGATACTTCACTGTACTTAAAAATATGACAATAAAGTCGTTTAAAAATCTAAGTTTAGCACCCTATTCTGGAATAACTAAAATATAGACTAAGTAATTTTCAAGTTCTAAATCACAAAATAATACATCAATGCTACGACTGCTGAATCATCCTCAGGTGGAATATTAATATCAAATATCCAGGGATTATTATTCAGCATCTCATAGTCTAAGTAATCTTGCTCATTATGTATTTTCACCAAGACGAATGTCTACAATTTCCACCACTATGGTAAATATAATATTTGAATGAATAACGAAAACAGATAATCAATAATATTAAATAATAAATTAATATTATTGATTTTTTTTATTAAAAATTTAAATTTTATTATTTATCTTTTCAATCCCTTGTTATATAATCGAATCAAATAAAAGAAAGGAATTTCATTATGGCATATAAAGTAATCACAAATTGTCCTGTCTGCAGTGAAACATTGAAAATTACAAAGTTGCAGTGCTCTCATTGTCACACTACGATTGAAAATGAGTTTGAATTATCTAAGCTGGCATCCTTATCAAAGGATCAGCTTCATTTTGTGGAAGTATTTTTAACATGCAGAGGAAATATCAAAGAAGTTGAAAAGGAACTGGGGATTTCGTATCCAACGGTTCGAGGCAAGCTAACAGACATCATTTCATCCCTTGGATATGTGCAGAAGAAGAAAAATGAAATAGACGAGAAAAAAGTTGTCACCATGTTGGAAAATGGCGAAATCACACCAGAAGAAGCTATTAAGCTCTTAAAAGAGGATTAAGGAGGAATTTATCATGAAAGAGGAAATTACAAGAGTGTTAACAATGGTTCAAGAAGGGAAGATTGATGCAGATAAGGGATCAGAACTGATTCAAGTATTAAAAGAGAAAGAAGAATCAGGTAATAAGCTCTTTGAAAAACCGACTAAATATTTAGATAAAACATTAAAAATTCGTGTTGTATCAGCCGAAAATGATAACGTCACGGTCAATTTGCCTATAAAACTCGTCAAGGTCGTATTAATGGCTGGACACAGCATCGCAGCTAGTATTCCTCAATCGGAAAAATACGTTAAAGATATAAACATAAACCTTATTATTGAAGCAATCGAAAACGAATTAGATGGCCAAATTGTTGATATTAAATCGGCAAACGGGGATACCGTTTCGGTCATCATTGATTAGTGATTTGCTTATGATGCATGTAAAAGTGAAAGCAAAAGACGTTCGGTTTTCCATCCCAATTCCATATGCTATTTTAAACATTGTTATTTCAATTTTGTCTTCAAAATTTATTCAGCAAAATGCAAACAAATGGACAAAAGAGCACTTTGAAAGAAAAAAACTGGACTTTACCTTTCCACTAATAGACAAAAAAACGCTAAAGCCTATCGTCAAGGAACTGAAAAATTATAAAGGGATCGTGCTAGTAGATGTCAAAGCTAAGGACGGCACTGAGGTTAAGGTTAGACTATAATTTAATATAGAATACACCTTGATTTAAATACCCTTCCATTTAAAGAGGATTGATGTGAATAATGCACTTAAACAAACGTGTGCTTTAGTGGAATAAGGACATAAATCAAACTTATAAAAATCTCATACTTAGCTAAAAAGAGTAACTCCATTTTGAATCAATCCTTTTTCAAAATGGGGTTTTACATTTGCTATTAAATAAAGCTTAAAACACTTTTTTTAATCGATCTTTATTTTAAATCTACAAAATTGGGCATATTTAATTTATAGTGCAAAATATCTCCTAAAGTGACAGCTTCAGTTCCAAAAATCATCCAGCCTCCAGCACACTTCGCCAATCCTCAGCTTTCGATTAATTTTCATTCGTATTGTTCCATATTTTCAACCTCCAATGATTAAGCAGGTATATCCGTAAGAAAGACTGGCTTATAAACATTCAGCCATCACGGTTGAGTGTTTTTCATCTTTATATTTGCACTAATGCATCCTAATCTACAACTGCATGTCCAAATAAAAAAGGCAGCCACTAGGACTGCCTCTGTTGAACAACTTTTTACAGTTGCTTCATTCTTTTAATGATTACGGCGTTTGTTTTTTTTGCATTTACATTTACAACGCTTTCCGGGAAACCATACTGTACTGGGATCATTGTCCTCAAAACATTTTTCCTCATAACAACAATTTATCTCCATCCTAACACCCTCCTTACTATTGTATATGCTTGGACTGGTGGAAGGTGTGGACAAGTTGCTAAAAGTTTAGAAGTGAATGCAAATACTGACACCGGTTATTACCGTTTGTTTTTATTTTGGTCTCATGAGTTGAAACCGATGACGTGATGTTTAGTATTAATAGTAAAAAACTTGCAAACACGATTAAAAGTCCTTTTTTTAACTTTTTAAATGCATTTCTTCCTTTCTATACTTCCAGAAGGTCATCTATATATGCCCCCTTATTTAATAGTCCATAATATAATTATGTAAACAACTATAAGTGATAAATAGAATTTTACACAAATTCCATCAAAAAAAAGTTTTAACTCCGTACAAGTAACCCTCATTTTGGCTAATAAGGGTTACTTTATCCGAAAGTGAAAATACAGGAAACTGTAATGCAAGGACTACATAGATTAAACATTAGAAGTTTTATCCGAAAAATCATATAAATTTCATTTTAAAAATTGAGATATATTTTAATTAGAATCACTGTTCAGTTTCATTTAATTTTCTCCATAAAGTACTTCTGCTTATACCCAATAATTTTCGCTGCATCTTTTTTATTTCCATTTGTCTTTTGCAAGGCTCCTTTAATAGTATTAATCTCAACTTATCTAATTATGATACGCTCCAATCAAATGATCTTATACACATATTTCTTTATGTTTTATTCAATGTAATTTTCTACAATAATTGAGATGCCTTGTCCTCCTCCAATACAAAGAGTGACCAATCCGTACTTTTCTCCTCTTCTTTCCATTTCATGAAGTAGTTTAGTCATCAGAATCGCACCAGTTGCTCCTAGCGGATGACCAAGAGCAATCGCTCCTCCATTGACATTGACCCTTTCCAGATCCATGTTGAGTTCTTTGATCATAGCTAAAGCTTGCGCTGCTAAGGCCTATTTCAATTCGATTAACCCTACTTGTTCCTGGGATATACCCGCTCTCGATAAAGCCTTTTTCGTCGCTTCAACAGGGCCATTTCCCATAACCTCAAGCGAGACACCTGAAACAGCTTGCGAGATAATCCTTGCTTTCGGCTTATAACCATATTTTAAGGCTGTATCTTCGGAATGACCAATACAGCAAATGCTCCATCATTTCGACCACTACTATTACCCGCAGTAACGGTTCCACCCTCTTTAAATACCGGTTTTAGAGCACTAACTTTTCTTTGTTAGTTGATCGTGGTTGCTCATCTTGATCAAAAATCCGTACTCTGTTACGAAACTTGATTTCATGGTTGAAATTTTGAAACGCGGGATTCGAAGTAGCGATTCTAAGAAAATTAATTAGAGGGTATGTCCTTGATGAACAGCAAGATAGTCATAGTGATGATCTCTATCAAATAGCAGTTCGTTTTTGAGAAAGTTAGATTTTGCTAAAAAGGCTCACGGTTTAGCAAAAATTCAACAAATCCGGCCTTATTGAAATTTTCCCCCTCGACTTAGTGGATAAGTACAAGTAAGGTAGTGCCTTTTATAAACAGTACCTCGGTATTGCACATTGATAGCCCCAAGCGAACCCGTATGTCGAGATTTGGAGGGCAGCGACGTTACTTTAAAGACATTTTTTATGGCTGAACACTTAAAACTCTCAACGACTTCTTTTAAAAATCCTATAAATTGATCCACTTCCTCACTAGTGCCTTATTGAAAATGGTTCTGATCTATCTAAAAATCCCTAACCTTACCTTGGCTCTCCTCCTTCGCCACATTTAGAGCAAATACCGATTCATAGTTTTTTTCCTTCTTTACTTATTTACCAGTACCCCTTGTCCTCCATGTAGTGCCAGCCTCAAACATGTTTCTACAAGTAAGGGTGACAGTTTAGTTCACAGAGTTTAGCAATCTGGCGAAAGTTATTGACAATGATTATCATTCCTATTAACATGTTGATGTAGTCATTGAAAATGAATATCATTATTAATTAGATACTTTTTTGATATGTTTTTAACCTACACTATAATTAGTAAGGAGAAAATCAGAATGAAAAAGCTATTCATACCCTTCCTGCTCTTGTTTGTACTTATTCTTAGTGCTTGCGGGAACAAAGAGACAGCGAACGAAAATAATGCATCCAAGGCTAAAAAAGAAACAGTTACATATCAATCAGAAACAGGTCCTGTTGAGATTCCTAAAAACCCAAAAAGAATAATTGCTCTCTCAAATGGACCTAATGTATTGGCTTTAGAAGGTAATGTCGTCGGGATAGATCAATGGACTAATATGAATCCCCTTTTTAAAGATAGACTAAAGGGAGTGGAAGTCGTATCAGAAGATAACCTGGAGAAAATCATTGAACTGGAACCGGACCTTATCATAGCAGGATCCGAGATGAAAAATATTGCAAAGCTAAATGAAATTGCTCCAACTGTAGTATTCACTTGGGGGAAATTAGATTATTTATCACAGCAAATAGAAATCGGAAAACTCTTAAATAAAGAAAAGGAAGCAAAAGAATGGGTTAATGATTTCAAAACGCGTGCAGCATCCGCAGGAAAAGAGATACGTGCAAAAATTGGTGAAGATGCAACCGTTTCTGTGATTGAAAATGATGCTAAAGAGTTTTATGTATTCGGAAATAATTATGCACGCGGAACAGAAATATTGTATCAAGCAATGGATTTGAAAATGCCTGAAAAAGTAAAAGAAAAAGCACTTAAATCCGGCATTTATGTCCTTTCATCAGAAGTGCTTCCTGAATATACTGGAGATTATATAATCTTTAGTAAAAACCCGGATGTGGTTAATTCATTTGTGGAAACCGATACGTGGAAAAATATACCTGCAGTTAAGAACGATCGTATATTTGAAATAAATAGTAAAGCATCCACATACAGTGACCCAATCACTCTAGAGCATCTTCTGAAATTTTTCGAAAAATCATTTCTTAACAAATAGTATGTCAAAGAAGGAATTCTTTAATTAAGAATTCCTTCTTTCTTTTCTTTTTTTAAAAAAGAGGATAACGTACTTTCCATGGCTTGCAGCTTTATTTTTTAACATTCCTAAACGTCCATTCGTTCCTTCTCAACAAAGGATTCTTGATAGACCGTACTTGACCGCTAGTCTCTTTCTTTTCGATAAAGCGTTACCGTTTTATAAACATTTGATTATGAGTTCTTACGATGAATTCACCCATTTAATAATCTATCGGAAATTTTAGCCATAAAAAGAATGAAGTAAACCATTACTCGTGTTTTGTCCAAGTTCAAATTTCCCCTCTGATAGTTGCTTAAGAAAAGAGCATCAATAATGAAAACTTTGAAAATAAGTCACCAAAAACCTTTCGGCACCCAGGAAACACTTGATCCGATTTACTTTTAATGTCAGGTTAACCAACCACTTTCGTATACTCTCATCCCGACCTTTTGATAAATCATATTAAACGCAAAAGCACCTGTTGCCAAATAGACAATCAAGTGCTTTCTTTTTAGGTATGTTCCCTGCGTTAAAAATGTCATCTCACCTAAGTTTCGCTATAATACTTTATGATCGTACAAACCTCATAAGCTTTCGATTTTCAACAAGTTATCGCAAAAATTTTGTTTACTTGTCCTATGTCTACTTACATTATTCTTCATTTAAATAATTGTTTTCTCACTTTATGTGTTTCTATATCTGCTAATCTAATAGGAATGGGTAAACGACTCTCTTGATTGATACAGTTCATGACAATCTCCGTACTAGTTTCTAAATCAATCCAGTTCCCACATGAAACAAAAATTGGTTTTACATGATAGGAAGTCCTCAAAGTTCTGCCATAAACATTACCATGAATTAAGATGTCAGTATACGAACCCACTTCATTTTCAGGCATCGTAAAGTCAACATTTTCTATTTTTAAATAGCTCTTTGCCACACCAATAGTTGGTTTTTTTAAATACATTGAAGCATGAGTAGCAATTCCCATGTGACGATAATGTAGATACCCATTTCCATCAAACATATATAAATCAGGTTCATTAGATAATTTCTTCGCGGCTTCAAGTACTAGAGGCAACTCTCGAAAAGATTTATTTCTCCATAACTATATACCTTTTCGACAACTTCCTTTGTATTATAATCAATCATAACTATACAACATGTACCATACGTCGTTTTATTTACATCCCAGTAAGCTAAATCTACCCCAGCAATGGTTTGGATTTCACTAATGTCAAAACTATTCTCAAGAGTTACATCGGATAATAATTCAATTTGAATATTAGTAAATTGATTTAACAATTTTATATTGTTTGAATCTACATTCTTCATAGAGTATCACGTTTAGAAAAAGATTCAATCAATTTTAAATCTGTGTCTGTTGGAGAAAGTTTTTGCTTGATGATACGACCTTTATCATCCCAATCCACATAATGAAGAGCTATACCGAATTTATATTCTCCTTCAAATTTTAATTCTCCACTTTCGTACCAGATTCTTTCGGTACCATTACTTTGTCCATGTATTAAATTTTTCAAGGATTTTATATTTCCATTTTTATAAAACTCTATTAACTGGCCCTCTATAAAGCCTTTTACATAATTTGTATAATATATTAAATTCCCATTATCATACAACTCATAAGCTAAACCGGTAAAAGGTTTCCCATTTTCGTCTTCCGGATTATCTAAAACTTCATCGCTATAAGATGTAAACCATAAATCTTCGTCAAAGTCGGTTCCATGTTCTATAACATATTCTTTACTTAAAATTTCAATTTGATCTTTCAATCTTTTTCACCTCTGAACTAAATTCAAATCCTTCAGTAATATAATTACAATGTGGGCAAGTTGGCATCATCATGCCAGCTGGTTTCGATTTTTTACCAGATCGTACTACATGAGTGATAAAATTTGAAGAACTTGCTTGAGGATTTGCAAGTAACGCTTGATTTAATGAGTAAACTTCTGCGTGAGATCCAGCCCCATACGTAAATGTATATCCTTCTTTAATATCTTTCGGCATATTTATTATGCGTTGTTCTATTAAAGAGTGTAACTTTTCTGGAATCTTACCGGTAGTATTATTGATTCCAAAATAATATTTACCTGTTGTTTTATCAAAAGTTCCAGCAATTGCAGGTCCCATCTCTCTTTTAGAAATGCCAAGTTTATTTAATCTTTCAACTTCTTGTGCTAGAGCACCACGTAAGTTAATTCTATGATTTAAATCTTCTGAAGTAAATCTTCCATATTTATCATGCAAATAATCTATTCGATTTAAACTTACATTATTGTTAGATATAATACCCGTACCCTTAGGAATATTCTTCCCTGAAACACCCTCTACTTTTCTATCCTTCACCGTAAATTTCTGATAGGCTTCCTTAATTGACTGCTTTTCCATCACAACTTGGCGAAGGGTTGGTCCTCCTGCGAGGGATACTTGTTCCATACTTATCCGTTTAGAGATTTCTTTCTTACCTATTTCATTACCCATATTTTTTAACGTGGTTTTTCCTGATCTCGCTATGTCTGTTATTGTAGCTTTTGCATACTGAACCTGCTTTTGCGCAAATTCCTTACTGTAAGGGACGGACTTTGTATCACTTGTTACTTTTTCTAAGTCACCTTACCTGAGGTAAGTAAATCAATATATTTTCTAAAGAAAGTTTTTTTTGACCTGACTGCCTTTTTTCTGAGGTAACCGATATAACTTGAGATGATACATATTCTATTTCAACAATGAAAAGACCTTAACTTTTGCGTTAAGGTCATACGAACAAGCTTTTCTTGCCCTACATCATTCTTTCTTAAGGTATTCTTCTAAAATACTCTTATCATATTCAGATTCAGGTAAAAGACCCAAACGAGTATATTCCCAAATAACCCTTCTTTCGTGATCATCTGCATCTGATAGATCTTCATAATCATAGTCAACTTTAAATTTTCCTGTACTTTCTAAAGTAAAAGTTAAATTGGTCCATTGTTCTTGATTATTATTTTTAAATTCATCTGACAATATTTTCAATTCATCTAATAATTGATACCATAATTTATCATATTCTTCTTCAATTAAACTATATATTTCAGGTATATCATGACTATAAATAGGAACTTCACTATTAGGAGTATAATAAAAAAAGAAAGCAGTACCGGTACCGTCAGCAATTTCACCGTACATTAATACCTTTGACCATTCCTCTGGTATAGTTTCATTAATAGTTTGAGCTATTTGTTGATAAATACTATTAAGTTTAATTTCATTCATACTTACCTACCTCCTGATCTATTTTCAAAAATCCTTCTCTCCCAACTACTATTATCAATCTTATAATTTATTCTAAAACTAGCGGGCAGCTTCGAGTCTCCTTTATAAACTGGAGTAATTTTCACTTCAACTGTTTTAGGAAGATTACTGTCTAGAGCTTTTGCCCAAGATATTTCGAGTTTTTTCCATTCCCCCATATTCAGGTTTGCATTCATTGGGACAAGGTTATCTAGTTGACCAGACCCTTTAAAAATGCTTGCAATTAAATGACCTCCTTGATCATCTGGCAATCGATCTTCTCTTCCAGCATTTCGCTGTGCATAATTGTTTCTTTTTCCATTGCCTAAATCAAGAGAACCTTCGACACTTGTTATCCGACCCTTTTCGTCCGTTTTATATACATGACCACCAGGGGATGTATATTCAATATTCGGTTTTAAAACTTTCTTCATTCGCTCTCTTGTATAGTGCTTTCCATACGCCACTTTTGTAATTTCATTGGATCCTTTTGCTAGCACTACTTTGCCTGTACCCTTACCACCATCACTCTTCACCGCAAACTTCTGCACGATATCCTTAATCGTCGAACTATCAAATGTGACATGTTTGTAGTTGTTTCCGTATGCCGTCGCTAATTCCTCGACCCTGACACGGAGAGGCACTTTCACTTTGCCGATTTCCCTGCCGATAGCTTGAACCTTCTGAACCTGCTTTTGCGCAAATTCCTTGCTGTAAGGAATGAACTTTGTACCACTTGCTACCTTTTTTCTAAGCCACCTTGCCTTAAAGTAAATCTATATGATTTTAAGTCCTCACGGCCTATTATCTGTGGATCCAAATATGGCGTAAGATGATACATATTCATATCAACAATGAAAAGACCTTAACTTTTGGGTTAAGGTCATATAAAAGAAAAACAAGTTGCACCTTATTCGGTAAGCTCTCATTTAGCAGATTAAACTGCACATCCAGCCATGTAAAATGTCATCTCGCCCAGTTCCCGTTCTTTTTTCGTTATCATTGCATTTTAAAAAAACTCCATGATGGCTTTACCTTCATGGAGTCTCTATTTTATAAGTATCATTTTTCTTTTTGTCTAACTCAATATTTTATTTATCTTTAGTTCACTTGCCTTATGTGTTACTGATATATGACAACCTTTTGTATATCTAGCTTCGGCACTGGAGAGTGCTCTAAACCCGTTATCTTTCCTCTTTGCACAAATGAATGTACTGACCAAAATCAGGAAATACGTCCCAGTTTCTTTCAAGGGTATCGCTAATTTCGCGTTCCTCGACTGAACCGGTTGTAAAGTCTCTCTTTTCCATTGCTATATAGCCATCTTCTCGGAAGCCCAAAATCAAGCTACTTACTTCCTTATCAGTTTCATCATCATATTCCCAATACATTGCTGTTCTTAAAAAAATCTTTCCATCATTCATAACTTCAAAGTCATAATTTAGATACTTACGAGTGAAATCATCATAAAAACTTACAGAAACCCATTCATTTGTTACATTTACAATATATTGAGGTTTTTCATCTTCAGTTAATACCGCCGTATATGGTTCATGTTTTTGATGGCATGTGTATGCAGTACGTTCATCAAGAATGTTCCAAGGCTTTTTTTTGATATCTGACCACTCGTCACAATAATAAACTTTCATAGTCAATTATACACCTTCCCATTAATATCCTTAATAATAATTCTGTTTTTTGTTGCTTCATCAAGAATTGTTTGCGGAATTAGTTTATTTTGAACTGGCACTTCTAATATTAATTCACCTTTAAGTCGCCCTCCTTTGAGAGCGTTTGGATTAAAAGAGCCATTTGATATTTTAGAGCCTGAAGGATATTTTTTTGTAATTTCATTTAAGTAACTCTTAGCTGTCTTTTCTTGCACTTCACTAAGTTGAGTGAATTTTCTCGATACTATTTCCTTATTGGGTGCATATGAATCAACTACGTACTTTTTGCCGCCTACTTCTTTCGCTTCCAACTCTACCTCATTATAAGGGTAACGAGGACGATTTTCCTTATTAAAATTATTACCTGCTTCCCATCGCTCTTTAAGCCAAACCGGTACAGTTTTCTTTTTAGGTGTAACTTCATCCGTACCCTTAGGAATACTCTCCCTTGAAACACCCTCTACTTTGCTATCCTTCACCGTAAATTTCTGATAGGCTTCCTTAATTGTCTGCTTTTCCATTACAACTTGGGGAAGGCTTGGTCCTCCTGCGAGGGAAACTTGTTCCACACTTATACGTTTAGGAATTTCTTTTTTACCCAGTTCTTCACCTATATTTTTTAACGTGGTTTTCCCTGATCTCGCTATATCTGTTATTGTAGCTTGAACTTTCTGTACCTGCTTTTGCGCAAATTCCTTGCTGTAAGGGACGAACTTTGTACCACTTGCTACTTTTTTCTAAGCCACCTTACCTTGAAGTAAATCTATATGATTTTAAGTCCTCACGGCCTATTATCTGAGGAGCCGATAGATGATACATATTCATATCAACAATGAAAAGACCTTAACTTTACCGTTAAGGTCATACTAAAGAACGAGCTTTTCTTGCCCTACATCATTCTTTCTTAAGGTATTCTTCTAAAATACTCTTATCATATTCAGATTCAGGTAAAAGACCCAATCGAGTATATTCCCAAATAATCCTTCTTTCGTGATCATCTGCATCTGATAGATCTTCATAATCATAGTCAACTTTAAATTTCCCTGTACTTTCTAAAGTAAAAGTTAAATTGGTCCATTGTTTTTGATTATTATTTTTAAATTCATCTGATAATTCTTTTAAGACCTTTATTAACCTCCGCCATGTTTCTCTATACTCCATTCTACTAATACTATGTAGTTCAGGGATATCATGGCTATATATAAGTGTATCATTAATATTAGACTGATAGAAAAAGAACGCAGTCCCTGTCCCTTCAGTAATTTCTCCATACAAAATTACTTTACTCCATTCTTCTGGAATAATCTCATTTACAGTTTGAGCTATTTTTTGATAATAGTCATTTAGTTTTGATTCATTCAATTTTTTATCCTCCTGCTCTATTTTCAAATGTTCTTAACTCCCAACGACCATCGTCAATTTTATACTCTATGTCGAAACTTGTAGGTCGAGTTGAATTTCCCTCATACACAGGATATATTTTCACTTCAACTGTTTTAGGAGGATTACTGTCTAAAGCTTTTGCCCAAGATATTAAATCTCTGAATTTTCACTGCTCATTAATGTCATATTAACCCTTCTCTAACCTTACCTATTTTTCTATTTATTTTTGATTGAGCACCAATGTGTCTATACTCTCGATGGACGATCCCATGTATCCCCTTCTGTTGGTTTTCTAATAACAATAATTGGAGGATAGTATCTTTTGTAAGAGATAGTCACTTGTAATCATCAATAATCTTTTCAACTTCATTGATTCTCCCTTATTCAATTGGTCCCATGAATTGAGTAAATAGATAAATATAATCAAAAAGTCTCACCTTTTTCAGATAAAAAAAACCTTCTCCCTTTAGGAAGAAGGTCTATTTTTTTGTTTTTAGGTCAGTGGTAAACTATCCCTTTTTATATAATTATAGGTTTCAATATTATCGTTTAATGAATAGTTTTCCAATAAGTATTTTTTTACATTAATTAGACTTTCAATCTTAAAATAACCAGATTCAATCGCATTTTCACCTAATATTCTTAACGTTTCGTCATCAATCACTTCAACCACTTGAGGAACAAATTCTCTTTTTTCCTTTTTATATGCTTGATAAGTTGTATAAGAAACAGCATCTAAAACTGAATACCATGCATATTGTTTTTGTACATCCTTTTCTTTATTTGCAAACTCAGCTACATCTACATAATCTTCGCTATCTATGTAGTTACACAAATCATCCGCATCGATTTTTTCACCTTCAAGCCATTTCCAACAAGAATCTAGAGCTTCTCTACCAGTTTTATATCCGGGTTCATCCGTACTAATTATGTTATACATATTTTCAGCTATTACCAATCCTATTGCAACCTTAGCCACTGCGTTTAGATTATCGATAAAATCCATAACTATCATTCCCTACTTATTTTCTTATTTTAACCACATTTTCTGGCAAACCATTTATTACCTCATAGGACAATGTATCTCTTGGATATGGTAAACTAGGATTTATTTCAGTCGATACCTTAATTTTTAAATTAGGATACATATCAGTCATTTGCTTAAATATTCCTCTTTCATCATCTGGAACAGGATCAAACAAACCTTTTGTACATTTATTACAAATTCCGTTTGGATTAGACTGATGAATATATAGTGTTCCCTTCATATCTTCTGGTTTAAGACGTGCTTTTTTAACAGCATCCTCAAATTCAGCTATTATACCTTCTTCTGCATGATCCATGAACTGTGCATGGCCTCTTATTGCTCTATTATAAGGAGCTTTAATTTCACGACCAGGATAAAGTTCATCCAAACTTGGTAAACCTGCTTCTTTTCTAACTTTAGGTGAGCCACCCTCAAATATTTTACCTTCTAAACCTTTTACATCTGTTTTTCCAATAGCGATTGTTTGAGTTTTAGGAACACCTAGTTTTTTTCTAAGAGTTTCCAAATCCTCTTTTCCAATGTTAATACCCGATTTACTTCCAGTTCCATTTAAACCCTTACCACCATCACTCTTCACCGCAAACTTCTGTACAATATCCTTAATAGTCGTTTTATCAAAAGTGACATGCTTGTAGTTGTTTCCATACGCCGTGGCTAACTCTTCGACCCTGATACGAAGAGGTACTTCCACATTGCCAATTTGCCGACCGAATGCTTTTGCCTTCTGAACCTGCTTTTGCGTAAATTCCTTGCTGTAAGGGACGAACTTTGTACCACTCGCTACCTTTTTTCTAAGCCGCCTTGCCTTGAAGTAAATCTATATGATTTTAAGTCCTCACGGCCTATTATCTGAGGAGCCTGATATGGAGTAAGATGATACATTTTCATATTTCAACAATGAAAAGACAAAAGACCTTAACTTTTGCGTTAAGGTCATCCAAAAGAACAAGCTCTTCTTGTCCTCAAATATTCATTCTTAAGGTTTTCTTCTAAAATACTCTTATCATATTCAGATTCAGGTAAAAGACCCAAGCAAGTGTATTCCCAAATACCCCTTCTTTCGTGATTATCTGCATCTGAAAGATTATCTTAACCATAGTCAACCATAAATTAAAATTTTATTAACAGGTATGTTTATTTAGTAGTATTCTTAATTTTTTTATATTCTTCAATTATCTTGAAATCCCGTTTTCTATTCGCTTTTGGCATTATGCCTAATTTTTCATATTCCCAAATTACTTGTTGCTCATAGCTATCATCATTTTCTAAATTTCTATAATTATAATCAATATTAAATTTTCCATTTGATGTCAATTCTAATGTTAAATTAGTCCACTGCTCTTGTTTTTGATTTTTAAATTCATCCCATAATTCTCTTAGAGATTCATATAATTGGTGTAATTGTCTATTAACTTCGTCCTCATTAACATTATCCATATCTTCAATATCTAAACTATAAATAGGTGTTTCTTTATTATGAGGATAATAGTAGAAATAGGTTCGATTACTCCACTCTGTTACTTCAGAATATAATAATACTTTGTCCCAAGATTCAGGAATAATAAAATTTAATTGTCGTCCTATATTTTGATATAGTTGCTCCATTTTTTCTTTATTCATTTATTTACCTCCATATATGTTTTCCAAGACTTCCACAGATTTTTTACCATCAATTTTATACTTTATTTCAAATCTACTTGGTCGTAAAGACTGCCCTTCATATATTGGTTTTATATCTACCGAAACATGTTGACCTTCTCTTAAAGCTTTTGCCCAAGCATATTCAAGTTTTTTATAAGCACTTACATTAACATTACCATTCATTGCAACTATATTATCGATAAGAGGAGAACCATTAAATTGAGTACCGATTAAATGTCCTCCATGATCCCCTTTAGTACTAGGAGCTATTATTCTCTCATCCCCTCCAGCAGCTAACTGATGTTTGGTATCACGAACACCCATTTCCAACGTTAACTCTCCTGAAGCCTTCTCAATTCTTCCTAAATCGTCTGTTTGATATCGATATCCATTTGTTTCATATTTAACATTTGGCTTTAATTTAAACTCATCTAAAAAATGACTACCGTCTTTAATTATATCATCAACACTCTTACTACCTTTACCCGTACCCTTAGGAATATTCTTCCCTGAAACACCCTCTACTTTTCTATCCTTCACCGTAAATTTCTGAAAGGCTTCCTTAATTGTCTGCTTTTCCATCACAACTTGGCGAAGAGTTGGTCCTCCTGCAAGGGAAACTTGTTCCATACTTATCCGTTTAGGGATTTCTTTTTTACCTAGTTCTTCACCTATATTTTTTAACGTGGTTTTCCCTGATCTCGCTATATCTGTTATTGTAGCTTGAACTTTCTGTACCTGCTTTTGCGCAAATTCCTTACTGTATGGGACGAACCTTGTACCACTTGCTACTTTATCTGCGACTTTCGCCGCACCTGCCACACCGCCGATTCCGAGTGCCATCAACAGTCCGTTCTGGCGCTGTTCCTCGGTTAGCTGGTTGCCGAACATGTCTTTGCCGGTGACTGCTTCACCGAGGCCGTTGGCTGCGAGGAGTCCATATATCCCGTATTCGGTTTTCTGGAGGAGGCTAAAGCCTTTTGTCGTTTTATAGGCATCGAGGGCGTGGTTCGCTGCGTTGAGCCCTTTGGCCGTTTTGTAGATGGCGCTGCCGCCTTTGATGGCCCTGCCGGCCCAGCCGACGACGGGGATGAATCCAGCGGCTGCCATGGCGCCAGCGGCGATTCGTTCGGCTTCGGACAGCTTGCGGCCCGTTACTGGATCGACTCCGGTTGATGCCCTGATTGAATCATAATATCCCGTGAATTCCCCTGTAAAGGTTTTTGTCGTATCCCAGGCTTTTTCGTACCATGGGCGGTTTTCGAGTTCTTCCATTTCTTGTTCGATTTTCCGGGCTTCGGCTTGTTGTCTTTTGAAGGTTTGATAGTCTTTCATCTGATCGGCGACTTCATCCTTCACTTGATAGACGTCACTATTCTTGAAGGCCGATTGGTTGAACGTCATCGGAGAAACGGTGCCGTCCTGTTTGGTGGCGTCAAGTAAGGCGCGGAAGAGGCCAACGGCCACGTTTTCCTGCCCGACGGACACATCATATTCCTCGACCAATTGCCGGTCGACATTCTCGACCTTTGTCACGGTGTCATCCAGCCTCTGTCCGGCTAGCGTGATTTTTTCATTAAAGTCCTTTTGGTCGAACCTATCAAGAGGCAGGATATCGTCAATGCTGTCGAGGATCCTTTGGAGATCGTTCGCTTGTTCATCGACAAGCGACTTCGCTTGGTTAATGCCGTTCGACACTTCGCCATCTAAAAAGGGAACCTCGACCACCGTATTTCCGGAGAGGTCCGCCTCTTCCAGGCTGGCTGGAATGCCTTCCAAAAAACTGATCTGGGTCGTGAAAAGTTCCATCCAGGCGTCGGCCACCTCGATTTGCGCTTCATAGAAGCTTTTGATGGCGGCGGCACCGGCCCCTTGAAACTCGTTATCCAGGCCGACGATGCCCTGAAATTCCTTTTTCAGGGCTGTGACTTCCTTCTTTAGTTCTTCATATTGCTTGGCGCGCGACTTGGTTGCGGCCGTCAATGTCTTGGCTTCATATATTTTCATCGCGGCTGATACCCATGTGAAGACGCATGGGCGATGGCTTCATCCTGTTCTTTTAATAAGTCAATGTTGGCACGGGTATCTTCCACGTTTTTCTGGACGATTTTGATATATTGCTCGAAGACCTTCTCCAGGTTCGTTTCCCGGTCGATCCATTTCGAGGTGAATTCCAATTTATTGTTGCCAAGCTCGCCTGCCGGCAAATTTCCAAGCGTGACTGTACCAAGTGCCGTCTTCACCTGATCGACTTGCTTCGTTACGGCAGGATGATTCAGTTTGATTGTCGTCATTAAAACAACCGCCTTTTTAAATCTGATATTTTACTTTCCAGCTGCTCAAATGCCTCTTCGCCTTTGCTCAAAAGGGAGTCGGCTTCTTGGGCTATATTCCCTGCTATGCTCAGTAGAGTATTTTCGGCATTCAGCTTTGTAATCATTGCCTCGATTTTCCATTGGTAATCGTCATAATCGTCATGAATGATACTAAACATCACATTATAGGCATCATGACGGGCTTCCTGAAATTGATCCGAGCGATTCCCTGTCCAGCTGCCACCTAGCTCAGGGTCTTTTATTTTCCTAATCTCGTTCAGACACATGCTCTGCTCTTTTATAATATCGTTTTTCGCATTTTCTAAACGTTCAATTTTCACATTCAAATCAGCTTTTTTACTGGAGATAGCAGAGTGTATATTACTCAAAATATCTGCATAAACCATGAAACTCACCTCAGAAACAGTATAATCCTACACTAAATGTCATATTTTCCTATTTAACATTATAAGGATTAAAGTCCGAGAGTTAAATAGGGAGAAATATGCTATTTTGTCAGTTAAAAGAGAAGATTGGCATAAAAAAGTTCCTACATACCATATTCTTTATACCCTGCATTTTACCAATTTTAAACAAGTGGGCAGAATGTCATCTCATTGGATTCTCTATAAAAATTGCCCCCACTTCATTCAAACTGCCCTATATTGTATCTGTGCAACAAATCATCCCGAACAAACTCCCTGCAAGTGGAAGATAGATGTGACCGCTCAGGATGTATCAAATCCCCAAAAGGCAAATCACCGACAAACTTAACTTCGCCTTCAAAATCCTGCCCGGATTCACCATCAAAACCGATGACTTTCACAAAGCAAGTTTTGTGACCGGTTTTCATAAAATCAATTACCGTTAACACATGATTATGTACATCATTCATTCTTTTTTCCTCCAACCATGAAAGCATTAAGTAAAGATATTTTTTACTAGCATTATAATAAAGAAACCGATCAAAACAACCATGGCTAAGATCGCTAAAGGCATTAAAACATTGGAAATAGACACACCTACTTTCCATGAATGGCTTATACTTTAATTTTTTATGTAATTTGGTTGATCTATTAAGTATAACCTTAGTTAAACTGACGTTGAATGTCCTGACTTCACAATTCATTCACTTATGCTTTTTTTACGTTACCCGGAATATACTTCCCTTAGCATGTCTATGATTTCATAATACTTCCATCGAAGGTCAGTCTGGCAACCCCCTCTTCTATATAGATTTATAACCTGCTATAATCTAAGGATTGGAGGTGTGAAAAATGAAAGAAATAATCCAGATATTAGCTGAAATCGTCAATAATCTTCACGATTTCATCCTATTCTTTGTGAGTGACACATTAAATTCAAATGCAACGGATAAAGATTTGCATTTTTGGATAATGGGAATCATCGGTATCATCATATTTTTGTTCGTGTTATTTTTATCTAATTTAATTTCCCGGATGCGTTTTGGGATAACGATACTCTCTTTCCTTTATACCTTTACAGTCATGGTTGTTTTAGTTTTCGCCATTGAAATACAGCAAGCCCTTACCAGCAGGGGGAATATGGAGTTTCAAGATGCGGCGGTAGGCCTTTGGGGGTTCATCGTATTTTTCATGATTTTTGCAGTACTATCATCCATATTCCTTTTGGTGAAGAATTTTTTCAAGCAATCAAAATAAAGGTAACGATAGGTCACCTTGCTTAAAACATTCCTAATGGCCTTTCAATAACTTTAAATTCGGATTTTGTATTGGCGGGAATGATAAACTCTCTGTAGCATCATCTTAAATCGCAAGGAAGGTTACAGAGAAGAAAATTTGATTCGGGGTAAATAAGCATATACTATCAATTACTTCGGATCACTTTCATTGAATAAATCAATGCTAAACAGATTGAAAGAATCGTCGTCATTAATACGTTCCTGGTCATTTCCAGATATATCAGGACTATTTTCCCTGCGACGGCGATTTACTTCCCTTAATTCCGCTTCCAGGAATTCCGCTTGATCGTGGGAAAGCTTGATCGTGATTTCATTATTTTGATCATCTGCAGCTTTCAAGAGGACATAACTATCCGCCGCATTACGCAAAGTCACATTGCTTACTGTTAAGTTCATGTTCGCGAGTTCATATCTTGCCTTCATAAATTAAAAAGAACCTCCATCGGAAAATACCGGTTAAAATAATGTTATATTAAATATACTCTACTTCAAGATATCTAAATATACAAATTCTTTGTTTGAAAAAGCCTTGATACCTAAAGCAATCTACCTCCTTAAAGTTCTTCCCAATACAAGAAATGCGCCGCATCTTGAATAAAGATACAGGTGAATTATCTTTACTTGAAAATCCAGAAGTTCTGGAAACAATGGAGCAATTGGATGCAATTCCGTCCCTTTTTAAATCTAAAACAGGATATCAATGATTGAATTCACATTGACTATAAACAAAGGGAACCCTTTACTCGTTGAAAGGTTCTATTTGTTTTTATAATTCTTTCTCAATCGCGCAAGTAATATGGTATGGACCCGTGCTTTCATTTGAAGTAATGACGGTTTTCAATCGATTTGCCGGATATACCGCTGAATTGAAACTTACACCCGGGTCATACCCCATAAGATGATATTTGAAAATCGCTTCATTTTTTTTACTTATCCATATGCCGTATCCATAGTAATCCCCTTTATCTTCCGTAGCAATATGGGGCTTCAATAAAAGATTGGTATATGCTTGATTCAGTAATTGATTGGAAAATAACCCCTCCCAAAACCTGAACATATCTGATGTTGTAATATACGCACCTCCATCCGCACCGCCTTTGATCGGAAGGGAATAAACATTTGTTCTCCATGCTCCATTTTCTTCGTCAATGTACCCTAATGCAGTATTTTTAGGAAGCTGGTCCATGGAAAAATAACCGGAATTTATCATTTCACAAGGCAGAAAGATGCTCTTGTCTATATATTCGGAAAATTCAAGTCCAGTAAGTTCCTCAACAATCAATCCTAGTAAAATATAGCCTGCATTATTGTAATGAAATCTTTCCCCAGGATCGAACATCATCAACTCATCTTGAAACATTGGCAGGAAATCTTTTAATCTTTTTATATGGTACATCGGATTTTTCTGCCAAAGCTCTTCAAAATCCTCCATCACTTCTTCATCAAAGTAATCAGGAATGCCCGAAGTGTGTGTTAAGAGGTGATGTATGGTTACGTTTTGGTTAAAATCAGGAAACACGATTGGAAGACAGTCTTTAAGCTTAGAATCGAACCTAAGTTTCCCTTTTTGTATTAACTGGCAAATGGCTATCGCCGTAAACAGTTTACACCCAGAAGCAATTCCGAACTTTGTTTCGGTCGTATTCATGATTTCATCCGCTCGATTGGAATAGCCATGTGCTGAGCTATGAATCAGGTCATCTCCCGCTTTCACACCGATTACACCCGAGAATCCAATTCCCTTGCTCGTTTCTTCAATAATCCTGGATAAATCCATATGTTGAGTCGACATTTAGTTTTCCCCTTTGCCGGTAAAATTTCAATACTGATGTGCTGGCCAAGGTGCTCGTTATGTTCTTGCAAAAAAACCCGCATCTTATGTGATGCGGGAAAACTTATCAGCTTCTTTTATTTCCACCAAGTATCATAAACGTTAATGGCTTCATTGCGTTTATGTTCGGTTTTAGTATACCAACCTTCGATGATTTCAGCAGCTTCCGTTCTGATTTCCTTGCCTTCAAGGTAATCATCGATTTCATCGTAGCTAACGCCTAAAGCCGCTTCATCAGGAAGTAAGGGTTTGTCATCTTCCAAATCGGCCGTTGGTATTTTCGTATAAAGACGCTCAGGCGCACCGACGAATTTCAGGATTTCTTTTCCTTGCCTTTTATTTAATCGGTATAATGGAAGGATATCCGCTGCGCCGTCACCATGTTTCGTAAAGAAACCTGTGATCGCTTCTGCTGCATGGTCCGTACCAAGCACGACGCCTTTATAAAGTCCAGCTAAATCATATTGTACCTTCATTCGCTCACGTGCTTTAACATTTCCCCTTAAGAAATTCGATAGCTTTTCAGAAACTGCTTCTTCCACAGCTTTTACTGATGCATCCACCGCTTCCTTGATGTTGACTGTAACCGTTTGGCTTGGCTTGATGAATTTTAACGCAAGCTGCCTGTCATCTTCATCAGCCTGTACTCCATATGGCAAGCTTACAGCAACAAACTTATAGTCGCTGCTATTCGTTTCTTCATTCAATTCATTGACAGCGGTTTGGGCAATATACCCCGCCAGTGTTGAATCTTGCCCTCCAGATATTCCAAGTACAAAGCTTTTCAGAAACGTATTTTTATTCATATACCCTTTTAATAGATCAACACTTTTCCTGAATTCGACTTCAGGATCGATCGTTGGTTGGACAAGTAATTTTTTTACGATTTCTTTTTGTAATGGACGCATTGGCAAAGCCCCGCTTTCTAATAAAATAGGATTGTCATTTCGTTAGCATTCTTTCTACATTGGCTTTAACTTCATCTATATTCCTCATTTTATTATCCCAACAATCCTGGCTTAGATCTACCGGGTATTCTTCAGGATTAAGTGCACGCAGGTACTCCGGCCATAATACTTGGAGATTTTTTTGCGTGAATGCCTTGATTTCATCTATGGTTGGCAATTCATAAATCAAACTTCCATCTTTGAAAATATCCACATGGAGATCAACCGCATCGAAATCCGTGACGAATTTACTTAGGAAGGTATGGACAGGATGAAACATTTTTAATTTTTCCTGTTCCTGCGGCTTCTCATATTCCATCGCCAAATAATCACCTTCAGCATGATGGTTCACTTTATTGATGATTCGATATACTCGTTTTAAGCCAGGTGTCGTAACCTTTTCAGGGTTAGAAGAAATTTTGATGGTATCTCTCATATTCCCATCTTCACCCTCTATTGAAACCATTTTATAAACGGCACCGAGCGCTGGCTGGTCATAAGCCGTAATCAATTTGGTTCCGATGCCCCAAATGTCTATTCTTGCTCCTTGTTGTTTCAGGTTGATGATCGTATATTCATCCAAGTCATTTGATGCGACAATCTTCGCATCATGGAACCCTGCAGCATCAAGCATACGTCGTGCTTCTTTTGATAAGTAAGCTAAATCACCGCTGTCAAGACGGACGCCAATGAAATTGATTTTATCGCCCAGTTCCTTGGCAACACGGATTGCATTCGGGATGCCAGAACGCAATGTATCGTAAGTATCAACCAAGAATACACAGTCTTTATGGGAAACAGCATATTTATGAAAAGCGGTATACTCATCTTTATAAGCTTGGATCATGGAATGTGCATGAGTCCCTGAAACCGGAATGCCGAACAGCTTTCCAGCACGTACATTACTAGTGGAATCAAAACCAGCAATATAGGCCGCTCTCGCTCCCCAAATTGCAGCATCCATTTCTTGCGCCCGCCTTGAACCGAATTCAAGGGCAGATTCTTCACCGATGACCTGTTTGATGCGCGAAGCTTTTGTTGCCACGAGTGTGTGATAGTTCACAATGTTAAGCAGCGCAGTTTCAATGAGTTGAGCCTCACCGAGCGGTGCCTCCACCCGTAAAATCGGTTCATTGCCGAAGACAAGCTCTCCCTCTTTCATGCAGCGGATCGCTCCCGTGAAACGGATGTTTCGCAAATAATCCAAAAATTCTTCATCATAGTGCAGATCATTTTTTAAATAGTCGATATCACTTTCCGAGAAGGAAAAGTTTTGAAGGTAATGGACAATTTTTTCAAGTCCCGCAAAAATCGCATATCCGCTGTTAAATGGAAGCTTTCTGAAAAATATTTCGAAAACTGCCTTTCGGTTATGTGTTTTGTCCTGCCAATAAGTTTGGGCCATATTGATTTGGTAAAGATCAGTGTGTAATGCGTAACTGTCGTCGTTGTACTTTTTTTCCATGGATAGTTCCTCCCAAAAGAGAAGCATTCGCTTCCCTTCTATTCTGTTACGTTAATGAATATTATAGAATGGTTGCTCCAAGAGATCCTTTAAAATGTCCAAGCGCCCAATGGTGACCGGCATCATTGAACGAGGCTACTGCATTTTCATATACAAAGATTTTATAGCCTAGATTATAAGCGTCCATTGCCGTATGCAAAATACAGATATCTGTACAAACCCCGACTAAATATACATCGGTAATGTGACGTTCCCTTAGACGGATATCAAGGTCCGTTCCTGCAAAGGCCGAATAACGTGTTTTATCTATATAATGAACATTCTTTTGATTTTTATTTGTTTCATATTCCTCTTTTAACGCCCCGTATAGGTCTCTACCCATTGTACCGCTAATATTATGCGGTGGAAACAAATTCGATTCGGGATGTAAGCGGTCTCCTTCTTCATGTAAATCAATCGCGAAGACCGTGTATTCACCTTGTTCTATAAAATCCTTGGTTATACTGACAAGAGCCTTCTCGATATCCTGGCCTGGCTTCCCGCAGGTCAATGAGCCCCCGTCTGCCACGAAGTCATACGTATAATCTATATTGATCAATGCCTTTTTTCCCATTGCACGATTCCCCCTCAATAGTAAATAGAGTCCATGACAACCTCTGCATTAAATCGGTAAAGCTGTGAAGGCCGATACGAATTACGTTTCGTTTTCTTCTGCATTCCCTTTTCATCCAAGACTTTCTCCAAAAACGGGAGTTTCGGGGCTTTTGCATAAAAAAGTGAGTCAGCGCTGATTTTTGCATCATCTCTGGCTGTCAGCAAAACCCGTTGCAGTTCAGAAAGTGTAAATTCATCCGGCAGGAATTTTTGGGCTATCGTCGTTTGCACCATTTCTTTTTTCATTAAATTCATCGCATCGTTTATAATTGTATAATGATCGAATGCGAGATCTAATTGTAAGGCTTCCTGAATCGTGAACAATTCAACTTCGGCTGCATCGTCATTCGCTTTTCTTTGATGAAGAAACTCTTCCTGGACAATTGCATAAAAAGCATTGGATATGATCCATCCCCTGGGATCGCGTCCCGGCCGGTCATAAACCCCGAAATGCTTGACATGGAATCCAGCTACACCCGTTTCTTCTTTTAATTCTCGTTTAGCTGCTTCATAAGCAGTCTCGCCAGCATTGACGAAACCTCCGGGTAAGGCCCATTTATCTCCTTCTACATTGGGGCTTCCTTCCTTATCTTTTGTGGCACGTTTGATTAATAATAGCTTCAAAAACATTTCAGGCGGGGCTTTCTCTGCCGTTTTCTTCGTAGTAATCGTAAAGATCGCAATATCTGCCGTATATCCATCTGGAGTAATATATTTCTTTTTTTCCTGCTGAGCCATGGCAACTCTCACTTTCTTTCACTAAGTATGGAATTAAGTAATTAGTAAATCATTAATTACTAATTATAGTACTCTTCCTTGTGTAATTTAGCAACTCAAAATCAGAAAAATTTTCTAATTATTTAAAAAATCATTTATTTTCATACATGATAAATAGCCCGGTCATGATGACCGGGCTTGTTTATTGAATTCTTTAAACGGGATAGACTCCATGTTTACGATCGGTAAATGTCAATTGCTTACTGCTATACGCTTCAAACCGGGTGCTCAATTCATCACGCAGGTCATTTGGCTGGATGATGCCATCAACAATCATTTCGGAGGCTAAGCGGTAGATATCGATATCTTCATTATACTCATTGCGCTTCTGTTCGATGAATGCCGGGCGCTCTTCTGGTTCCATCGCATTTATTTTATTGGCATAGACTGCATTGACCGCAGCTTCTGCCCCCATGACCGCAATCAATGCCGTCGGTAAGGCAAGTACGCAGTCCGGTTCAAAAGCGGGACCAGCCATCGCGTATAGTCCAGCACCATAAGCCTTACGGACAATGACAGAAATCTTGGGAACCGTGGCTTCACTCATGGCCGAAATCATTTTCGCACCATGGCGAATGATCCCAGCCTGTTCGACCTTCGTCCCAATCATGAATCCTGGAATATCCACCAGGAACAACAGCGGTATATGGAAAGCATCACATAAATTGATGAACTTGGCTGCCTTATCAGCTGAATCATGGAACAGGACGCCGCCCTTGACACGCGGCTGATTGGCTATGATCCCTATCGTTTGTCCATTTAGCCTTGCAAGCCCAGTAATTAATTCGGGTGCAAATAGTTTCTTGATTTCACAAAACGATTGCCTGTCTATAACCCTATCGATCAGGTCATACATATTGAAGGGTGCATTCTGATTTTTGGGAATCAGGTCTTCCAATGTTTTTTCGAAATCTGCAGGCAGCTCAGGTTTTACGCTTTTAGGTCTTTCTTGATAATTTCCTGGAAAATAGCTTAAGTATCTGCGCGCAAACGCGATGGATTCTTCTTCCGACTTGACAAGCACATCGCCGCATCCTGAAACAGAACAATGCATTTTCGCCCCGCCCATTTCCTCTTCGCTTACCTTTTCGCCAATGACCATTTCTGCCATTCTCGGTGAACCTAAATACATGGATGCATTGCCATCAACCATTACGACAATATCACAAAAAGCTGGGATATATGCCCCGCCTGCGGCAGACGGACCGAACAATAGACAAATTTGCGGGACTTTTCCTGATAACTTCACTTGGTTGTAAAAGATGCGTCCTGCTCCGCGGCGTCCCGGAAACATTTCTACTTGATCCGTAATTCGTGCCCCGGCAGAATCGACTAAATAAAGAAGCGGCAACTGCAGCTTTTCAGCTGTTTCCTGAATGCGAATGATTTTCTCGACGGTCCTTGCTCCCCAGGAACCAGCTTTTACAGTCGAATCATTGGCCATGACACAGACCCTCTGACCATTGATTTTCCCGATGCCTGTAACTACACCATCAGCAGGTAATCCATCACTGGCACAATTAGCAAAGAATGCGTCCTCTATTTCAACCCCTTCATCGAAAAGCAGCTCTAGCCGTTCACGTACGAAAAGCTTTCCTTTTTCAGCGTTTTTTTGATGATATTTTTCTAAACCGCCTTTTTTAATCGTTTCAACCGTTTCGGTTAGTTTATCCGTCGTTACCATCCCTGTTCCTCCTTCAATTGAAATCATTGGCCCTTAAAAACCGGTTTGCGCTTTTCCTTGAATGCTGACAGACCCTCCAGTCGGTCACGGGTTTTTAAAGTTGTCTGATAGCAGTCTTTTTCAATTTGCAATCCTGTTTTCAAATTAGTCTCAGCCCCTTGATTGATCGCCGCTTTTGCAGCCCTGAGTGCTAATGGGGCATTGACTGCAATTTCCCCAGCCAATTTTTTCGCTTCCTCTAGTAAATGTTGGGGTGAGTATACATGACTGATGATTTTCAAGGCATGTGCGGTTTTTGCATCCAACCTCCTTGCCGTATAAATCAGTTCTTTCGCTGTCGGCATTCCGACTATCCGCGGCAGTCGCTGAGTACCGCCGGCGCCTGGGATGATGCCCAATGACGTTTCTGTCAGTCCAACCTTAGCCGTTTCCGATGCGATGCGTATGTCACAAGCGAGTGCCAATTCCAGCCCTCCGCCAAAAGCCGAACCGTTAATCGCGGCGATGACAGGAACTGGAAGGTTTTCTACAGCCGTAATCGTGTCACCAATCAACTTGACTGTCTCCCTGACTTTATCATCATTCATACCTGCTCGTTCCTTAAGATCCGCACCTGCACAAAACGCCTTTTTACCTGCTCCCGTTAAAATGACCGTTCGTAAATTGGAATCTCTTCTCAATTCATACAGCCCTTCAACTAAGCAATGAAGCAGTTCTGTGGATAGAGCATTAGCAGCATCAGGCCGGTTTAAAGTCACGAGGGCAATTCCATTATCTTCATGACTGATCTCCACTAATGAAGTCATAAATTCACCTCAATTTCTCTTATTGTGCGTTATAAACAGCCATCTGATGGCTAGGCAATGGTTTTTCCAAAAAGCTTTGCATCATGGCCGCAGCCTTCATTAATTTTTCTGGATTGATTCCCGTTTGAATTCCCATTTTATGTAGCATATGGATCAGGTCATCTGTTGCCACATTTCCGCTCGCACCTGGTGCATACGGACATCCCCCTAATCCTCCGAGCGAAGAGTCGAAAGTGTCAACACCATAATTCAGTGATTCAAGGACATTTGCGAGTGCCATACCCCTTGTATCATGAAAATGGAGGGCAATTCGGCTTATATCATATCTTTTTACTGCCTGTTCTAGGAACAAGGCGACCTGTCTTGGAGATGCGACCCCAATGGTATCACCCAATGAGACCTCATGGATTCCATATTCAAACAGTTGATCACAAACACGGAAAACCTGTTCGGTCGAAACCTCCCCTTCATAAGGACAGCCGAAAACAGTTGAAATATAGCCCCTAACCGTTTTCCCGCTGTTTGCTGCTGTCCCGATGACATCCTTCATTATTGGAAAGGTATCAGAGATCGATTTATTAATATTTTTAAGATTATGCGTTTCACTGGATGACATGAACACGGAAATTTCATCGATATTAGCTTCAAGAGCCGACTCCAGTCCCCTTTGATTGGGTACAAGGGCCGCATAAGTGATACCGGGATTGCGCTTTATTCCCTTAGCAACAAGGGCGGCATCACTCAATTGGGGAATCCACTTTGGATGGACAAAAGAAGTCACTTCTATATAAGATAATCCCGTGTCAGAGAGCTGATCGATCCATTCTATTTTGCTTTGTGCAGGTATCATGACCTTTTCATTTTGCAGCCCGTCACGCGGACCCACTTCCTTAATTGTCACTTTTTCAGGCCAATTCATCTTACCCCTCCGTCCTTTTATTCAATGACGGCCAAAATGTCGCCCTCATTTACGAAATCTCCCTCATTCACTTTAAGTTCTTTGATGGTGCCAGCTTCTTCGGCTGCAATGGGGATTTCCATTTTCATTGATTCCAAGATAATGATGTCCTGTCCGTCTGTTACACTTTGCCCCTCATTCGCTACGATTTTCCAAACGCTTCCTGCCATGCTTGCCTTTAATTCTGCCATCTTACATTCCTCCTGATCATTTTGTTTTAAAATATGCGTTATACAGTCAATTTTTTAATATATTTCGCAATGAAATCCGTAGTCGTATCTCCTTGGGAAAAAGCTTCATGAGAAATTATTTCCATAAGCAAAGGAAGGTTTGTTTTTATTCCTTCTATTTTATAGTTTGCCAGCGCTTCTCTTAATCTCTTGATCGCTTTATCCCTTGAATCGCCGCTCACTACCAATTTGGCGATCATCGGATCATAAAAGTGGGACACGACGGAAGTTCCATGAACCGCCAATTCATGACGGATCCCTTCCCCTTCCGGAAGTTCCATGCTGGTGATTCTCCCCGGTGCTGGATAAAACGTTTTCGGGTCTTCAGCGTATATGCGCACTTCAATGGAGTGTCCATCCTGTTTAATCTCACTTTGAGTGAATTCCAATTTGTTGCCCGATGCAATTTTAATTTGCTGCTCGACTAAATCCAGCCCCGTAATTTCTTCGGTGACAGGATGCTCAACCTGAAGACGTGTATTCATTTCCAGGAAATAAAAATTTTTATCACCATCAACTAAAAATTCGAGGGTGCCCGCATTGCTATAACCAATGGATTTTACCGCTGTCACTGCAGCCATTCCCATCCTGTTTCTTGTTTCTTCGTCAAGGAAAGAAGAGGGAGCCTCTTCTACGACCTTTTGGTGGCGCCTTTGAACGGAGCATTCCCTTTCCCATAAGTAAACAGCATTCCCAAAGGAATCCGCCAATACCTGAATTTCGATATGACGAGGCTTCTCAATCAGTTTTTCTATGAACATATCTCCATTGCCAAAAAACAATTGGGCACGTTTTTGATTCCCTTCGAAGGCCTTGGTCAATTCATCTTCATTAGCAACGGCCTGCATGCCGATTCCCCCGCCGCCTGCTGCTGCTTTTAACATGACTGGATAGCCAATTTTTTCGGCAACGGCTGCCGCTTCTGCACTATCAATTAACGGACGTGAAAATCCAGGCACCAATGGAAGTCCCGCTTGTTCCATCTTTTTCCGTGCCTCGACTTTATTGCCCATCTGCTGGATGATTTCTGGTTTTGGACCAATGAATATCAAGCCCGCTTCTTCGCATGAACGTGCGAAATCTGCGTTTTCACTAAGAAATCCGTATCCAGGATGAATGGCTTCCACTCCCGTTTTCTTAGCTATTTCCAAAATCTTTTTGACGTTTAAATAGCTTTCCTGTACTCTCGGGCCACCCAATAAATATGCCTCATCCGCCAATCCCACAAATGGCGAATCCGCATCTGCTTCCGAATGGACGGCGACAGTAAGTATTCCCAACTTCCTGCATGTACGAATAATGCGTGATGCTATTTCTCCCCTGTTTGCGATAAGAATTTTTCGAATCATTCGATACCCTCCTTATTTAGTGCGTTCCGATAATAGATCAAGAGTTTGTTGCCGAAGCTTATACTTTTGGATTTTCCCGGATGCAGTCATGGGATAAGCATCGGTAAATTGAATGTAACGGGGAATTTTATGAAAAGATATTTTCCCTTTGCAATACTCTATCAATTCTTTCTCCGTCAGTGTTTCTCCTGCTTTCAAAATGATCCATGCCGCTACCTCTTCCCCATACTTCTGATCTGGAACGCCGAGTACCTGGACATCGACAATTGCAGGATGTTGATAGAGGAATTCTTCAATCTCACGGGGATAGATATTTTCCCCTCCGCGAATGATCATGTCTTTCAGCCTACCTGTAATCTTGCAATAACCCCTTTCATCCATCACCGCTAAATCACCCGTATGAAGCCAGCCTTCCCGGTCAATCGCCTGCTCAGTGGCCTCCGGGTTATTATAATATCCCTTCATTACATGGTATCCCCTCGAACAGAGTTCCCCTTGTTTGCCCCGCTGGACTTCTTCCCCGGTAACTGGATCGACAATTTTCACTTCCACTTTCGGCAAAGCCCTTCCCACTGAGGAAACACGAAGTTCGATCGGATCGTCCGTTCTTGTCATCGTAATTCCTGGAGACGATTCCGTTTGACCATAAGTAATCGTGATTTCCGAGATTCCCATCTTATTCACCACGCTTTTCATGACTTCAATCGGACATGTGGAGCCTGCCATGATTCCAGTCCGCAACGAACGTAAATCATACTGGTCAAAGTCATCGAGATTAAGTTGAGCGATGAACATCGTCGGAACACCATGAAGTCCCGTACATTTTTCGGCTTCAACGGTTTGAAGGACGACGCGTGGATTAAATTCCACAATCGGCACCATTGTTGCCCCTACAGAAACCGAGGCCATCGTACCAAGGGAACAGCCGAAACAATGAAAAAACGGAACCGGGATGCAAAGCCGGTCAACTTCGGTAAGTCTCATGCATTCCGCGACATTCAATCCGTTGTTGACCAAGTTTGAATGCGTCAACATCACTCCTTTTGGAAATCCTGTCGTCCCTGATGTATATTGCATATTAATCACATCATCGGGAGCCAATTCCTCCATCCTCATGTCCAGTGACTCCTCCGAAATGGATTCGCTTCCGCTAATGACATCATCCCACGAAAACGTTCCGGGATAACGCGCTTCACCTAAAACGATGATATTTTTCAATTTTGGCAGTTTCTCAGATTGTAATTTTCCTGGTTCTGCATTTTTCAATTCAGGTACGATTTCGTACAGCGTATCTATATATGAATGATCCTTATATTGTTCCATCAGGATGATCGTGGTCGCATCCGATTGCTTAAGCAAGTATTCCAGTTCACTTGTACGGTAATTAGTGTTGACCGTAACCAGCACCCCGCCCATTTTCGCGGTGGAAAATTGGGATATAAGCCATTCCGGTTTATTGGACGCCCAAATGGCGATATGTTCCCCTTTTTTTATATCGAGTGACATGAACCCCCTGGCCGCCTTTCGGCAAATCTTTTCAAATTCGCGATAGGAATGGCGGAGGCCCAGTTCATGGTACACCACAGCTTCATTATCACCATATTGTTCAGCTGTCCTTTCAAGCAATTTCCCGATAGTAATATCTAGCAAATCAGACATCAAACTCCTCCTAATCAAATAAAAGTAAGAATGAACGCGTTTTGCTGTATAGATAACATCTGCTTTTCACCAAAATGAACCAAAGCATCATCGTTCATTTTACGTTCCATAAAGATTAACAGCCTAATTGTCTGGCGATAACGATTCTTTGAATTTCGGATGTGCCTTCACCAATTTCCAATAACTTAGCATCTCTTAAATAGCGCTCCACTTCATATTCGCGCATGTAACCAGAACCGCCATGTATTTGAATCGCTTGATTGCTGGCCCGGAAAGCGGTTTCACTTGCAAAAAGCTTGGCGTATGCCGCTTCCTTTGCAAAAGGCTTTTTATTGTCTTTTAACCAAGCCGCCTTATATACCATATTCCTCGCCAGTTCAATTTCCATCGCCATGTCTGCCAGCTTGAATTGAATGGCCTGGAAATTTGATATCGATTTACCGAATTGTATGCGCTCTTTTGAAAAAGCTAAAGCTTTATCAAAGGCAGCCTGAGCGATACCGACGGCCAAAGCTGCAATGGAAATCCTTCCTCCATCCAGAGTGAATAAGAATTGTTTGAACCCTTTGTCTGGATCTCCCAATAAATTTTTCTTTGGTACCCGGACGTTATCCAGAATGATTTCACAAGTATTGGAAGCCCGAACTCCCATTTTTTCATAATTGCTATTGATCGTAAGCCCTTGGGTATCGGTTGGCACGATGAATGCCGAGATGATATTCTTGCCCTTGGAATCTTTGCCCGATACAGCAGTGACGGTAACGGTTCTTGAATAGCTGGCATTTGTAATCCATGTTTTCTCACCATTGATCACATATTCATCACCTTCCAACACAGCAGTGGTTCTCGTACCGCCAGCATCGGAACCCGCATTAGGCTCTGTCAACCCGAAAGCTGCCAGAGTTTCACCGGTCGTGATTGGAACCAGATATTTTTGCTTCTGTTCTTCGGTTCCAAAATAGTAAATTGGACTTGCTCCGAGCGAAACTGCTGCAGCATAACTTAAGCCGGTTCCCCCGCACGCCTTGCCAACCTCTTCAACTGCAATGGCATATGAAATCGTATCTCCGCCCGAACCGCCATATTCTTCAGGAAATGGAATTCCAAGTAACCCGAGTTTCCCCATTTTTTTGAATACATCCTCCGCAAACATGGACTTTGCATCCAGCTCAATCGCAATGGGTTTAATTTCCTTTTCGGCAAATTCC
The DNA here is from genome assembly GCF_006680105.1 of Bacillus sp. B4EP4a. Classification (NCBI taxonomy): domain Bacteria; kingdom Bacillati; phylum Bacillota; class Bacilli; order Caryophanales; family Bacillaceae; genus Bacillus; species Bacillus sp. B4EP4a. Next base: position 54,546 of record NZ_VHIK01000037.1, read on the forward strand.
TTAACCATTTCCTTAATCATCTGCTGTTCTTTTGTAAGTGAAAAATCCATATGTTCATTCCCCTTTCAATTGAGACCGACTAGTTGGTCTGTACAAATCAAGTTAATTGTTTAATCGACAACAACATTGTTCTTCAGTAGAAATGGTTGGGTGATTTCCGCATCTTTTTCTTCATCTGTCAATAGGGCATTCAGAATTAGATCTACGTAAATATCACCGATTTCATCAATCGTTTTTCCACCGTCCCTTTTGTACCATTTGTAGGACCAGTTCACCATGCCCAGAATTGACATTCCGGTAATTTCCACTGGCAATTCGCTGCGGAACACTCCTTTGTCAATGCCTTCTTTAATGACGGTAAAAATGATTTCTTTATACATTTGACGCTTTTTTTTAATTGCTTCAACATAAGGTGGTTTTAAGTAAATGCTTTCTTGATAGAAAACTGAGATGTGTGGTTTATAGAGGTCAAAAACTTTAACGAATGATTGAATGATCTTTTGCATTTTTTCTGTTGGATGGGTACTTTCTGAAATGGCTTCCTGTGCTTTTATTAAAACATATGAAATAAAGTAATCATGAATGACAAATAGGAGTTCATCTTTGGAAGAGAAATGGTGATAAAACCCCCCCTTGCTAGTTCCGCATGCCTTAACGATTTCGTTAACGGAGACACCATGAAAACCATGCTGATCGAAGAGAGTCAGCGACGTTTCAATTATTTTTTCTTTTAACTCCGTAAGACTGCACCCCCCTTTGTATCCGCTTACATTTAACAACATAATGAGTGTGGATATGTAGTTAACTGGATTTATTTAGATTTTACCAAATATTTAAAAATTGTCAATTTTTAATTTAAACAAAAAACAGCCCTCAATACCAAGAGCTGTCATCTTCTTTATTTAACTAAAGTATGCCTGAACTATGTCACATGCAAGCCTATCCCATGATAACATTCACTATTTATTTCTTCCCTTGACCGGTTTAACTTGGGCTTTTACAAGCTGCCAACCATTGTTATACTTCCATACTGATTTGATTTCCAGTATCGAATCACGTTCATCGGACCCTTTTACATTTTGGACTCCCACAAGCGCTTTCCCTTTCCCAAAAACGTTCTTTAAGTCCAGTGAAGAATATGGATCAACCATAAGCTCTGTCGGTTCATTTAATTTTCCATTTAGATAAATGCCCATTTCATCATAAGCTTGTTTTCTGGAACTGACATCTATCACCACAGGCTTTTGACCTTCAATGATGATTTTCGCTTTGTATCCGTCAAGAAATTGGGCCATTACGGGAACGGATGGAGGGATTTCCAGTTTCCTCACTTTTCCATCCTTGAACGTATAGGCGTAACTGGTTATCAACCGCTCTCTACCTTCCATCAAAACCGTGACCAATACATCCTGGACCCCATCATTATTCAAGTCGGCAACCTTGAGATCTGGATTATACCCAGCTTCAAGCGGGACGCTGATTGTACGTCGATTGCTTTCCACACTTAACTCAATTTTCTTCAGAAACTTGCTTCCTTCCTCATATGGCAAACCCTGAACCTGGATGATGTCTATTTTCTGGTCACCTGTTACATCTCTTTTTGTTGAAATATAAGTGCCATCGACCTGAAAATTTTTATCATGCGCTTCAACCGCTTGATAGCTCAAAAAGAGTGAGATGACTAAAACCGCATATTTTAGCAGATCTAACTTTTTCATAGTGATAACCTCTCTTTTCCAAGATGAACTAATTTGACATTTGCCGCCGTTTGAACTTTCGACGCTGATCTTTCATGAAGATGGACCAGAAATAATAGAACCCTGGCACTAATATCGCAAAGCCCACGATATATGTGGCAAAAACGGCCCGGAAAGATGTTGGATCGGTAAATCCTGAAAGAATCGTGACATTTGGATATATGATATAAGGTAAATGTGCGATACCATAAACATAACTGCCGATTAAATACTGAATGATAATCGCTATTACAGCGACGCGAGGCATCCCTTTAACCTCCTGCTTAGAAAAATAGGGTAAGTACAGTGCTATCCCGCTAATGATAAAAAAAACGAGCGAGACGAATAACAATGCCGAGTTTTTCATCATTTCTTGGTAGATCCAATTCGCTTCGTTTTTTAACGTGAGCATAACCAACAGAGCCATGACTAACATAAGCGGTCCCGTTATCATCGCATCCCTGCGATATATTTTGAATGCTTTCATTTCGTCAGCCTGCTTTGAGTAATCAGACAGGAGCAAAGATGATAAAAAAAGCGTGCTCATGATTCCAAACCCCACAAATGCATACTCATTCGGACTCGTGAAAAGTTTAGTTAGATTCAATTCTTCATTTCCTCTCACGCCTTCGACAAATCCAAGATGGGTGATGGGCAATACACTGATTAATAGCCCGGGTATGATCAATCCCGTCAATCCTGAGATATATGTTAACGCTTTTTCATATTTGTCTACGCTATGCGCGAAAACCAAGAAAGCGCTCCTAATACATAGCAAAACCAATATCAGGCTCGCAGGAACGATCAAGGCTACCCCAATCGGGAAAACCGCACCTGGAAATAAACTGTAAATCGCAATTACAAGACCAACCACAAAAGTATTAGTCACTTCCCAAGTCGGTGATAAATAGCTATTTGCAATCTTCGTAGCATTCGTTTCTTCCTTTTTAATGTAAGTCATTGCCCAGAAGCCGGCGCCAAAATCCATAGAGGCCATGATGGCATAAAGAAAAATAAAGCCCCAGACCAATGTTATTGCAAGAAGAGCATCACTCAACCGCCTTCCCCCCTTTTATGAATTCGAATCGAAAAGCCTTACATCTTTTTGTTCTGCTTTATAAATATCATCCATAACGGAATGACGTTTGAAATAATACAAAAGTGTAAATACGACAGAAACGCATAAAATGATATATACAATAATGAACATCGTGAATAAAAATCCAAGGTTTTCGTACGAAGTGACTGAATCCTCAGTAGTCAGCATCCTGTATATCGTCCATGGCTGTCTGCCTGTACAAGCAAAAATCCAACCGCATTCAATCGAAATCACCGAAAGCGGACCTGCAGCAACAAACAGCCAGAGAACCCATTTCGGATAAGTTTCCCTTTTCAGCCATTTATTCCATACCAATGCAAACAGTGCTAAGGCGATTAAGCTGGAACCGATGATGACCATGGCGTTGAATAAGATATGGACATAAAGCGGTGGCCAATACTCTTCTGGAAAATCGTTCAAGCCGGTCACGACCGTATCGAAGCTATTACCGGATAGAAAGCTTAATAACCATGGGAATTCAATCCCATACTTCACTTCCTGGGCTTCCCTATCGGTATAACCGAACAAGGTAAGTCCGGCATGGTCCTTTGTTTCAAACAACCCTTCAGCCGCCGCCAGTTTCTCCGGCTGTTCCCTATATAAATGCTGTGTAGTCGCATGACCGTTCAATGCCGTCAAAAAAGAAAAAACCAAACCCAATACAATACTGAGCCTCAGTGCTTTTTGGTGAAAATTATATTCAGCAGTGCCATATTTATTTTTCAGCATCTTATAGGCTGCAACGGCCGCTACGACAAAAGCACCTGTAGTATAAGCAGTCAGGGCCGTATGACCTGCCGTCACCAAGAAACTTGGGTTGAAAAATGCCGCCCAAGGATCGACATCGACGATTTCCCCATTTTCAAACCGGAACCCAGCCGGTGTCCCTTCAAAAGCATGGACATTAGAAATCAAAACCGCCGAAGCCATTGCGCCGAATGCGACAAAGAATAAACTTACGATACGGGCCCATGGCTTTATTTTTTCAGCAGCATACACGTAGATTGACATGAATAGCGCTTCAACCATGAATGCATAAATCTCGATCTGGAATGGAAGCGCCATGACACGTCCAATCACTTCCATAAACCCAGGCCATAATAGTGACAGTTGCACACCCGCAATCGTACCAGTCGGAATCCCGACCCCAAGCAAAACCCCTAATGTTTTGGTCCAGCGTTTAGCCATGACAACATACTGTAAATCCTTTGTCCTTTGATACATTAATTCCGCTGCCAACATCATCATCGGTAACCCGACGCCGATCGTTGCAAATATGATATGTACAGCCATATTCGTCCCGAACATCGCACGGGCCATTTGTATATGATCCATACTGTCTTCCTTTCTTACCTTTGTCTCTTGGTAGTATCTCCTCTGTAAAGGAAAATATTTAATAATATTCCACAAACTAAGTTTTCTTGGTTTTGCAGAAAGACAGTATTGTCCTTGATGATGTTTTGGTTGATTGTTTTATTTAAATATTCTATCGAGGTTATTATTGGGATATATTTACTCTGGTTGATCGCTTCTTAACCTTGCTTAGGTGCCGTCAAGTCGATGATATTTACTCCGCTTCCATCAATACACCTGTCCGGCACGAATACGATGTACTGCACGTTCCTTCTATATTTCCCCGCCTGGTACATAGGCTGCCAATCAATACGGTCTGTCGTTTACAATCTTAATTGTTCATCGACACCGTCAAAAACAAACATTACAAGACCCGTCGAAAGATATCATTTGTTATATCGTCATTTCGTTCGTCACATCAATTGAATAATATTAAGAGCGTATTTTGATTAAACTTTTTTCAAAACACGCTCTTTCTTTTTGTTCATTTACCAAGTTATTAGTATGAGAGCGGGTGTCAGACACCGATTGATAGTTGGAATTTAAAGACTAATGACTCATTTACAAACTATTCAGTAAAATACATAATTAGGAAGATTATGAAGAAGGAGGGATTATATGTATAGAAAATCACTAACAATACTATTAGCTGCGGGTATGGTTCTATCAACTGGTACAGTATTTGCACAAACAAACGGGGCAACAAATGCCCAGTCTGACACAGCTTTTGATAACAAAGTTATCAAAAAAATTAGTGCGGACAATATGTATAATACGATTGCCTATCTATCAGAGCAACCGAGGGCTGCTGGTACAGAAGGGGAGCTCCGTGCAGTCAAATACATAGAAAGTCAGTTTAAGAGTCTTGGTTTTGAAACAAAGGTTCAGCCTTTTCCCATCTATGATACGGTGCAAAATGTAAAAGTGAAAATTGGTGACAGTGATTTAGGAGGAACACCGCGTGCCCTTAGCGGCAGTATCAGCGGGAAGGTAACGGCCGAACTTGTTAATGTTGGAAAAGCAAAGCCAGAGGAAGTTGGAGAAAATGTATCTGGGAAAATTGCACTAGTTGAACGTGGGGACATTACCTTTGTTGAAAAGGTTCAGAATGTCCTAAATAAAGGAGCGGTTGGCGTTTTAATGTACAACAACTCACCATCAGGAAATAATTTCGGACAAGTATCAGCGGGGCAAAATATACCTGCTGTAGCCATTACCCAAGCCCAAGGGTTAGAGTTGGTCGAACAGCTTAAAACTAAACAAATCACGTCCACTCTGGAAGTGGGAAAAGCTGAAAGAATCGAAAAGACATCCTACAATGTCATCGCTTCCCTAAAACCAAAAGCCAATAAGGATAATGGTCAAATCGTGACTGTTGGAGCCCATCATGATTCTGTCCCGGGCGGCCCTGGTGCAAACGATGATGCTTCGGGTGTATCAGCTGTGCTGGAACTGGCAAGGATCCTGGCCAAAACGCCAATTGACACTGAAATTCGCTTCCTCACGTTCGGATCTGAGGAAAGAGGGCTCGTTGGATCATCCTTCTATGCAGATTCCCTTCCCAAAGAGGATGTAGACCGCATGGTGGCTCACTTCCAAATGGATATGATAGGCGGACGTGATGCTGGAGAGGATAATCCTGCAGGTGGTTTGATTATGTATACCATTGATGGAATGAAAAACCTTGTGACGGACCTGGGTTCCTCAGCAGGGGCCAGAACGATGGATGTTGCGATTCCTTATGGACAGCTGGGCAGGAGTGACCACCAACCATTCCATGAGCTTGGCATTCCATCCGCCTTGTTTATCCATTCCCCTGTAGAGCCTTGGTATCACCAGCCTACAGATACACTGGATAAGATATCGAAAGAAAAATTGCAGCAAGCAGCTGAAATTGTCGGTGCCAGTGTGTATCAAATTGCCCGTCCGGAAACTCCGGTATTAACAAATGCACGTGTAGCTCCTGGCACGGTAGACTATGATTTTGATGACCGTCCGGTAGATTAAATACTTCATTGTACAGAATTACGAGATTAATAATGGATCTTGGAGAAAATCAGGAGGGCAGCTGTGTAGTTTACAGATGCTCTCTTCTTTTATCGGCCAGCGCCTCGTGCTTAATTTTTTCACTATTTCTAAGCTCTAAGTCTAGTGAAAATCCTATATGAAATATGTAATAAAACATACATGCTTATCCATCTCCAATACCATTCCCACTGTAAATGTAGGGTTAAAATAAAGTTTGATCAAAAGTGTGCTGCAAAAGCTGAATTTATAATAGAAGAAACCCACACATTTTGCACGAAGATTGATCAAAATGTATGGATTTGATTTTTAGGTTATAGAGATTTTTATAAAAAAGTTTGATTATAAATACACGGATTCTTTTAAATGAATTAACTTCCAATAAGCACGTATGATTACAAGTAGTACCATTCTTGTTATTTTAAATGGTTTACGTATCTTGAATAATCGAATTTAATCAACTGTACCTCATTAAAAAGCCCGACCATTTTGAACGAATGGTCGGGCTTTACTATAGAACTTTTTGTCAATTGTTGTTTCTTTGAATAAACTTTAAAAAAGGCAATAAAATTTATTTTAAAAAAATCTAATTTTCTGTTGATGATCAGATAAAATATCTTGAACATCACTTCGGATGAACGTTAAAAAAGGTGTTGGAGGTGTTGGAAATGAATCGTAGTTACGTCCTTTTCTCCATGCTTCGATTGATTCTATAACAAGTTCTATAAATATTTTATAATTTTCATAATCATCTTTTAATATTAAGTCAAAATCTTTGATAAACATGATAAATTGATACGTTTTCGTTTAATCCTCATCACTTGTAATCGGAACTTTATTGTACGGATAATCAGAAAAATTCGAAACGAAGTCAAAACCTATTCCGTCATGGCCTACCCAAAGATAATATCTATCTTTTGATGTCGTTTTTGTATAATCCAAAATAAATCTCGCTAAACCAATGTCACTCGTAAAATCCATTTCTATTGTTTTCTCAGTAGAAAACAAAATACTATCATTGTTAAAAGCGTCCAAATAGGCTTTAGGAAAATAATTGACTAGCTCTTCAATATTATTTATTTCTACTAAATGATGATAATTTCTAGGCGCAACTTTCGATGTTTTTGCTCCTTTCGATATATTAATTTCCTTCGAACCACTAATTCCATGCAAATAAATCGAATACTTATTTAATTTTTTAAAAAATTCATTTAAGCTTTGGCTATAACTCGTAGTTAAATCCTCTTCAACTGAATCAATAAAAAAATAAAAATTAATCATCCCTCTCTTCCCAGATTTAAAAATATATGAAAAACCGTCTCCAACTAAAAAATCATTTAATGATATTTCCATTTCCATACCACCTTATAATTTGCTGATGTTTTTATATAGACATTAGTTGGTATAAATTCAGCTATAATGTAATGCACCCCTGATTTATAATGATAATGCCAAATTCCTTTTCGATATTGCTTACTGGTTTTTTTTCCCATTTTTTTCAAATAAGCTACCTTTGGTAGTGTATGATAGTCTATAGAAAAAACTCGTCCTTTCCCTTTCTCAATAACTTTAAGTAATACTCCTCCATCAGACTTAATGCTATATTTAGAACCCCATTTTTTAAAATATTTAGAAGCTTTTTGAACCATATACTTTCTTGCTTTTGTTAAAGCTGCTCCTCCATATCTCTTTATTAAAGGTTTTGCCAAAAAAAGTAATGCTTGAGCAATATATTTTGCAATTTCCCCATCTGGATCTGTATACATTACGGGATTATTATTCGCATAAGTATACCCATTCTGCGAAAGTGGTTCATCATCGTCACCTGGGTGTGGATCTAATGCTAGGAATGATCCATTCTCTGGATTGTAATAACGGGCTTGTAAATAATAATTTTTCGTTTCTTCATCATAGTAATAACCCGCATAACGTACTGGGTTTTCTTTCGCCACTGTGCCTTTTACGGCTAAAATATTGCCATACGCATCGTATTGAAATGAACCGACTTCTTTATCTTCGCTGTCACGAATGCTTAAGACATCGCCACGTTGGTTCGTGATAAATTGATATGCTTTGGTGTCAGACTTACCTGCATCATCTTTTGCTTTGACAATCATACCAAGTGGTATTCTATGTATTGTTATTAATCAGCTGTCCAACAACTGACCCCATAAGAAAGTGAACGTCAAGTAGCCCCCAAATACTACATGGGTGGTGTATTTCGGGACTATGTTTTGTTTGCTTCACTTTTTATCGGTACTCTGCATGCCGAGGGTAAACTAGATGACCACGGCAAGACTTTATCTATTTCTATTTTATTCGTTAGATCCATATTTGGCAGCGTCTCAAACAAATAGCGAAGATAATGATAGGGACTCAAATCGTTCTCTTTTGCCGTTTCAACCACACTATACATGATGGCACTCCCTCTAGCACCTCGCGGTGTATTAGAAAACATCCAATTTTTTCTCCCAATCACAAACGGCTTAATGGAACGTTCACTTCTGTTGTTGTCGATTTCTAAATGCCCGTCCAATAAAAAAGCTTCAAGATGCTTCCATTGATTCAAACAATAAGTGATAGCTTTTCCTAGCGCACTTTTTGGTAGAACGAGATCTTTTTGTTCATAAAGCCATGCTGAAAAAAGGTCCAGAATGGGCCTGCTTTTTTCCAGTCGCTGCTCATGTCGTTCTGTAGGGTCGACATGTTTTAGCTATCTTTCGATAGAATAGAGTTGATTACAGAAATACAACCCTTCGCTCGCCTTCACCTTTTTTCCTTTCTGTGAATCAGGTAAAGCCTTTAAGGATTCATCAAACTTACGTCTGGCATGCGCCCAACTCCCACAAGGGTGACATCCGGTACTTGATTGTAACCACTATAACTATATCCATCACTTGTAAATAACCTTGATAACCCGTTAAAAAACGTTTCGGGTGTTCGCCTGCTCTTGTTGGTTGATAGTCATAGAGAACAATGGGGATATCATCTCGCCCTGTGCGATATAACCACAGATAGGACTTGGAAGTCAAGAAGCCATCTCAGTTGCCTTCTTGATATGGTAAGTGGCACATTTGGATGTTAAGTTGGCCAGTCAAACTTTCCTTTTTCCAATCTGCTATAATGCAACCAAAAACCATTATGTTCCCACACGAGAATCTTTAGTTTATCGCGTGAGCGATTGCAAAAGACAAATAAACAAGAAGAAAAGGGATCTAAATCAAACTCTTCCTTCACAATGGCTGCCAGTCCATCAATAGATTTACGTAAGTCTGTAGCTCCTTGTGCGATACATACCCATTCAATGGCTGTTTCTGGTATCATAGCTGTTTTACCGTCTGCATCACTTGTAAAAGCACTTGTGGAGTAAAAGGTGCATCTATTTCAATTGTAGCTTTTTTAAAATGAATGCGGATGGTGGTATGTATTTTTTCTTCTATTGGAGGGATATTCACAGATACCCATTTTGTACGTTTACTTTCAGTTGGACTATCAGCTTGAGGTGATAATTTCTTGAGCCAATAATATAGCCGATGAACCGGCAAGTTCTGTTTTTGACACCAAGCAGCTTTTGATAATCCACTTTCTTTAAAATCTTGGATGTGAGCTTCCCATTCTTTCTTTATAAGGCGTTTTTTCATAAAAAAACCTCCACATGTATGATGTAAGGAGATTATCTCATGAGCTATTTACAAGTAGTAGGTGGGGAATATTTGACGCTTACTTTCACCTTAAAAACCTCTCTTTCTAAAGAAATAAATTAGAGATTCCAAATTTCATACTTACACCGAGCCATGTTAGCAGCTAGACGCATATCTATTTGATAATTTTGTGCTATGGAAGAAACCGTTTGAAAAGAATGACTATTATTTCGTAATTTTTCTGCCATTTTTTCTGTCCAATACTGGCCTGATTGTTTTGCATCCATTCAAAGTATGAAGCCGTTAATCCACCAGAACTATAATATCTTTGTTTGTTCCAACAATTTGACTTATCGCAGCCAAATTCCCTCGACTTAACTGATCTAATTAAGAAGAGGTAATGTTATGGGGAATCGCAAACAATAAGCCTTTTCCTCTATCAACAGGAAGATCAATAATCCCAAATTTTAAATTTCATCGACATGGATAAACAGTTATTTCTGGATGAAAACGAACTCGTCCCTTTGTAGGCCCAACTAATCATTATGTTGAGAACGATAGCCGGAAAAAAGACTGGGGTGAACTTAGTAAATCTAATGCTTCACTTTGCTTATTGTCCGGCTTTTCAACTTGATCGATATTGATAAGGATTGCCTCTTACCTTCTTTGCACCTCGTAGGTTATAGGTTACTATATGAAAGTTAAGGATAATCTACATTTAAAAACGTTGCCACATCTTTGCTTTTTTGTTTTCTCTGTTGCCGCATACTTGCTCGATCTAATGCCGTTTCATGTAATTTTTTTTCTTCTTCTGTCTCCGGAATAACTTTTGGAACACGTGTTGGACGTTTATGTTCATCTAGTGCAACAAATGTTAATAGAGCAGTCGCTGCAATTCTACGAACACTGCTTTTTAAATCTTCAGCAATAATTTTCACAAAAACCTCCATTGAAGATGTGCCGGTCCATGCCACATAAGATATAAAACACACTGAATCTGTTGTACGAATGGGATGTAAAAAGTCAACTGAATCTGTTGAAGCAGTTACACATTCACTTCGACTATGACGTGCTGCAGAAATCGATGCTACTTGATCGACATCACTCATTAATTTGCCGCCAAATAATGTATTATGATTGTTCACATCATTTGGAAATATACGACTCGTTCTTATGACCCTTGATTCTCTGCAATATTTCGCTTCTATAAACCCGTCCTCCTAAAACATGGGACCTGAAATCATCACCTATGTAAACTTTTAGTATATGGTTATATTATGATACAATTTTGCGCTTTTTAACCTTAAAACACTATCGGCGTATGTAGCCTAGTGTTCCGAGAATACGAAGCTTGCTTTAAAATATCATTCACCATCTGCTGTTGCTCAAGCTCTTTACGTAGCATTAAAAGCTCCTCCTGCTCGAGTGAACTGTTGTCATTCTCTTGGAAGGAACCAGCCTTTTCATACTAGTGAATCCACCGGTCAAGGGAGGACGGGGTCGTATTATTTCTTCACTGAGCACTTATTATGCGCACTCGCTAAAATTTATGAAACTATACTAACTCCAATTGTTATGCTAATTAGCGTTTTTTCAAAAGACAAAGAACGATAATTGCCTCAGTTATCCGCTTTTTTATTGCTTAATCAACTTTTATTCCTATTTATAGATTGGTGAGTTTTTTCTGAAATAAGGTTGCGAATAGCATTCTTCGTTATTTCATCCCATTGTTCAAAAAAGCTGAACACTGCTTCTCTAACTTTCTAAATTAAATTCGGCTCCATTATAAATTGTAGTCTTTAGATAGTTAGCTTCCGAAAAAAATGGCATCATCTTTTAACAATAAACAACTTATTCATGCACCTTAAATATCTAATAATTGAGTATTCACATAAAGGATAAACCTAGAGGAATATGATAGTTATAATCAATCATGACAAATTATTATAAGATCCTTCATAAATGGTGACCCAATAGGAATAAGATAGCTTAAATCCCATATAGAAAGTGTAACAAGAGAGGAGAAAAACCCTTTGTCCTTTTTCAAAGATCCGCTTTCACCCGATCAAATGCTTGCTGTTATCAGAAATGGCCTGGGGCATTCCCAGATCCCCAAAAAAATCATTATCATTGGTGCCGGCATGTCTGGGTTGGTTGCAGCATCCCTTTTAAAACAAGCGGGGCACGAGGTTACGATATTGGAAGCAACCGGGAGGGTCGGAGGGCGTGTTTTGACCATACGTGAGCCATTTTCAGAAGGTTCCTACCTTGAAGCCGGTGCCATGCGCATTCCGAATTATCATTACTTAGTTGCTGAATACATCAAGAAGTATGGTTTACGAGTCAACACTTTTGTTAATGCGACTCCTAATGATCCCATTTATGCCAACGGAATCAAGACAACCGCTGCCATATATCAACGGAACCCGGATATACTGAGGTACCCTGTAGCTCCCCATGAAAGAGGTAAAACAGCTGAAGAATTACTCAACATGGCAATTAAGCCTGTGACTGACTTCATCATTCAAAACCCAAGTAGAAATTGGGAAATAGTCATCAAAGAGTTTGATAAATACTCCATGAGCTTCTTTTTACAGTACAATCCAGTAGGAATGAGTCTTTCAACAGGGGCAATTGAAAGCATCAAAGTCCTACTGGGATTAGAAGGATTCCCGGAACTTTCTTTTCCTGCCATACTTCGGGAGCTTATGCCACTCTTAAATCCAGACATGGAATTTTTTTCAATCGAAGGAGGAAACGACCGGCTTCCTTATGCTTTTCTACCGGAATTGAAGGATAATCTAAACTTCAGATATGAAGTGACAAAGCTCATCCAACATGATAATCAAGTCACCATCCACTCTAAACATACTCAAAGCCAAAACCCCTTAACGGTTACCGGTGACCTTGCCATCGTGACTATCCCACTTCAATTGTTGCAATTTATGGATATTGAACCCCGGAATTCATTTTCCCATAATAAGTGGAAGGCAATAAGGGAACTCCATTATGCTGCGTCCACGAAAATTGGACTTCAATTTACACATAGGTTTTGGGAAAAGGAAGGAATCTTCGGCGGTAAATTGACGACCGATTTACCCATTAGATTTTCTTATTACCCCAGCCAAACGAGCAACCAGAGTGAATCCGGTCTCATCTTAGCAAGTTATACATGGGAAGATGACGCCACTTTGTGGGATATACTTCCTGAAAAAGACCGTATACAACACGCATTGAAAAATTTGGCTCAGGTCCATGGAAAACAAGTATACGATCATTTTTTATCAGGCGCTTCATATAGTTGGACACTGAATCAGTATTCATATGGAGCTTTCTCCATGTTTAAACCTGGTCAGGAAACGGACTTGTTTCCATACATTCCAACTCCTGAAGGAAGGGTCCACTTTGCTGGTGAGCATACATCAACCGTACCAGCATGGATTGAAGGAGCCATTCAATCCGGCATCAGGGTTGCACATGAAGTGACGAATCTGCCTAAAACATCCAGTGAGCCTTGAATGGACATTTTCTTTGGCATTAAGTAATCAATCGACTAAAGAGGACATACGAATAAAAATCTTCCCATTTGGAAGGTCTTTATTCGTATGTCCATTCACTTTACCCCTCCTTTTGAACCGAAGTCTATGATCCTTATGTCCACTTCATAATTAATATCGGCTTTACTGAAAACTTCGTCCCATTTCTGCTTATTTTTCTCCCAAAACTTTGGATGCTGATTTTCTACATAACGATAAAATCCTGCTACCCCTGTTTTATATTCATGCTGTAATTTGTATACGATTTTCTTGACGTCCTTCTTCACTTCATCCTCGGCAATACGCTCAATCTCTTTTAGATAGGCTTCTTCAAATGAATTTTCCTTACCATACCAATCTTCCGAAAGTCTTCCTGTGTAAGCGCCCTTAACATTGATCGTCAAATGATCCCCGTTCAATTCCGTCGTGACTTTCCTCCTTGTCCTTTTGATCACTTCAACACTTATAGGCTTACCGTGTTGGACCGCTTCGATTATTCCGCCCTTCACATTTCCGTTCAACCAATTTAAAGCAGCTATATCTTCATCATCCATGACCCCGACCAACTTTGAATTGTTGATTACCCCTGCACCCTCCAAAATTAATTTCCCTCTTCTAATATCAACGGCCTGAATGGCAAAGCTTCCATCTGATTGCAAACTTGAGGAAACTTTGCCCATCGTTAAAGGCGGAAGGATTTTATTCGTTCGATTCACATTATCTTTCAATTCATAAATTACATTCGAAGGGATCTCCCCATCGTCGGCTAGTCCCAAAATTTCTTTTGTCGGTCTCTTTGTTAAATAAACAAGACAACTTCTCCTTGTGTTATTATCGCGAATTGCCTGATTAATGATCGCTTCCATCGGGATTTTCTTTAATACATCTTCATTAATGAGCATGATACGCTGATGATTGGTTAAAACCGTATTGGTTATGAGCAAAGAATCCCTTATTGCTTCATGCAACGTTTTGGCACTGACTGTAACATTCTTATATTTTAGTTGAGCTTGATTCTCCTGAACACTACTTCCTGGAGGTACCAGAATTTGCTGGGTTAACATAATTTCGTCTTTCTTTTTACTATTATCGATTCCCATTCCGACCACAAGGGATAACTCTTCTATATTTTGACTGTCCCAACAGCCTGTAAGCAAAGGGATAAGCAAGATCAACCATAATCTTTTCATCCGCTTCTTCTACTCCTTTTCACTTGAACGATCGTGAATGTAATAATTGGCAACCCAATCAATATAAAGGGAAATACCTTTCCCAGTAAATCGCTCATTTTAAAAATCTCGATTGTATTTTTAGGGATTTTGGCCAGAAAAAAAACGATTGGAACCAAAACAATAAGGTTCGTTGAATATGAATTGTTGAAAATTTCCGTCAGTCCTTCTGCTGCGAAGTAATAGTAAATTGCATGTGTACAAAAGAACTGAAGAATCCAGGTGATTAATAGAAACAGCTCTAACCGCTCTATAAATATCCCTTTTACTTCATACGATTGAATAAAAGAAATGGTTGGCCATGTAACAGCTTTGACTTCAGGAACAGTCAGTGTAGCGACTACCAGAACATATGTAATTACATATAATATCATCGGTATGAAAAAACCGATTAAAACGCCACTTTTTATCTTGCTTTGATTTTTAACGACGCCAAACAAAAAGATGAAAAGTTCAATTCCAAAAAAAGACAAAGTCCCGGAGCCCATTCCTTTCATGACAGGGAGAAATCCTTTTCCAAGTACAGGCTGCAGATTTTTTATATCGACTACTTTAATACTGAACATATAAATTAACAAAACGATGACAATTGTCAGAGGTAAAAAGAAGACGCACACCTTTGCAATGGCTTTAATTTTGCCTGTCAATAGATGGACACTCGCTAAAATCAATGTGAGTATCAATATTTCAACCGGCGTATTCTCCAACAAATAAAATCGGACCATTTCACTCATCGCAAGCACTTCAAAGCTGGCCACACCTATAAAGTACACCACCACGATCAACCCAAAAATTTTGGAGAGCCACTTTCCATAAGCCTCCTCCATGTATGTGTAATAGTTAGCCACCTTATGTTTTTTTAACAGTACAACCAATAAGCATATGAAAAGGGCAATAGCGATCCCATTAAAAATCAAGACGATCCATCCATCGGATGTATTAACTTTTTCCGTTATCGTCCTTGGAAGCGTAAGCATCCCAACTCCTAACATGGCGCATGAAATGATCGAGGCCAATTCCCCACTAAGAATTTTGCCGTCAGCTTTGCTCAAGAAAATTCTCCCCCTTTTTTCCGCTTCGGTAACCGTAAGAACGCATCCTTCCAGGTTTTTTTACCGATAAAATCCATTGGTTGAAAATAAGGTTCTTGAAAGCTGGTCAATTTCGACAAATGACTGATAACAATGATAAAGTATAAAGTGGTTCCAAATAGGCCTAGAACGGCGGAAAAAATCATCGCCCCGAACCTTAATGCCCTGAATGCCAGTCCAAAGCTATATTGTGGTACCGTAAAAGATGTAATCGTCGTGATCGCAACGATTATGACCATCAGGGAACTCACAATATTCGCTTGAACGGCTGCTTGTCCAATAATGACGCCACCAACCAATCCAACCGTTTGCCCAATGGGCGCCGGGAGCCGAATGCCTGCTTCACGAAGCAGTTCAATCGTCAATTCCATTATTATCGCTTCAACAAAAGGCGGAAATGGCACGTTCTCCCTTGTACCAGCTATGGTCATCGCTAGTTCCGTCGGCAGCAATCCAGGGTTGAACGAAACCAAGGAGATATAAATCCCTGAAAGAAAAACGGTAATAAATAAAGAAAAGTAACGAAGAACACGTAGAAAAGAACCCGCAACCCACCTTTCATAATAATCATCAGGTGACTGCAGCAGCATCGTCATCGTCGTAGGTGCCATCAATGCAAATGGCGAGCCGTCAACCATGATGACCACCCTTCCTTCCTGCAGTGCCGCCAATACTTTATCCGGGCGCTCCGTATTCTGGATCTGTGGGAATGGGCTAAACGATGTATCTTCAATTAATTCTTCAAGCATCCCCGAGTCTTGAAGATCGGTAGTTTTTACTCCATTTATCCGATTATTCACTTCTTTTAACAAAGGATCGCTTGCTTTTCCTTCATAATAGATCAATGCAACTTCCCGCTTTTCAAGCGTCCCTAACTTCTGTTGTTTGACGATTAGGTTGGGATGGTTGGAATATTGCCTTATCAAGCCGATATTTTCCTGGAGACTTTCGATAAACCCAAGCTTCGGTCCACGCACAACCCTCTCAGTCGAAGGTTCACTTAGTGTACGAATTTTCTCCTTTTTCAGATTCAAGACATAGCCGTTTACCATTCCATCTATAAATAAAAGTGTTTTCCCGTCAAAAATATGCTCTTTGGCTTTTTCATATGTTTCCACATCCTGTTCCCTGACTGAACAGACTTTGGAAATGACCAGCATCTCGATGGAAACCGGGTGCCTTGATTCGACCTGCGCAGCCGATAAATCGAGGACTATTTCATTGAATGCTGGATAATCCATCGTTCCATTGACAAATACGAATAATCCTGAAACCTCATAACCGGGAATGAAAACCTGTTTAAAAACTACATCATCCTGCATATCCAATTCAGATTTCAATTGTTCCTGCTTTTGATCCAATTTAATATGCAAGGGTGTACTTTTCATGGTGAACTCCTTTGGTTAAATGAGTTTTATTTTAGTTTCCACTTTCTTCAATTATTTTATTCGAAAAGGAAATGGTGACAGTTTTTATAACCAATGATCTTTCAATGTATTCCCATTTCCTTTAACGAGGATCATTAACATTGTAAATGGTTAATTTGTAAATAAATTGCAAATGCTAGGATAACTAGATTTAGATTAGAGGTGACAACATTTGTTTAACCGCGGAAAGTTCAAAAAAAAAAACAATCAACCAAACGATAAAAATGATGAATTAAATAAAGGTTCGGATGTAAGGGGCCTATTCAATTCCCTTTCTTCATCCAATGATTTCATAAACCATCAAGGAACATATAATGGCGTCGGCTATTGGGTATCGTTTTATCGCACTTTAATCGATGCACAGGAACTTCACGAAAGTGTTCTTTCTGTCATACCAACTCTGGAAACGATAAATTTGGAGCAAATTAAAGAGAACGTTCCTATTGAAAATACACTGATTACCAGTACCAAGGTTGTAATCGAAGAAAGGATCATGAGAGGCCAAATTGCCATTCGTTTAGATGGAAATCTTGATGAATGCCTATTAATCAATGTTGCGGCCCAACGAGACAGGCAAGTTAATAAACCTGAACTTGAATTTGGAATCATAAGTGCTCAAGAAGCTTTTGTCGAGGATATTGATATTAATCTGAATCTAGTTAGAAAAAGGCTGCCTATTCCTGGATTGCAAGTAAGTGAAATGACTGTAGGATCCTTGTCCAAAACGAAAGTGGCAGTGTTATCAATAGAAGGGATCGTTAATCAGGAAAATGTTGATAATGTTATACAAAGGATCAATGACGTAGAGTTTGATGAAATATTGGACGGGTCACATCTTGCGCAAATGCTATATGATAATTCAAATACCTTATTTCCTCTTTTCCTAAATACGGAAAGGCCTGATCGCATCGCAAGTGCATTGGCTGAAGGTAAAGTAGCCTTGTTAATCGATAGGTCGTCCTCTGTACTTATTACTCCAACCATATTGTTGGAATACTTTATCACCATGGAAGATTATAATATGCCTTGGGTTCCGGCATCTGCTTTCCGTTTATTAAGGATATTCGCGGTCGTTTTTTCCATATTTGCAACTCCCATTTATGTAGCCGTGCTGACCTATCATTATGAACTGATTCCTAAAGATTTGTTGGAAACGATCGTCACTTCAAGGAACTTAATCCCTTTTCAGCCTTTGATCGAAGCGTTATTCTTAGAGATTTCCATTGAGTTATTACGTGAAGCGGCATCCAGGCTGCCAACTAAGGTAGGTCAGACATTAGGTATCGTCGGCGGTATCGTTATCGGTCAGGCGGCAGTTGTAGCTGGTCTGACCAGTAATATCTTATTGATCATCGTTGCCCTCTCCGCATTGGCTTCGTTTGTTACTCCTATTTATAAAATGGGGAATGCCATTCGGTTACTGCGATTCCCCTTTTTAGTGGGGGCCCAAATTTGGGGGGGACTTGGCATTATCATAACGGCATTGTTTTTGATGACCCACCTTATCAAATTAACGTCAATGGGACACCCGTACCTTGAACCCATATATCCATTTCGCATCCAAGATTGGAAAGATAGCTTTGTTCGGCTTCCTTATAATCTTTTTAAATCCAGACCTGAAAATTTACATCCTGATGATATGTCCAGACAGCCAAAGCCAAAAAAAGCAAGAATCAAAAAAAATGATTTTAATGAATGATTTATATGAGGGGCCTATATGAACCAAGCTGATGTTAATGAAAAATACAAGGTATCACCGTTCTATGTGTTTTTTTTGGTGCATTCCGTGCAAACGGGAGTAGGTGTTTTAAGTTTTCAAAGAGTTTTAGCGAAGACAACGGGAACGGATGGCTGGATTTCGATACTACTTGCCGGACTGATCGTTCATATATTGATCTGGATCATATATAAAATACTAAGTATCGTCCCAGGTGATATCATTTCTGCCAATAATCATGCATTCGGAAAATGGATTGGGAATTTTTTCAGTCTATTATTTATTCTTTACTTTTTGATCTCTGGGATGGATATAATTATCAGCTATATAAATGTCATACATGTATGGATGTTTGAAGAGGTAGCTTCTGGGGCGTTTACAGTGGTTTTATTGCTTCTGATTTATTATATAAATACGGGAGGCTTTCGTACAATTACGGGAATTGCCTTTTTAAGCGTCATTTTGTCTTACTGGATTTTCTTTGTCCTATTCTATGCCATGAAATACTCTGATTTCACCAATTTGCTCCCTATATTCGACCACAATCTATTGGAAATACTGAAGGGAACCAGAAGTACTTCCTTAACTTTGCTTGGTTTTGAATTGATCCTGATGTTTTATCCGTTCATCAAAGATGCTAAAACTTCACAAAAATATGCTCATGGAGGGGCCTTAACAACAACCTTATTAACCGTTTTCATTTATTTAGTGACACTGATTTTTTATTCACAAAAACAGTTGGAAATGACTATCTGGCCGACACTTACAATGACCAGCATTGTCGAATTGCCCTTTATTCAGCGCTTTGAATATATAGAAGTTTCTTGGTGGGCCATTTTTGTCATACCCAACATGACCATCTGCTTGTGGGCTGCCAGCAGGGGTATCAAGCGCATATTCAATGTTCAGCAAAAGTATCCATTATGGGCGATGTCCATTATTATCCTGCTCACTAATATATTTGTTTTTGATCAAGATTCCCTGTATATATTGAATAAAATAATCAATCCATACGCCGTGCTCTTCCTTGCATTATATTTGCCTCTTCTTTTAGCCATCATTTATATAAAGAAAAGGAGGAAACGTTTATGAGAAAATTCTTTCTTGTCATCTTGGCTTTTTCCCTCCTTTGCAGCTGTGCCCAGCCAAGAGTGGTTGATGAAGTCAATATGTCCCAAGCCATTGGCTACGATATACGAAAGGATAAAATAATCGAAGGAATGTTCGTCATCCCTATCTTCCAACAGGACAAGATGGGTATGTATCAAACCTTAACTGGAACATCGACGACAACGAGTGATGTTCAGGCTATCGTATCCAAAAAAGCGGATAAGCCGGTGATGCTTGGACAGACACGCATCTTTTTATTTAGCGAGAAAATCGTACATGAAGTAGGAATAACAGAACTGACCGATTATCTCTACCGTGAGCCTCAACTTGGAAACAGGGTCTTTTTGGCCATCGTTGAAGGAAAGGTCAAGGATTTCATAAATACGAAACCACCAAATACGAATGTAAATATTGGAATATTTTTATCGGACTTAATCAATCAACAAATTGAAACAGGGAATGGACCGGATACAAACCTCCATCTTTTTTTAAGAAACTCCATGGCAGATGGCGGAGATTCGTTTCTTCCTTTATTTAAAATAATTAATAAAGAAGTTGCAGTTTCAGGAGTGGCCTTGTTTCATGAAAATAAAATGGTCAGTAAAGTTCGAACGGATGATATGTTCATTTTCAAGACATTAGTTCAATTTCATAAACGCGGAATTTACAAGTTCAAATTAAAAGACAAGCAGAAAAGTGATATCGTTGTGGAAAGTATCCGAAGTGGTTCAAATTATGAGGTATCCAACTCTGAGCGAAATCCGTCTATTACGATTAAGCTCAAAATTAAAGGACAAATCAAGGAATCCATGCGAAGTGACAACCTTACCAATAGAAAGATGATAAAAATAATTGAAAAAGAAATGGAAGATGACATAACCAAGCAAGCAAACCGTCTTATTAAAGATTTTCAAAAAAAAAACATTGACCCGATTGGCTTGAAGGCAAAATATCACGCCAAAAATAAAAAAATGACCTATGAACAATGGAGAAAGATCTATCCCATGATGGACATTAAAATAGAAACCAAAGTTGACATTCTCCAAACCGGGGTCTCTGAATAATAAATTTTCAGGAATACTTTTCGATAAGGAGCTGACTTTATGAAAAAAAACATGAAATCAGTCATTACTACTTCAGTATTAGGTATAAGTTTAATCACAGGAATCTCTTTTGCTTCCGCAGGTAACGATAAAAATGAATTGAACTCAGATAAAGTGACCTTCTTTGGCTCCACATCTTCTGCGATTTCCAGTTCAGTTGCTGTACCTCAAAGTTATAACCGGTTATTGTTTAGCGGAACAGTCCCTCCTCTTTTAAACAAGGATGGAAAAACCACTTATGAGAGATATGGCAATACAGAAGAGCAGGCAATCGGAATCTTAGAAAATTTAAAAGCAGATTTGAAAACTAAAGGACTATCCCTCGCTGATGTAACCTATTTGCGTGTGTATGTCGCACCTGATCCAAACAAAGGAGATAAACCAGATTATCAAGGTTGGTTTGATGCCTATGCTCTGTTCTTTAATACAAAGGAAAATCCAGTAAAAACAGCTCGTTCTACAGTAGGGGTGCAAAGTCTGGTTTCGCCGGATTATCTTATTGAGATTGAAGCAGAGGTAGCCTATAAAAATAACAGCAAGTCAAAAAAATAAACGATAAGTGTGAATGTTCCTGTTTCAATATAGGTATTCCAGGCTTAGTTATCATTCTTATCATTGCACTACGGAAAAATTTTGAATACAAAAAGAGACAGGAAATTATACCTGTCTCTCGTTGCATTTAATCAATCATGGAAATTCATTCCATCCGTCACTTCTTTAACAATGCCCGCATTGATGACAAAGTCTCCGAAATGCTCTCCTTGCTGACGTTCTTTTGCATATCGGGAAAGAAGTACACGCAATTCTTTTAATATCTCTTCTTCACCGATGTTTTCACGGTACATTTTGCTTAATCGGCTTCCGTCGAAGGCTGCACCGAGATACATATTATATTTGCCAGGTGCCTTACCGATAAAACCAATTTCCCCGAGTGCATGCCGGGCACAGCCATTCGGGCAACCGGTCATGCGAATCGTGATTTCTTCGTTCCTTAGGCCGTTTTCATCAACGATCTCCTCGACTTTATCAAGCAGAACCGGCAAATAACGCTCTGCTTCGGCCATTGCCAACCCGCATGTTGGAAGCGCCACGCATGCAATCGAGCTGCGTCGGAGTGCTGAATGATGTGCACCATCCGTCAAACCGTATGTTTCAAGCAATTCGATGATCTTCTTCTTTTGCTGACTTGACACATCTGCAATGATTAGGTTTTGATTGGCCGTCAAACGGAAATCACCCGAATGGATCTTTGCGATTTCACGCAAACCGGTCATCAGCTTGTAATCATTGATATCGGCAATTCGGCCACCCTCGACAAATAGTGTAAAATGCCATTTTCCTTGCATGCCTTTTACCCATCCATAGCGGTCACCATTATTATCAAAATGATAAGTTCTCGCTTCCTCCAGCTTCCATTCTAGACGATTTTCCAATTCAGCCTTTACCGCTTCGAGCCCAAGTCTGTCTACCGTATACTTAAACCGAGCATTTTTCCGTACGGAGCGGTTTCCATAATCACGCTGAATCGTAATGACTTTTTCAGCCACATCCAGTATTTGATCAGGGTTGCAAAAGCCGATTATTTTGGCTAGTTGAGGATATGTCGCCTTGTCACCATGGGTCATTCCCATACCGCCGCCGATCGCCACATTAAAACCAACGAGTTTTCCATTTTCAACAATTGCTATGAAGCCAAGATCCTGGGAGTAAACATCAATGTCATTGGATGGAGGGACCGCAATGCCTATTTTAAACTTCCTTGGCAAATAAAGCTTACCATACATTGGTTCGACTTCCTCCACTTCAGGAGTACCAACCACTTTTTCTTCATCCAGCCAGATTTCATGGTACGCCCTTGTACGTGGCAAAAGATAATCACTCAATTTTTTCGACCATTCATATACTTCGGAATGAATTTCGGATTGAAATGGAATCGAATTGCACATTACGTTCCGGTTTACATCACCGCATGCAGCGATGGTATCCAGCATGGAAGCATGGATTTCCTGAATGGTTTTTTTCATATTCCATTTTAAAATGCCATGCATTTGAAACGTCTGTCTTGTTGTCAATTTCAAGGTTCCGTTTCCATATTTCTGAGCAAGGTCATCCATAACAAGCCATTGAGAAGGCTGTGCCACCCCGCCGGGCATGCGGACACGCAACATAAACTGATAGGCAGGCTCCAGTTTTTGTTTCTGACGCTCATTGCGTAGATCCCGGTCATCCTGCAAATAACTGCCGTGATGTTTCATTAGTCGATTGTCATCATCCGGAATACCGGCACTAATCCGATCCTGCATCACTTTTCCAAGTGTACCTCGCAAATAATCGCTTTTGTCTTTAATTTGCTCAACATCACTAGGCGGTCCTTCTGGTGCTTTCAATAGTGCTTTCAATAGTGGGTTCACCATGTTGTTATCTCCTTTTCCTCCAAATTTTCAGTACACATCACGTTGATAGCGTTTATTTTGTTGCAATTCTTCAAGATAAGCTTGCGCATCAGCATGGCTCATATTGCCTTCTTTTTCAATGATCTCAATAAGCGTATTATGGACGTCATGTGCCATGTTTTTCTCGTCACCGCAAATGTATACAGCTGCCCCTTCTTGAAGCCATTCGTATAATTCCCCGCTGTGCTCGCGCATCCGGTTTTGAACATACACTTTTTCATCAGTATCACGTGAAAAGGCAACATCCATTTTCGTAAGTACGCCTGTTTCCAACCACTTTTGCCATTCAGTCTGATAAAGGAAGTCCGTCACGAAATGCTGATCGCCGAAAAAGAGCCACGTTTTCCCTTTCGCTTCCGATTCTTCGCGATACTGGATAAAGGATCTGAACGGAGCTATGCCCGTTCCCGGTCCAACCATGATTATTGGAGTGTCTGGGTTCTTCGGCTGCTTGAAATTCTGGTTATGCTGAATGTAAATAGGCAGCATGTCCCCAGGCTGTAATTGGTCTGCACATAAAATGGAGCAGACACCTTTTCTTTCTCGTCCGTGACTTTCATACCGGACAGCTCCGATTGTCAAATGCACTTCATCCGGATATGCGGATAAGCTACTCGCAATCGAATATAAGCGGGCTGGAATTTTCCGGAGAATTGATACGAATTCTTGCGCCGATTCGCCCCATGAGCCAAAATCACGGACAAAATCAAGCAAATCACGGCCTTCACGATATTCTTTTAATCTATCTTCATTACCAGGCACTAAAAGCTCCTTTAAATCCTCGTTATCTGAAAGCTGGGCCGCTTGTTCAATGAGGGATTTTGTCAAAACCGTAATTTCAAAATCGGAGATGAGCGATTCCCTAAGCTGACGAACTTCTCCCTGCTTATTGATCTTCACGGTTTCTTCTGGGTCCCAATTGAGTTCCTTAAGAAGCATATCCACTAAATCCGAATCATTTTTCGGATATATACCAAGGCTGTCTCCAGGTTCGAATGTAAGACCAGAGCCCTCAAGAGATAACTCGAGATGATGTGTCTCTTTATTGGAGCCACGACCGTTTAAGTTTATATTTTCAAGGACTTCCGCTTTAAACGGATTTTTTCTCGAATACGTTTGTTCACCTACTGAAGCCATCGTTGCGGGAACTGCAGCAACAGAACTGCCTTGCCCTTCATTTAAACTAGAAATGACTCCTGCCAGCCATTCGGAAGCAGGCTCATCATAATCAAGGTCACAGTCCATCCGCGGAAATAACCGTGTCCCTCCTAGTTCCTCCAAGCGTTTATCGAATTGTTTTCCAGTTTCACAGAAAAACTCATATGAGCTGTCCCCAAGCGCCAATACTGAAAAGCGGAGACCTTCAAGGCTTGGTGCCCTCCTGCCATGAAGGTACTCATGGAAAGACAATGTATTATCCGGCGGATCACCTTCTCCATGCGTGCTAACGGAAATGAGGAGATTTTGGACCTTTTTCAAATTGTTGAATTTAAAGTCACTCATGGATGAAATGGTAACCTGAAAGCCATTACCCTCAAGCTTACTCGCCGCATTTTCTGCCAGTCCTTGAGCATTTCCCGACTGTGAACCATAAAGTATGGTCACCTCTTTTGAAACTGTCTTTACGCTGCTTTGAGCTTCCAATACCGGAGCGTCGGCTGAACTCATATTCGAAACTGACAAAGATGCAGTCAGATAACCGCTCAACCAAACTTTTTGTGTTTCTGTCAAGTTAGGCAGGAGGCTGTTAAGGCGCTCTGCCTGCTCATGATTAAAGGGACTGTTACTTACCTGAAGTTGCACGATTTCCACCTCACAAAGGGATATTAACTTATCTTAGTTGACTCTTAGGTATAACGAGTAGGTTAAACATTTTTATTTCCATCCATAAAATAATTAACTCGTTTACTCCTATAGACGAAGTCGGTTTTAACTCCAAAAAAAATTGAAAATACAGGCATATAGGTTCATAGCACGCTACAAATAAAAAATAAGGTTATAAAGGACGTTAACCTTCCCCAGCTTATACTCTTCCTAAAATAAGTTTCTCATTAAAACTTTACTGGAAGGCACATCATTAGTAAAATATATATAATTTATTGTAACTATTAAGAATATTAATAATAAGGAGAAATTTCTATGTACTATGATGCTCTAAAAACATTTGTGACCCTTGTGGAAGTCAAGAATTTTACAAAAACAGCAGAAATGCTTCTTATGTCGCAACCCAGTGTTAGTTTGCATATAAAAAAATTAGAAGAAGAGTTCCAAACCAAATTATTTCTCCGTTCTCCTAAATTCCTAAAAGTCACCTTAACGGGAGAAATTCTTTACGACCGGGCCAAGCAAATGATCACAATCTATGAACAGACCAGACAAGACATTCAGGAACACGATAGGTCCATCAAGGGCGAATTGAAGATAGGAGCAAGTTTTACAATAGGAGAGTATATCCTTCCTTCTTTACTCATCGACCTTCAAGAGGAATATCCTGAACTTGAACTTCAAGTCGTAATCGGAAACACGGAAGAAATCGTTCAAGCCGTTCGGCTATACAAAGTGGATATTGGTTTAATCGAAGGTCAAACTAATGAAAAAGAGCTTTCAGTTCACCCATTCATGCAAGATGAGCTATTCATTGTGTCTTCCAACAATCATGAACTCGCTAATAAAGACGAAGTCGAGATTACTGATTTACATGACCAAGCATGGGTAACAAGGGAAGTTGGATCTGGAACACGTGAATACCTTAATCACGTCATACGTTCAAATGGATTGAAAATTAAATCGATACTCACGATAAGCAGTAATCAAGGGATTAAAGAAACACTTATAAAAAACGGCTTAGGACTGGCCCTTCTTTCCCAAAGTGTAATTGAAAGGGATGTACAAAATAAAATCCTTTCTATTATTCAGGTGAAAAAAGAATCCTTTAACAGAACACTTTCGTACGTCTATTCTCCAATTATGGAAGATAAAAAGAATGTCAAAACTTTCATAACTGAATTAAACAAAAAATGGCCTATGAAAGCAAAGCCGATAGGATGATCATTGGGGAGGACTATGTTCTAAAATCGATTAATTGGAGCTTATTTATTTTGGGAAAGCCCCTTTTTTTGAAACTCTATTATATCGCTAGGAAAGGTATAACACATTAACTTATAAACAATTGGGTATACGAATAAATAGAGGATTCTTCATAGATTGATTTTTGTTTTCCTTGTATGGATAAAAAATAATATCAATTTTTGTATGGGAGCGGGTTTTATGAATATTGAGATTAAAGAAGCAGCGATTGAACAACTAAGAAAAGTGGATTATAAAGAGAATGAAGGTGCTCGTATCGAAGCCATTTTTGTTGGAAGCTGTTCGATTTATGAGGAACACGAATTGAAAATTGATAATAAGAATGAAGATGATGAGAGATTCATAATTGATGGGGTCCCCCTATTAATATCAAGTGAGTCCAAAAAGCATCTTCCGGATAAAGTCTTTCTTAACTACAGTGATGGACTTGGATACAAATTATATTCAGACGAAGAAACATTGAGATATAATCTCCAGTTGAATAGAGTGAATTTTTAAAAATGAACATAGTAAAAAGCCCTTCTGTTTCAGTTGGGCTTTTTGTGCTTATACTCAGGGAATTTATCATCGGCACTTACCTAAAGGGATTTTTATTTTCCCATGGGATAGCACTGCATTACCATTAGGCAACTGATTTTCGAGTAATTTATTTCCCTACTAGTAATAATCACAATCATTAAATTAAATTACCACCAAATAAAAAAATGACCAATTGTTCATTTTAATCCCTTATTTAGGGTCTAATATATTGTTATTCTATTATTTAGATAATTTTTCAGCACATCCAAAATCTAAAATGAGTATTGTCTAATAGGCTTCCCCAAAAAAGTTGCTTCAGTAACCTCCCTTATTGAAGCAACCTTTTGAATAACCAAATCTGCCCCGATAGTTGCATAAAGAAAAAGCTGCCTTAAAGACAGCTCCGATCTTCAGCCTGTTAGTTCTATAAGAAAAGCGAATCTTATTCAAGAATCGCGCCCGATAACTGAAGAACGAATATAAAACCTTGGTACCAAATGGCCTTGTCATTTATTTATGATACGGTTCACCGCACCTATTCAAGCAGTGAATTTTTAAAAACTGTCAGCCTTTTAATTTTACACTTCTACTTTATATCGACGCTGCTGATGAAGCAGCTGCTTGATCAGCCTTCACACAATCAATTGCAACAACGAGTGCAATAATAATGGTTTCCATCTCTTCATCTATTATTTGAACCTTGTAGCTATCGCCCCAAGTGAACCACTCCTTTCCCACTTTACCTACGATTTTACCATGCTGTAAAACTTGAAAATCCATATCCCACCAATTACCATGTACTTCAATGCCTGCCGCATCAATTGTATATCGTGCTTTTAAGAAGGAAAATTCCTTCTTTATTGTTAATACCTCCCGACCATTCACCTCAACCAAAAACTTTGGTAAAAAGCTGAACACCTTTTTCGTAATGAGTGCTACTTCATCTCTTGCTGTATTCATAATGGAGAAAGTCTTTGGAACTTGCATAAAACTTCCCTCCACATAATATATATCCTTCTCATGCTGATCCTTTACTGTAAATTTCCCGCTAAGACTGAATACCTTCTGCTTTATATAAAGCTGCCTCATACTTATGCCTCCCAACCTTAAGTCTTTTATATTACTTACGTTTGAAATGGGCATTGGTTCCAATCTTATGCATTAAATTCCAAATAATAGCCCCACTTTCGGGTTGTGTCTATATTTGCTTAAATCTTTCTCCTTTTTTTGTTTTATCACAAGAACTCTATACTACATATGTAAAACCTTATATTCAAGCGACTAATTTACCTTACTTATATGTAGATGCAAATGAGATTTGGGGGGGGAATATTTTAGATGCAATTTTAAAAATCTATCAAAGTATTGAGCAAAAGCCCCAATACTATGAAGTCGATATAACCATGCAACTAACATTAATTTGGAAAAACTTAATCGATAATGGTTTTAAACTAGAATATGTCCAGACAGAAGTATTAAAGAGTCAAAGAATGAAGGAAATGTTAAGTTGGATACATCAGCATTATGCAGAAAAAATTATGTTAGAAGATATTGCGAGGGCTGGTCAGCTGAGCCGTTCTGAATGCTGTCGGTATTTCAAGCGGTTTTTAAAATGTACTCCATTAAATTATGTTATGGATTATCGTATTCAAAGGAGCTTATATCTACTGCAGCAAGGTGATTCTACTATTACTGAGGTTGCCTATCAAGTTGGTTTTAATAGTACAAGCTATTATATTAAAGAATTTAGAAATTCCATGAACATGACTCCCTTAGCATACAAAAAAAATAAAATGTATAATGACTAAGCGACACGTACAGAATGTAGAAACGTCACATTTATTTGAAATGGTCAACAAACAAAATAAACTCACCGTTCGGGAATTTATGAAAATATTTATTCCATCATTTTTCTCATATTCTGTATCTCTAGATTAATAAAAGTGAAAGACGATAAACCCCATGGCTCCCAAGGGGTTTATTTTGGTGTAACTTCCTCTAATGGAGATGTGATTTATTTAAAAAATAATTTAATTGATAAGAGAGAATTGCTATGACTATTTTGTAGAGGTTGGTATGACGTGAAGATGACCTCACAATATGAACAGGGAAAGATTTATGTTGCCTAATATTGTGAGGAATGTTTCCCGCCTGTGAAAAATAACGTGGCAAAGCTTCCAACATTTCGCTATTTTCCTTGGGACGTAAAGGTAGCCAAACAAATAAAACCCCCGCACCAACTTTTCAGGCTGATACAAGGGCAATAGTTGCGTTTTATTGATTAAACGAATTTGTTTGGGTGCAAAAAGAGTCTTTAGCCTTTACAAATCAATCCCAGGTCTTTCATTTAGTGAATTAATCAAAAAAGATTAAATGCATATCACTGTTAGTCCTTGATTTCGCAAAAAATTCCGCTTCATTTCCTCCATCAACAAAGTTACCAATACCCCGGAAAATACCACATTCGCCTCGATCTAAATATCTTACCCCTACATAATCATTATAACTGTCAGGATCGTACTCCCATAATTCAACTTTTAACTTACCAGCTGGACCCACGTAAGAATCCCGACAAATCTTATAATCACCACCAGTAGAGGCAAACACATCACTTTCAGCACCATTAGAATAAAGAGATTGTTCTCCTAAATAATCCCAGCCACTTGCAAATGTAGAAGAAGGGAACAACAACGCAGCGACCAATGCCACAGCACTCATTTTAAACATTTTCATGCTCATTCCTCCTCACCCGTTTTGACTTGAAACACATTATTCTCCATATAATTTTAATCAATATTTTTTATATTATCATCTATCCAAAGATTCAATTTTTCATGAAGCGTTTTTGTAGTATCCACTACTTCATACGCTACATATGAAATTAGAGAAATAAGTGAAATGTGCTCGTCATTCAGTTTTGAAATATATTTCTGAATCATCTTTAAACTTTTAAGCCTTCCAGGATCAAGTAAACGAATTACCTCTGAATCCACCATTTGGGTAAAGACGTCCCGATTTCTACTACCAGCAATCAGCAGCATAGTTGTGGCTAAACTGACGCTACAATCCATTGAAAAAGCCAAGGCTGAAATTCTTTCAGGTTCCCAAGCTTTGAATCTTAAATGGAGCCCTTCCTTCTGAATGATATTCCTCTTTTGAATTACCTCTGCTTCAAGGTCTCAAAATCGTATTATCGTTCCTGTAGTCTCTTTTGAAATACATAGACAAGCTCTCCATGTATTCCCTCGAATTAATGGCAGCGATTATTATTTTTTCCCCTATATCCTTTATAGGCTGATTTAAAAAAAGTCTGAAGCGGTTTTCACTCCAGGCCCACCAAAAAGAACCTCATAAGAGATTCATTAAGGTGTATCAACTAATTTATCTACTAAATTTCCATTTTCATCAAAAATGTAAAGGGATGGAGGCCAAGTTGTCCAATCTTCGGCTGCGGGAATTAAAAATACTGCACAGATAAGGATAAACGATAACCTTGATAAAATTTCATTTACATTCCCCCTATTTAATCTTTATATAGTGTTTATTGTATCATTTTTCCAAAGTCTACTCTTCATTTTAAGTGGTTTGAAATCCTGCGAATAGGCGAGTATTCGTGAGCATTATCTATTAAACTGAGGGATTTCAATAAGAACGTAATAATTTAATAAAAACAGCCAGTTAGGTAAACGGCTGTTTTTGAAATGAAAATATACATGAACTACCATAGAATTAACGCAAGGTGTATGATTGCATTAAATATCAAGTTTACGGGTACCAATCCATTTCACAATTTCAGGATCGCGATGTGAAAAGAACAAGCTTTCTTTCGTATCTAAAGTAGCGATTCTTTCCATATCCTCTTGACCTAATTCAAAGTCAAAGATATTGAAATTTTCAATCATTCTTTCCTTACGAACAGACTTCGGAATCGCAACGACTCCTCTTTGTGTCAACCATCGTAGAATAATCTGGGCAACGGATTTATTATGGTTTTCGGCTATTGATACTAAAATTTCGTTTTGGAACATGTTATTTTTTCCTTCAGCAAATGGTCCCCAAGATTCTATTTGAACATTGTTCTCTCTCATAAACTTAGCACTTTCTATTTGCTGGCAGAAAGGATGTGTCTCAACCTGGTTTACAGCAGGGATTACTTCATTATGAGTCATCAAATCCATCAGACGGTCCATTTGGAAGTTACTAACTCCGATAGCCTTGACTTTACCTTCACGATACAAGTCCTCCATAGCGCGCCAAGAACCATATACATCTCCGAATGGCTGATGAATTAAATACAAATCCAAATAATTCAATTGCAGTCTTTCAAGTGAACGACGGAATGCTTTCTTTGTGCTTTCATAACCAGCATCCTGAACCCAGAGTTTTGTGGTAATAAACAATTCCTCTCTTGGCACATCACTCCGTTTGATGGCTCTGCCGACTGCTTCTTCATTTAGATAAGAGGCAGCAGTATCGATTAGGCGATAGCCTGCCATTATAGCGTCATAAACGACTTGTTCACACTCATTTTCATCTTGAATCTGAAAAACACCAAAGCCAAGTATAGGCATCTCAACACCATTGTTCAAAATTACTTTTTGCATATTAAAACCTCCTGTTTTTTAGTAAATCGGAACATACTATTTACAATAAACAACATTTATTGGTGTAAAATTATCTATCTTGATGTGTAGGACGAATAAGCATTTCATTAATTGCTACATCTGATGGCTGTTCAATGGCAAAAGCTATCGCACCAGCAATACTCTCAGCGTCTATCGCACCTTCATAAGCTTTATCGATTCCTGGTTTAAGATCCATATCTGTAATGTAATTTATTAATTCACTTGTAACTGCTCCTGGTGAGATAATGGTTGTGCGGATATTATTGATATACTCTTCTTTACGTAAACCTTCCGTAATTGCACGTACAGCAAACTTTGTTCCTGCATAGACCGTACTTCCAGCTCCAACAACATGTCCAGCTACTGAAGACAAATTAATGACATGTCCTGATTTTTGTTCTCGCATGGATGGAAGCACAGCCGCAATCCCATAAAGTACGCCTTTAATATTGACGTCAATCATCTTATTCCAGTCTTCGATTCTTTTCTTATAAAGAAATGAATGCGGCATGACGCCAGCATTATTCACTAATATATCAATTTTTCCGAACTCTTGAAGCGCATACTCAGCAAGCTCTTCCATTTGTTCATGTGACGTTACATCGGTTACTTTATAAATAGCTTTTCCACCATTTTTTTCGATGTCTTTCTGTAACTGTTGTAAACGTTCTTCACGACGAACTGCCCAGACCAACTTCGCACCTGTAGAAGTAAGTTTTTTAGCTGTTGCCTCTCCAATTCCACTAGAAGCACCTGTAATAATCACAACTTTATCTTTTGTATTAGACATCATTTATATCTATCCTTTCTTAATAAAAAGTAAATTTATTGATTCAGAGGAATTTGCCATCTAAAAGCAAATCATCTGCTGAATCTATTTTCTAAAACTTCACTGCTGTGCACTTGAGAGCTCACGGCTGCGTCTAAATGAAAACACTCCAATTAGTAGAGCAATCACGACTGATGTAGCTCCAACCCAACTGATCTCTTGTATTGATGACCTTCCCGCAACAATACCTCCAATTCCAGCACCCGCGGCAAATCCAAGTTGTACAAAGGAACTGTTCAGACTAAGCACGATACTAGAGGCTTCTGGAGTCAGCGAGACTAGATTAAAGTTTTGGGTAGGCCCGAACGTCCAAGCAGCGATTTCCCAAATCATGAGCAACGGGAGGGTAACCATTACCCATCCAAATCCAGAGACAGTAGACAGCAATACTAGCGAGATGATGTGGACAGCCATGGATCCGACCAGCGTGCGGACGATGCCGATCCGGTCTGCCAATAAGCCACCAACCTTAGAGCCAATCAAGCTCGCGATACCCATAGCTAAGAGAATCATACTCAATTTTTCTTTCATAGTTGGTATAACGGCGGTCAGAAAGGGAGTGATATACGTATTGAGCATTGAATAACTAATAAATACAAAGAAGGTTACACCAAGAGTGAATGCGACTCTCGGATTCTTCAAGAGAGCAAGACGCTTGCCCAGAGAAACAGCCGCCTCGCTTTCCATGACCGGAATCGTCCGTGCAACGGCAAAAATAGCCAGTAGGCTGCAGAGTCCGATGCCCCAGAAGATGACCTTCCAATCATAAGACGAAGCAATCATACGGCCAAGGGGAACGCCAAAGACAAGGGAAGAGCTATACCCCATTGCGACATTGGCCATCGCCCCACCCTGACGTCCAGGAGCCGCCAGTTTTGCAGCTATTCCATAGGCGGTGACAACGAAGCCCCCTGTTCCAATCCCTAGTAAAACGCGAGAGGCCATCAGCAATCCAAAGCCTGGAAGAGCAATTACCCCAATGACGCCGAGTAATATGATGGCGAGAGCCAGTAACAATTGCTTACGCTGATCCATCTTCGAGGTTGCTACCATAACAAAGGGCGTGCCGATTGCGTTACCGAGAGCGAATACGGTAATAAGCTGACCTGCGGTTGCTACCGATACATCGACGGAAGCAGCCACTTGATCCAACGTACCTACGATGACGAATTGTGAAGTACCGACCACGAAGCTAATAAGGGTCAGCATGTAAATTTTCCAAGTATTTTTCATTCTGTTCTATCTACTCCTTTATCTATGATGTGATATATTAAGTTTTGAATTTTAGACTTTTTGTATCTTGTTTAGTTCCCAGTAAAAATCCCCGTTGACTTTGAAGCCACAGCATAACAACAGCTTATTTCCATACAATCAGCCCGTTAGAAGAAACTTCTGGATCATTTCGTTCTACTCTACGCTTTGCTTGATTTATCTTTCATTCTTTGCATTATTATCGCTTTAAACGGTTATATTATTTAACCGCATCCTTATTATGCTACAAGGGAGAAAGCAAGCGGTATCCCATTCTTCTCAAATGATTGCCCAATCCTCTCACGACCATTTACGCAGAAAGTGAATTAGCATTATAATAGGACCAACACGGATGAAGATAACAAAGGAGGATTTTATGTTTGAACAATTATATAGACAAAGAGTTGAGCTCGCCAAAATCATAGAGAATCACACAGGACGTGACGGTACTCAAATGACTGCTATTCCGTCTTTATTTTTCTCCCGTTATTCTAATGATACTGGACCAAATTACGGAATTCACAAGCCTTCCTTATGCATAGTGGTTCAAGGGATGAAGGAGGTTTTGTTGTCACAGGAGCTCTTTAGGTACGGTCCTGCCGATTACCTTGTTGCATCCGTTAAGCTGCCAATTACCGGACAAGTCACGGAAGCCTCTTTCGAAGTGCCTTATCTTGCTCTCAAACTTGAATTTACACCGAGTGAAATATTAGAGGTGTTACGTGAATTCCAAATGGGAGTTGACAAAAAGGAAAATGCAAAACGAGGTATGTATGTCAACAAAACAGAGCCATCTTTGCTAGACGCGTTAACAAGATTAGCTCGTCTGCTAGATACTCCAAAAGATATCAAGGTACTTGCTCCTTTAATCGTGAAAGAAATCATCTATAGGGTTCTGCAAGGAGAACATGGGGATATGCTGAAACAAATAGCCATAGAAGGAAGTTCTACTCATCAAATCAGTGACGTGATTGAACATATCATGAATAACTATGAAAAGTCTTTTAAGATTGAGGAACTTGCGGAAATAGCAAATATGAGTGTTTCTTCACTTCATCGGCACTTTAAAGAGATAACCGCGATGAGCCCAATTCAATTCCAAAAACAACTGAGACTTCAAGAAGCCCGAAGCCTGTTATTATCCGAATCAGCAGATGCAGCAGATGTGGCATTCCAGGTAGGCTATGAAAGTCCATCACAATTCAGCCGTGAATATTCGCGCATGTTTGGTTTACCACCAAAAGAAGATATAAAGCACCTGAAGGAGGAATATGAACAAAGGGTAAAAGCTTGAATCTCCTTCACGTAGGTTCATTCTATGTATTAATTTAGTGGCAGCTACACTTTAAATAATATAAAAAAGTGCATTAATCTAATCCCGGATTAATGCACTTTTTTTATTCTGCAATTTACCTATCTTTGTACGCTATAGCTTTATCCTGCTTCCGAACAAATTTCAGAACATAATGAGTCCCACTGATATATATTCCCATGATAGCTAGATGATCTATTAAAAATCCCATGGAAGACTCATCAAAGCTCCAACCGAATGGATTATATATGGTTAACCTCGAAAGCATATCTCTCTCGAAGGAAGTCTGCACACCATAGACAACAATCAACACCGCTATTATACGGCATGCAATTGTGCGGATACGGCTCGTGTTGGTAATTCCCGTCATCTTTCGTACTGCATTGATTATGGTTCCCCAGGACATTCCTATATGCACAGCCATGAAGATAAATCCCCAATATGAAGCAATAACATGTATCTGTAATAGAGTCATGTCATTGTTTATAGAAATAAAGGCAAATATGTCACGGGAAATTGGCACAGAACTTATTATCACCACAGCCATGGATACAAGAAAAAGCAAATTGACCGTAATGTTCAGTATACGTTGTACATTGTGCTTTCCCTTAAAAATCGTTTTATACCATCGTCGATTTAAAATATTGTGGGCAATAAACAACAAAAACAATATAATTCCTATCAGTTCATGGATTGTATTTCCGGTAATCTGATAAGCCATTGCAACTAACATCAGAACGGTCATAGAAAGATCAATAACCAATCTGATTAACATATTTCGATTCAAGAAGTTCTCCTCTTTCTATTAATATTAATACCTGGGTCGGTTTTCCGTCAGGACGTACTATTGGTCATTACTTCGAGTTCCGTTCAAATGCTCAATCCCTATGTCTATTGATTAAAATGAATCATCAAAAGAACCTTCTGGATGATCCCTGCTTTTTCTTCATCTTCCATTAAGCGATTTCCATGTAAAATATCCAGCGAGTCCTCCAGATTATCACCTACCGCTTTTACCTTCCAGTGATTTGTAGGGATACCTGCAATCTGTGATTCTGTACTGCTGTCCTTTGATCCTGTAAAATCTTCAAGATCATAACTCTTCATTTCATCCAACGTGTTCACGAAGTCATCACGCTCCTGATTGGCGTGACAAGAAAAGCAGCGACCGATGTCTTCCTCGTAATCCACCGACTTGTCTCCATTGAATTCCTGGTATAGCCAATCGCCGTTACGCATCTCAGGGGGATTCTGATCTGCCCAGCCATCGCGCTTTACCATCACGAAGATTTCATCAAGCTTTTCATCCCTATAGATTTCGAGAGTGATGACGGTGTCGTCAGGGATTGACTGACCGTTCTGCACCGCTTCTATTGCTTCCTGGCTCGTGTAGAGCTCCTCCCTGACATTTCCTCGATTTACAGTCGTGTAGTTCACACCCTTATCGTAGTTCTCAGGGAATTTAACAAGTTCACGACTGAACTCAGACATCTCCTGCTGTGAGGTGTCACCCGATGGCCCCTTTTGAGAAATCCCATTTGTGTCATTATTGTTGTTGCAAGCAGTAAGAGTTAGGGACATAACCAGTGCAAGGAACGTAAATAATAGTTTTTTCATAATATTTTCCTCCTGCAATTTTTAGTATTTGTATTGATTCGTTGGAGTCAAAGTAGTATAAGATTCTGTGATGTGGTGCTGTTTTTATGGTTATAAATTCTGAATTACCAAAGGTAATGACTATTATTGGGGACTAGCTGCTTATGTTTCTTTTCACTACTCTGTTTAGAACTTTGAGTTTTATTTCAACAAAATAATTGTTATAGAAAAAGTAGAGGCTTTTTTATTATGCAGCAAATGAAAAAACGAACGATATCCTATTCCTATCAAATGGTTGCCTAATCCTACTACAATAAAAATTAAAGTTATACGCCTGCTTATTTTGACAAAATCACAAATATCTTCGTATAGAATGAAATGACTTAACTGCTATAAGTCATAACGATACCAGTGGGATATTATTGGTGAAGAATCTATTGTTATCCCCTATGAAAAACAGGGTCAATATATTAAGGAAGAAGTGAATAACATAGGGCAAAGAAGATTTAACCAGGAGTATAAACATTTAAAATGGAGTTTGTGAAGAAATGTACACTTAAATTACCTGACCCGTTAGTTCCATAAAAAAAAGGCTGCCGCAGCAACCCCTGTTAATGAACTAAAGCACCTGTTTGTTAATAAAAGACTTACTTAAAAGTTAAATGATAGAACATACAACGCTTCAATGTTGAATTTTAAAACCACCCAGCATCCTTGTATTTATCCGCGGGATTTTCCACCTGAAATATTAACGGTTGTACCTGTAATATAGCTAGAACGGTCTGAAGCTAGATAAGTGACCAATTCACCGATTTCATCCAATTTACCAGGTCGTCCAAGTGGTATCGTTTTGCTGTAATCTGATCCAAGACCCTCTACTGTCACTCCACGTGTGTATGCTAATGCTTCATTATAAGCATCTGTTGTTAAACCTGTTTGCTCATTAATCCCTGGTGCAACACCAACTACGCGGATGTTGAATTTCCCTAGTTCTTTTGCCCAAGAACGGGTAAAGCCATTGACAGCACCTTTTGTTGCCGAATAAACACTTTGTCCAGAAGATCCTTCCATACCTGCCTCAGAAGAAATATTAATGATAACGCCTTTATTATTTTTCACCATTACTCTCGCAACTGCCTGAGCACAAAGGTAAGGTCCTTTTTGATTGACGGCAACCATGAAATCAAAATCCTTTTCACTTAACTCATACTCTGGCTTTTCGCCACGGAAATCAACAAGTAAACGTGGTAAGTTTACACCCGCATTATTAACTAAGATATCTACAGTTCCAAATAAACCTGTGGCTTTTGTGACCATATTTTCAACGCTTTCTTTATTGGTAACGTCGCATTGAATATGATAAGTTCCATCAGTTTGTTCGCCAGTATTTACATTTAGATCGGAAACAATCACCTTTGTTCCGTTCTTTACTAAGTGTGCTGTAATTTTTGAGCCAATTCCAGATGCACCACCCGTAACAATTGCCACTTTATTTTCTAATTGATGCCATGATTCATTCATTCTTTTTCCTCCTTATTATATATAGAGTCGAGGATCATAGGTGAAATTTAAAAATAAGTAACAAACTCCAAATTACTTTTTTTGTTTTAGCTAAGTTAACTCTTACTGATGCAATTTTCTGAGAGAGTTTTGCTCCTTCGAGGAAACATCCCTCTTCTTGCATTTATTTCTATTTAAACCTTTGACAAGTTTATTTTTTCAAGATTCGAAGAGTTGTTCCTGCTGGCGGAATTTGTATATCTCTTTCTTCAAGATGTAAAGTGCCAGGTAATTCTGGCGTTTCAGAACCATTAAATTTTAACGTGATATGTCCAAGTGAACCTAAATTCTTTTTTACCACGTCACCTACAGAGGTAATGGTATATTGATGATTGCCTAAGACGAGAATGTCACCCTTTTCGATTTCACCATTAATTTCATTTACATCAATTAATAGGCAATAATCCGCTAATTCACTCGGAGCATCAGCTCCGAATAGGATGAACATTTTTTCTCCAAGAAAATCAGAGACAGATGCACCAAGTTGGTTAATTTGAGTTTGATAAACTGTCTGCACAAGAAACTCCTCCAATTCTTTGCTTTAAATAATCTATTCACAATCTATTCTAGTAATTATTCATATAAACCGAAGCTTGCAAGCCAAGCAATAAAAACGGTAGGTGCTCCGGTTAAAAAACGTCCGTACAATACGGAAGGAACTCCGACTTCAATGGTTTCCACTTCTGCCTCTGCCAATCCTAGCCCAACTGGAACAAAATCAGCTGCAGCCTGAGAGTTAATCGCGAAAAGAGCTGGCAATGCAAGGTGCGGAGGGATATTTCCTTTTCCAATTTCCACTCCAATTAATGTCCCAATGACCTGTGAAATAACAGCTCCCGGTCCTAAGAATGGTGATAATAATGGGAATGAGCATATTAAAGAGATTAAGAGCAAGCCCGGCAAAGAACCTGCAAATGGTGATAAATATTGTGCGAATACATCACCAATTCCAGATGCTTTAATCACTCCGATTAACATGGCCACAAAAGCCATAAACGGTAAAATGGTTTTAATGACAGTATCTATAGTGTCACGGCCAGCCTGATAAAACACGTTGACGATGGAACCCATCGCCATCCCAATGCGTGCTATGACGCCTTTAGGCTTTCTTTGTTCACTAATTTTTTTATCTGCGCTATACTTAGGTTTAGATATTGTTTTCTCAACTTGTCCGTTAGCATTGTTCACATTGGATATTGAAGGTGTTGCAGCACCTTCATACAATTCAATGTTTTGAGACTTTACTCCAGAAACGTAAATGTCCTCAGTAATGTGCATTGCTAACGGGCCACTTTGTCCAGTAGGCATGATATTGATCGTCATAATTCTTTTTTTGGGGTATAAGCCACATCGGAGCGTTCCGCCACAATCAATAATGACACACGCCATTTCATTCTCAGGTACACTCGTTTTAAAACCGTCGACTAATTCACAGCCTGTTAATTCTGCAATGGTGTCTGCAATATCCGGTCTTGTTCCGCCCGTTACATAAACCACTTTATTTTTTTCTTCTGTCGGTGAAATCACTAATGGCCCACCAAATCCTCCTTGCCCTGCATTGACGATAATTGACTTGTACTGCGTAACCGTTTGAGTCATCGCTTTCCCCTCCTTAGAGATCCACTGTTTCCTTCAATTTAACGCCTTGCTGTTTAGATACATAATAAGTTGTTAAATCTGTTACCCAGCCTCTTAAAAAGTTTGTGAAAATACCCACCAAGAAGTAACGAAGGGCTAGTTCTGTGGTTTCAAATCCCAGTGTTGTAATTCCTGCAGCAATTCCCAAGAATACGAACAACTCTCCTGGATTAACGTGTGGAAAAAGTCCATTATGCGTGTGGCAGGAATAAGAAGCAGCAGCATAATAGCTTGGTTTGTATTTTTCTGGCAAAAATTTACCGAGTGACAATGTCATTGGATTTGCCAAAGCGAACGTTCCAATTACCGGAAGAACAAAATATCTTGTAAGTGGGTTCTTACTCGATTTCTTTGCGATCCGTTCCACTCTTTCTTCTCCAACCAACCGTATAAGGGCATTCATTGCAACTAAAAGCATGATAAGAAGTGGAACAATACCTGTTACTAAATCGACAAAAGTTTCTGCCCCTGCTCTAAATAAATTCATAAACCCATCTGCTGCATTTGTAAGCCAATCCATTCAATTCACCTCATATAATTCCTATTTTTTTGATAAGAGTAAATCAATCCAGCCTTTCTTAACCTTCAATTCACCCCCTTTAGAGATAACATGATAGCTGTTCAGTGCATCCTCAATGGCTGACCTTGTTAACTTATTTACTTTATATAAATCTTCTTCACCGAGGTGTAAGAGATTTTTCCCCTCAAATCCTTTTAAGTTCCGTACTCTTGAAAGCACGGTTACTCCCTGCATTTTGGTGGCTTTCAAAATGTTGTTTTTTCGGTCAATTGCAAACATAACGACAGTTCCTGATTTAATAAGTCCCGGTTTTTTCCCAATCGCGACCCTTCCAAGCTTTCTCAACTCTGCATACTTTTTATTAAAATGCTTGATTTGCAAAAATCCCAAAATGCTTTGAAGGAGCCAAGAAAAACCAATTAAAATAACGACATACCATAGCATTTCATTTCCTCTTTTCATATGAACTGAATCTTACATCTTGTTTCCGCTTACAATCAGATAAAAAGATCTAGTTTAAAATTAATCCCTACTTCCTAATATAAGGCAGTTCCTTTTTCTATAATTTCAATAATTGCATTTGCCGTTTCCTCAGTGGTGATCAGAGTGTTAATGTATCCTCCTCTTAATCCGCCAATAATGGAAGGAGCTTTTTCAACAGACTCTGCAATACCGATTGAGTAAGGAATATTTTTTAGTTTTTCCAGCTCAATGGCTATTGTTCGATCAGTTAAGTCAGATTGAATCAGGTTTCCATCTATATCATAAAATCGTGAGCAGATATCACCAATGGCACCTTGTTGATTTAAATCTTCAATTTCTCTATTGCCACAAAAGCCAGCCCAGACTAAATTAGATGATTGGTTTGGGTTCCCGATCCCTACTACTGCAATTGTTAAGTTGCCCCAAAGCTCAGTTATTTTAGTGAAATAGTGTGATTGAACAATGTCATCCTTTGTCTCTTTTTTTTCTACTACTGCCGCAGCATCAATAAAATAAGAAGTTCCTCCAAAATCCTCTGCAATATTATAAACAATTCTATTAACGTGATGCTTCGTATCCATTGGTCCAGGTCCACCTACTAAAGGGACAAAATGAGCGTCTTTTTTTCCGGCATTGGTAAATTCACCGATCATACTGGCCATTGTGCTTCCCCAGGCACAGCCAACGACATCGCCGTCTTTAATAATTCGTTTTAGTAATTCAGCCCCTGCTACTGCTACCACTTTCTTTTTATCCAGTTCTGTACTGTCTCTCTTTTCAGGAAGAATTATTACTTCTTTTAAGCCAAACAATTTTTCCATTCGACGTTCCAATTCAAAAGCTCCATCTATATCGCTGCTAACAGTAATTTTAACTACTCCATCTTCCCTTGCTTTTTTTAAAAGTCTGCTGACGGATGTTCGGTATATACCTAATTCTTTTGAAATGGCACCTTGAGTCATATCTTCTTCATAATACATTTGCGCAATTTTAACTAAGAGTCTTTTTTCTTCTCTTTTATCCATTTAGTCCCTCATCCTTTTTTAATATGCACATTTGTGCAATCGCAATCATTTGTGCTTTGTTGAGTTTAGTATACGCTTACAAAAATAGCTACGTCAACAAAAAAATACCACTTGTGCAAATTTTAAAAATATTATGTCATTTGTGCAGGGTTTGAACTTATTATCAATTGAAAAAGCACAAAAAAATGAAGCAGCTCCATTTGATCAGGCTGCTTCATTTCTATCAATCTGACATTATGTCTATTGCATCTTTTTTTCTAATATCAAATCATCATTTTATACTTATACAAAATCATACCAATCATCGACAAATTCCATCACGGGCCTGTCGAACAAGGTGCACAACATTAACAGTGACCTCACCTTACCTACTTTTCCCTCGTTAAAATCTTTTATGATAGTTATAACTTTTCCTTTTGTGAGTAATTACTTTCAGTTGGATCATTTGTACATTCCGTCTGAACCCCTATTCCTCCAAGTAATGTCCTAGCTTCGCTTGTTATCCGAGATCTCATTAATAATATAAAAAAAGGGAATCCCCTTACTAAATTTTCTCATTTGGAGAGTGTAAGTTCCAGTGTGCCAAGTATTACTTTTTTAAAACTTCTATCTCGAAAATCAATGTTATTAAACACTTTTCTTACTATACTAACAGATACATTCTATTCCCCTTTATCAGAAAATTAAGTAGCAGATCTTATTCAAGAATCGCGCCTTTTCTTGAATGAAATTTATTGTTGATGCATGGATAAGGATAGATTTGAAAATTTAAGTAGACCAAATTATGAAGTAAAAATAAAAGAACCCATTCGGAATTGAATAGATTCTTTATGTTTAATGATTATAGTTATTATTCTTCCAACTTCCTTGACTCGAAGTACCGCTCCAACTTCCTTTTTACACGCTGAAGTGCATTATCGATCGTCTTTTTTTGAACATTCAGTTCCTTTGATATTTCAATATAAGTTTTTCCTTCTAGGTACAAGTCCACAACACTAGTTTCCAACTCACTAAGGACTTCCGTTAAAATTAGCTCAATATCGCAAATTTCTTCTGATTTTATTAAGATCGTGACTGGGTCATTTTGTCTCTGTTCAGGGATTAGATCAATTAGGGCCTGTTCCGACTCCCCTTGATAGATAGGCGTATAAAATGAAACATAATTATTTAAGGGAGAATGCTTTTGGCGAATAGCCGCTTTAACAGCCGTTATGATTTGTCTTGTAATGCACAGTTCCGCAAATGATCGGAAAGAGGACTTTTTGCAATTCTTGTAGTCTCGAATGGCCTTATATAGTCCAATCATTCCTTCCTGAAAGACGTCTTCCTTATCTCCACCCGTTAAAAAATACTTCAAAGCATTTGATTGAACGACACATCTGTATTTTTTGATTAAAAAGTCCAGTGCATCTTCATCACCATTATGGATTTTCCCAACCAACATTACATCTTCCATATGAGTATAGTTTTCCATTCGTTTCTTCTCGATGATTACACTCATTTTTTTTCCCCCACTCACTAAGTCGAGCCCCGACATAAAGGTTGCATTATCACTTCAATGTGTTAAAGTTCATTCAATATTATAATATCTCAGAAATGACGATAATGATATTCGCAAATAACGACATTTTTCTACAAAATACTGATATTTATAAGTCCTGCTCTATAACTATATACTTTCAGTCAGCTTTAATTGTTTTGGTGAAGATCTCGTCATTATAATAGTTTTGTTTAACTCCTAATCATTGACGGATATAGTTATGCCGGTGGTTGTGGCAATTACGGTGGAGGTTCAGGATATGGAGGCCTAATAATAGCATAATTATAAATAATAATATTAAAGAACTATTCTGCACTAATGGTTTAACATAGCCTAATCAAAAGGAAAAGACGGAATCTATCGCATCTTTTACTTTTACTCCATTAGCTTTAATTGGAGAAACAAGTAGTATGCCATTTAAAACATCGCCTCTAAATTAGCTGGTTTCATTTAAACCCTTCATTGGCAAAATAAAAAAGCACCCTTCAAAGGATGCTTTAACATATTATTAACTCAGCTATAAAAT
Source organism: Bacillus sp. B4EP4a (assembly GCF_006680105.1). Taxonomy (NCBI): domain Bacteria; kingdom Bacillati; phylum Bacillota; class Bacilli; order Caryophanales; family Bacillaceae; genus Bacillus; species Bacillus sp. B4EP4a. The sequence continues at coordinate 98,577 of NZ_VHIK01000037.1, forward strand.
TGAGAACTGGGATTTAATTATTCGCCAATGGCCCCTTTTGTTAAAGGTCGGAACTTAAGCATGCATAAGTAATTAAAGTGGTGGATTTTGCACACCTAGATGAATCCAATCTTCTTTTGGCGGTCCATAAACCCCAGAAGGTTTTATTCCTGCTTGACGCATTAGAACCGTAACTTGTCCGCGATGATGAACAATATGCTTGATTAGCCCCATAAGAATGGAAGCATTTGTTTCCTGTCTTCCAAACGCTTCTTGTATTTGCCCTAGGGATTCGTCTGTCCATTGTTGTTCAATAATTTTGGCTGCATGAGAACTTACATTTTTAAAAGTGATTGCAATTTCCTGGGCTGAAGATGGAACGTTTTCTGAACTTTCTATCCGGTCTATCTTTAACCCGAAATGAGCTAGATAATCTGGAATATTCGTGGTGAAATGCCACGCGATTCTTCCTAAAGTGCGACCTTCAGGATAAACTTGTTGTTCTAATGAATCATCAGTCAAACTATCCAAAACATTTTGAGTCAGTATGGCTTCTTTATTCCATTCTTTAATAAAATCTGCAATTGTAATATACATATAATACCTCCCCTATTTCGATAGATAATTATTTACTCAAAAAACATTATAAAACATATGTTCCCACATTACAAATTCCTTATTAAACATGCAATACAACTTCAGCTGAAATAAATAATATCAGTTTTGCTCAAACTTTCCGCACTGTATTCGACTTAAACCTGGAATTGCAATGCTCTACGAATTATCCTAATACTAGCTATACACAACAAGAATCACTACTTTATAATAAGTGGTAATTTATTAAAAGAGGATTCTACAACTGTAGAATCCTCTTTTGTACATGGACAAATGTCTATTCCGCTACCAATACGTTGCACATTGTGGAACAGGCTCCATAATGTACTACGTCCATCCATTGCTGAATCAATTCTGTTGCTTCTTTAAAATAGTTCTTGATTTTAAGCCTTGATTGTTATTTCTATGATCAGTTTTCAAATGGTTTTCGTGCTCTCCTCTTGACCATTACAGGAACTTTTCAATTAAATTCCATTATGACGTTTTCACAATTAGAGCATAAGTTCTTAAAATTCAGCATGAAAGCTGTTTGATTTAATAAATTAAAAAAAGTGGGATTAGGCACACTGCATATTATGTATAGAAAGAATCGTTTAGAATACTCTCACTGCTTCTGTTGTCTTGACATTTGAGCTATGCAAATGAGCCAGCTTTTCTCCACTTTAACTTTAGAATTTATTATATAATGACATTTCAATTAAATAGCGAAGTATTGGCATATAACGATGAAGCACCACCAGAGTGAACAAATAGGATGTTATCCTCCGGCTTAAAGGTGCCTTTTTGGATTAAATCAATGAGTCCCGCTGCCGCTTTACCCGTATATACCGGATCCAACAAAATCCCTTCTGTTCTTGCCATTAGCTTGACTGCTTCCACCATTTCAGGTGTAGGCAGAGCATAACCCGGTCCGACATACTCATCAAAACACGTAACAGCCTCGCGAGGGATCGAATTTTGTAGGGCGATGTGTGTTGAAGTTTCTCTAACAAGCTGAAAAACTTTCTCTTCTTGTTCAGCTTTTCCTCTGCTTACATTTATGCCAATTACTGATATTCCACTTTGATTTCCATGAAATCCTGCAACCAAACCAGCATGCATTCCCCCACTGCCGCTTACACAAATAACTGCTTTCAAGTCAATGCCTTGCTCAAAGGACTGTGCTAAAATCTCCTGAGCGCATGCAACATATCCCGTTGCACCAATGACATTGGATCCCCCAACGGGAATGATGTAAGGTCGATGTCCTTTCTCTGTCACCTCTTTAGACACTTTCTGCATTTCTTGCATTAAGTCCGATCCATTAGGTACAACTATAATTTGGTCAGCTCCCAATAAATGATAGAGAAAATAGTTACCGTTAAAATCCGGCTCTGAATCTTTTGAAAGTCCCTCTTCCAATACAAGGATGCATTTCATTTTCTCTTTAACGGCAGCAGCTAGTGTCAAGCGGCAATGATTTGATTGAATGCCTCCACATGTAATCAACGTATCCGCGCCTTTTTCCAATGCATCGGCAACAAGGAATTCCAGTTTTCTTGTTTTATTTCCCCCAGCCGTCAGACCAAGCATATCGTCTCGTTTAACATAAATGGATGGGCCCCCTAGAACTTCAGAAAAATGATCTAATCTCTCAACTGGTGTATATGTCGGTGTATATCGCTTTCTAGGAAATTGTGCTAAATTCATTTTAAAACTCCTCCTGTATCCTCTATGTATATTAAAGAAATGAAAATATCAATCTGATGTATTCATTTCTTTAGTATAATCTTCGATTTCAATCATAGCATCTTTATGTAATCGAGCAACATGAATCTCACTTCTTACATGGTTATCTGTAAAAAAAATCCCCATATACATCATTCATCACGGCAATGTGACCCATATCAACCGATGGTAATAAAACAACTGTGAGCTTCCTCTTACTCTATGACACCCTTGTTTTCCCCAATTTTAGCATGGATGGGGGCTACCCTGAATTTTATCCCCTGCCAATATGTACAGATAGCCTTGTGAGCGTCTTTAGTAATAATAGTTTCATCCATCCCATTGAATTGTATAAATAATCAAAAGTATGAAGCATTGAAATGACTTAAATCGTTTTTTAAGAAAAAATAAATATACTTGTATATAATTGGATTTTAGAAAGGAGCACCATGGAAACCAATCACTATCAATATATTACAGAGCAAATAGAACATTATTCTTCTAAGCCCTTAAGGGAAGCTATATTTTTTGTTATAAAAAATGCGATCATTGAAGGAATATTTTTGCCCGGAGACCGTTTAACGGAAGATGATATTGCCCAGCAATTCAATTGTAGCCGTACACCGGTTCGTGAAGCTTTGAGGAAATTGGAACAGGAAAATTTGCTTCAGGTGAAACCTGGTATAGGGATGGTCATATCCAATGTGGATATTGAACTTTTACAGCAGGAATTGGAAATCAGGAAAATGCTCGAAAACTATTCGATACAAAAAGCTTGTGAAGGAATTACGGAAGAGGAATTAAAAAAACTGGAATGGGCAACGGATAAACTGCAACAGGCAATTAATAGTAATGACCGAATAGCGGCAAGCCGTGCAAACATTGAATTTCACCGCTTATTATATTCCTACTCGAGAAATACCTTTCTCCAAAAGACTACGGATTCATTATGGCTTTCTTTTCGAATTTCCTTTTTGTCCGCCCGTAATGAAGATGTTACAATGGTTGATAAATCTTGGTATGAGGAACGAAACAACGAGCACTTACAGGTAATCCATGCCATTCGTGACAAGGATGCAGAAAAAGCAATAAAGGTCAATACGATCCATATCCAAAAAAACTATGATTATTACCTTGATTACATAAAACGTGCATCACAATAAAATTTACATAAAAGGGTTCCTTTTTTGTTTTTTAATAATATTAATATTCTGAATTATTTGTCAATATTCTTTTCCGTTTGTTATTAAATTTTTCACTTTTATTCCAACCGTACAAGGCCATGGTTGAAGTCCCCTTCCTGCCCATTGCCTTGTATATGCTTTTTACGGTTTCACTTGTCTAGAAAGTTAATCAGCTGATTAGGAGGGAAAATGGCTAGATTTTCGATTTAATGACCACTGGAGTTCATTATTCCTGATTATGTAAGTTCCAAGTGCTCTGGCATTTGTATCCGGAAACCTAATTAATGATCAATTGTTACATGTTTACTCATCAAAACGTTCTAACAGTTCAATAATCACTTTATAGGTCGATGTTGTATCCATATAGGCATATCGGCCTTTTCCGTTAAAAAAGTTACCTGTCTGTATGACCGGATAGCCCATTTCTTCTAACATCTTCATTTTATCCTCCAAGTCTTTTACGACAAAAGATATATGGTGAACACCCTCACCATATGTTTCAAGATGATCTTTCCACGTACTGGGTGATTCGCCCGGCTCGATCAATTCAATTTGAATTAACGGCGTATCGATGAACATATATTTTGATTTTCCTTCAGTGGGCTTCCCTTTGTAAATCACGTTTGTAATATCGGTTGAACCAGAATGAATGATGGGAGGTTTTTCAATACCCAACAACTTACAATATGCATCTGCTGCCGCATCCAGGTCTTTTACAACTAACGCAAGCTGTTCCACTTTGTTAGTCCCTAATAGCGGCTGAACGCTTGCATCTTCTGGTCTCTCACATGCCGTTTTTCTTGGCTCTGAACTTTCAAGCAGTTCAACTAACGTTTTGTGATCATCCAGTGTATCCACATATACATACCGGCCGTCACTTGAAGTGAATTCACCCGTTTGCAAAGCTGGGTATCCGCTTTTCTCCATGATTGGAAGCCTCTTTTGGATAGAGTCAACGTCAAAAGCTATATGGTGGATCCCTTCACCTACTTCATCCAGGAACTCACGCATCGTTCCTGGATTTTTATCGGGTTCTATTAGTTCAAATTGGACGGTTGGTGTATTCAGAAAAGCCAGTTTGGATTGTGATTCCGTTGGTACACCTCTAAAAGTGACATTCGAAACAGAACTGTCACCAGTTAGAAATGGTTCTGACTTCTTAATGCCTAGCAGTCTTGTGAAAGCTATATTAGCAGCTTCAATATCTTTTACAACAAATGCGAGTTGATTAATATTCCTATTGCCCAATAGTGATTCAGCCATACTTATAAACCTTCTTCCCATAGTTTATATTGTAATGAACTCAACCCAGTCCGCGAACTGACAATCCTCCATCACTGGAGATTACTTCGCCGGTAATTGCACGCGCTGCGTCCGATGCTAATAGGACATATGCAGCTACATGATCTTCGGGCATCTGTGCAAGCTGAAGAGGGTTTCTTTTTTTAATGCTATTTGCCTTCGTTTCATTATCCACTATTTTAACGAATGGACGTAGGGGAGGAATGACCGATAATGCTGTCAGAGTGCCACCAGGTGCTACAGCATTCACCCTAATGTTAGGAGCAAGTTCAAAGGCAAGTTGGCGCATCAACCCTATTTGGGCATGCTTGCTTGCTGTGTACCACACCCCGCCGCCATCCGGATAAAAACTAGCACCGGATACGGTGAAAATAATATTGCCATTCGATTTTTGCAATTCTTCAAGAGCGGCTTTAGCACCGAAGAAAGATCCTTTAACGTTAATATCGATCAAAAAATCATATGCTTCGGAAAGTGCATCGGGAGTTACGTCGGCAAATTTAGCAAATCCATCAAAGACACCTGCATTAGCAACGAAAACGTCCAGCTTTCCAAATTGCTCGACTGTGGCCTGGACAGCCCTCTCATTGTCTTCATATTTGCTTACATCGCCTTGGTTAATGAGAATCTCTTCACCAAATTCCTCTTTCATTTTCTTTAGCGTTTCTATCGAGCGGCCGATGATGCTGACTTTTGCCCCTTCTTGTATAAAACGTCGAGTGACAGCCTCTCCGATACCTGAATTGCCCCCGGTAATCAACACTACTTTATCCTTTAACGCCATTGCCATTGTAACCAGCCTCCTCGTTATCTCTTTTAATCCAAGTCAATAATTATACGAAGATAGCAAGATTTCTGGTATTTATCGTTGATTGATCAACAATGAATATCCGTTTGGAAAGTTTCCATTTACCTTCTTCGAAAATGAATTCATCATTTCGTTCCCCCGAAATCAAATCATGTTGAATATCCGTGCTGCGGCTTCGATAGATAAGCAGATAGCTCTTGACGACTGCCTTTTCACGTTCAACATAGTCTTTAACGCGTACATTAGAGACAAAACGCCGTGTTCTTGACGGCGGTATTTCCGCCCAAGCATAATCCGTTTTCAAACGATCCACGCGCAGTTTAAGCAGCTCAATATCATCATTAAATGTAAACATTTCCGTTGAATAATCCGGGCGTTCCACTCCTTCTTTATTAACACGTACAGGCATTTGATAACGCAAGCTCGAGTGCATTAAATCGAACCAATCATCAAATTCAATATCATCCAGCAGTTGAGCTTCATCATACAGCCACTGTTCAAATTCACATTTGAGCAACATTTTCTCCACATTCATTTCCGTTCCCCCTCCCGCTTATCATTTCGTCATTAATTCAAGCCAGTACTTGTAAAAATTCCTTTGGCTCGCTTCAGTGAATTTATCATCGTAAGCAACACCCGGTCCTATAAAATCAACTGGTTCACGATGAAGCCCCATTGTATAATTGTAGGTTAAATTCTTTAGGAAAGGCATTGGGCCTTGGGCTGCTTCAGTAATATCCGTAAACACTTCCGTATCATCCTGTTCGAAAATACCGGATGGGCTAAAGGTCAATATAAATGAATCTCTTGATCTATCTTTCCAATCTTGGGAGGCGTTCTTTTCTACGAGCATCCAAGCGATCACTTCCATTTTATTGTGACCGATTGGCCGCCACATTCTAATTGAAGTGTTGGATATGAATTGGTCTTTGATTTTTGTATGGGATATTAAAAATGATAAGTTGGGGAAAACGTTCCCAATCATATTCTTTAAGTTTGATAACACTCCATATTGTTCTTCAGACAAATTAGTTTTAAATTCATCTTTCAATTCTTCCGGGAAAGCGAATTCAGGGTTAGGTGTCCCTAAGTTCAGTCCATGCCCGTTTTCCGTATGGATTTGAAAACCACGCTTTGAATAGGTAGCATTGGGCACCATGCCCAGTTTGGCAATGGATCCGTGTGTGACCATCGTGTGATAGGAATCACCAACAAAGTTATCGGAACCAACTTTCCAGTTGGAATTAACAACGAATCTTTGCGGAACCCCGATTACTTCCATTTCTGCACGACCTACGAGTATATCCAAATACCATTTAATGTCTCCAAGAAACTCTTCAAGCGGCTCTGCATCTTCATTCCAAGTTCCAAATAAAAGACCTTTATAGGATTCAAGCTTCACTTTGTGAAGGCCCATTTCCGCCCGGTCAAGGTTGCCCCCATATATGTCCTTTTGTAATGGCACCCCTACAAGCTCACCAGTGTTTTTGAAATTAAACCCATGATAAGGACACGTAAATAATGACTTGTTCCCTTTATCTGCACGGCATAGTTTCATTCCGCGATGCGTGCACATATTATAAAACGCCCTGATTTCCCCTTCAGCATCACGAGTGATGATGAGCGAGTAGCCAGCCAGTTCACGGGTCATGAAGTCCCCTTTGTTGGGTACTTCAGAATCATGACCGATAAAAACCCATGTTTTCAAAAACACTTTTTCATGTTCTATATCATAAACCTTTGGGTCTCCAAGGAGGTATGCAGGTATAGCGCCTTCCTCTGGTTTAACCGTTTCGTTCAGATAGTTAATAACTTGCTGTTTCGACATTTCTTCTAAGGATTTATCAGTTTTAAGCATACTTTTTCTCTCCCTTCCAAGCTTTAAATCATAAGTCTTAACCGATTTGAACGCTCTTTTCCTTATTTTGCAGAGTAGCCAAAACACTTAATGCCGCTAGATAACTCGTTTTCGGATTATTTGGCATCGGATCATTTTCCACTTCCAGTTTCAGTTTCCCGAACGAACCTGACGCTTCTATCAGGTGATTGTTTTTTAACACATTTGGATCGGCAATGATTTTCACTTTCGTCTTTTCAGATCCAAGACCAGCCAAGGACAGCACAATCGCAACATTAATGTTTCTCGGAAACTGTTTGATCGCTTCTGCAGCAGATCCTTCAAATAATACCGTTTCTTCTGTCACTGTAGTACCTGCAGGCAATGCGTTTGGCGGTTTTCTTGTGGTGATGCAAACAGATTCAAGGCCATTCACCGCTTTTGCCGACTTAAGTACATCGAGACCTCCAATCGCACCAGACGGAAGGAGAATATTCACATTATTCATTTTGCAAATCTGGTTTGATTGTTCTTCAAAGGCAGTATTCGCCATCACGCCAATGCTGCTCAGCAAGAGATCCTTCCCGCTTTTAAGCACTTTCAATGCATACTCTTCAGCTGCTTCGATCGTTGCAGCCTCTATGACTAAATCTACATCAGATTTAAGGAGTTCATCGACATCACTATATGCCTGTGTCGTGAATTCTTCAGCTAGTTGTGCCGCTATTTCTTCCCGGCGGGCATAAATCGCAACAATTTTCCCACCTGAAAGTAGCCCGTCGTTATTAATGGCCTGAAGCAGAAATTTTCCGATATTACCGCACCCGATTAAACCTAATTTCATGTAGTTTCATCCTTCCTCAATCAGCAAACCCGTATGAGTCCGCAAAGAATTCCAACCCGCAATGTCTTGTTTCCCGGGAAACACCACTTTCTTTTAAGCCAGGGAAATCCAGAGCCAAGTCGCTGAAAACGGTATGATTATTATGGAAAACCGCACCAGCTTCAAGGCGATCTGCCATTTCGACAGCGATATCTTCATTCTCGGTCCAAACAGATGCACGCAGCGCAAACTCACTATCATTCGCTAATTTTACAGCTTCATCAATATCATTGAAAGGTAAAATTGGAATGATGGGTCCAAATTGTTCTACCCGAACCAATTCGCTCTGCTGATCGATACCAGTAATAATGGAAGGAAGCATATAATAACCTTTATTCCAAGTCTCAGGATTCAACTGAATGCCAGTCGTGATTATATTTCCTCCTGATTTAGCCGTACGTTCGATCAAGCCATTCACAAAGTCATATTGTGCTTTATTATTCAATGGACCCATAGTCACGTCAGGCTGAATGCCATCACCAATTACCATCCGGCTAAACTCTTTGGTCAGCTTTTCCACAACCTCTTCATAACGTGATTTTTGGACGTACACTCTTTTTACTGCAGAACAGACCTGACCCGCTGCTCGTAAAATCCCCATCCTCAAACGTTTGATAGCGGCTTCATCCATATTGGCATCTTCCAAAATGATGGCAGGATCATTTCCGCCAAGTTCCATATATACTTTTTGCAGATTTCCAGCTGATTTCTGCATGATATCTTTTCCGGTTTCCGTACTTCCGACAAACGCCAATGTCCGTACGCGTAAATCTGAACATAGTTTGTCGCCAATTGCTTTTCCTGATCCTGAGACTATATTGATGACTCCTGGAGGAAAATGTTCAGCAACTACTTTTAAACAGGTCATTATCGTTAAAGGACAATTCGTTGCAGGTTTTACGACAACGGCATTGCCTGCCAAAACAGCAGGTATAACCCGTTTAAATGTTAATATCATCGGAGAATTCCACGGTGTGATTATTGCCGTGACACCTCTTGCCCTTCTTCGGATCTGGACTTTTTGATTTCCAGGGAGCACTTCAGGCTTCCACCAATCAAGTAACTCTGCTGCACAGCCCTTCATGACTTCAACACAGCGCAGTAAATCCTTTTTAGCTTCTACAAGTGTTTTGCCATTTTCACGTACAAACACTGTAACATTTTCCTCGATTACTTTTGAAAGTTCGTCTGCAGCAGTGTTCATCCGGTTAGCCCGTTCCTCAATATCAGAGCGAGACCACCTTTCAAAAGCAATTTCTGCCGCATCAATCGCGTCATTCACGATTTCTTCAGAGCATTTTGCCACCTGGCCAACTACTTCCGATGTATTTGCCGGATTTACTACATCGACTTTCTCCGGTAATTCTATCCATTCTCCATTAACTAGATATTTTCCTGAAACAAATGGGTATGTCGAAATCATTCTCAATCCTCCTTATAGTTTTTTGGGCTTGAACGCTTCCGCAGCTCCTGGCGGTCCGCCAAATGGCTTGGCCATAGGCCCCACAGCTTCCATATCAACAACGATCATTGAAGGTTTACGTCTTTCCTTTGCCTTTTTCAGTTCGGATATGAATTCATCTCCAGAACCAATACGGACAGCATCAAAATGCATGGACTCAGCCAGTTTCACAAAATCAGGACTCAATAAATCCACGGCTACCTGACGACCATATGCGGCTGTTTGAATATTGCGAAGAACCCCATAGCCTGAGTCATCGAACAATACGATGATAACTGGTAAGTTTTCTTCGGCTGCCGTGACCATTTCCCCGACATTCACCATAAACCCACCGTCTCCAGCCATTAAAACGACGGTCTTATCTGGACACCCCATTTGGGCACCGATTGCTGTTGGAAGACCTTGACCAATTCCGCCGCCTGATGCATGAATGGATGTTCTCGGTTCATAGATTTCAAATAAACGGCTGCCCCAAACGTTTGCCTGTACGGTTACATCACGAACCAGAATGGTATCGTCTGGTAATATCTCCCTCATGCCATCCACAAATTGCTCATAAGGCCCAAGCGTTTCCCTGAGTTGAGCGCGCACTTCATTTCTAAGCGAAAGAACTTCTTGTAAATAAGAAGGTTCCGCATGAACTGAATGTTCTTCGAGCTTTTGATTGATGGCAGCCAGCATATCTTTCGCATCGCCAACCAAACCTAACGAAGCTTTATAGTTCCGGTTAATGGCCTGCCAATCCGCATCGATCGCTATATGTTCTTGTGGCACCGGCACTTTCCAGTTGGATGTTTCATTCCCCCTAAACCTTACACCTACACTAATCAATAAATCTGCATTTCTTAAAAACTCTTTTGTTGTTTCATAAGCTGCAAAATGTCCGATGCATTGTTCATGGTTTTCTGGAATCGCACCTTTTCCTGACTGACTTGTTATAACCGCTGCACCAAGGAGTTCCGCTAATTTTTGCAGCTCTTGCGAAGCATTGGCACTGATGACTCCACCACCAGCCCATATTACAGGACGGCGTGCGCCTACCATTTTTTGCACGGCTTGTTCAGGAATAAATGGCAATGAATTTGTTTCAGATGTTGAAGGCCGCAGCCCTTCGAGTGAAAGATCTTCTATGATCGCCGATTGAAAGTCAATCGGGATTTCCAATGTAACCGGACCCGTTGGTGCAGTTAAAGCTTCTTGGATCGCCTTCCTTACCACTGCTGCTGATTGGTCAGGGTTTCTAAGCCTCACTGCATTTTTACAAGCTCCGCTCATCATTGAAAGCTGGTCTTTACACTCATGTATGTATCCTTTACCTGTACCAAGATAAGAAGAAGCCACCTCACCGGTAAGATGAAGAAGGGGGACACCAGCTGCCCATGCTTCCACTAGTGAACCAGCAGCATTTCCTGCCCCTGTTCCGGTACTTGTAATCACTACACCCAATTTCCCAGTGGCGCGGGCATATCCATCAGCCATATTCACGGCACCGCTCTCACCGCGTGAACAAATGAGTTTGATGCTTCCTTCTCTAAGAATTGCATCATAGATTGGCATATTGTGAATACTGACAATCCCGAAAGCAGCTTCCACTCCTGCTTGAACAAGCTCCTTTACGATGGAATCGGCAGTCGTAAACTCTATTTCTTCTTGTATTTTCATCGCGTTATCCTACCTTTTTTAGTAATATATTTATAGTGCCTTTCCGATCGCTCCTGCCGTCTCAATCGTCGAACCCGCTACATAACTTGCTTTGTCTGAAGCAAGGAAAACGATGACACTGGCCACTTCTTCCGCTTCACCTACACGGCCAAGAGGGATATTCCGTTTTTTCGCAAGGTCTCCGTAATACTCTTCAGGGTCCATATCAGGTGCATTTTTCAATCTTCTTCGCTCCCATTGATCCGTCCGGATCAATCCAAGACTCACTGAATTAACCAATATATTGTCAAAAGCCAATTCCTGGGACAAGGTTTTGCTTAAATTAAGGAGACCAGCCCTTGCTGCTGCAGTCGCTACCATATGACGTTCAGGTTCTTTAGCAAGCGTTGCATTAATATTAATGATCCGCCCTCCTCCCCTTTTCACTAAATGGGGATGCGAAGCACGAACGGCATATATGATGGCAAAGAACTTTAACTGAATCTGTTCTTCCCACTGCTCATCCGTTATGTCAAAAAAGTGACCCATCACGCTTTGACCGGCTGCATTCACCAATATATCGATTCCGCCAAACCTCTCAGCGGTACCATTAATGAAAGAATCCACATCCGATTTTGAGGTGACATCACATGTTGATGCAAAAATATCTGCCTTTTCACCAAATGAGAGCAATTGAGTTTGTGCACTCTCCATACGCTCTGCACTTCTACCGCATATAGCCACTTTCGCTCCCTCAGCTAAAAACATTTCTGCTGTTTTTAATCCCACGCCCGACGTGCCGCCCATTATGACAGCAACTTTTCCTTGCAATCCTAAATCCACTCTCGTCACTCCTTTTCAAAGCCATTTTCCTTAAACGATGTCCTAGCTACGTACAAGAATAATGGGAGGAAATCAATATCCTCCTCATTTTTCCGCCATGACTGAATCATCTATCTGAGAATCAACCCAGCCTGGATCGGGATCTCCTCCCATTGCTTTGCGGGCTTCTGGTTTCGGCGGACCTGCAATCCCCCACTGATCCATTAAATGCGGAACCCGTTTCCATACACGTGCTCTCCACTCCGATTCATCTTCAATCGTTTCCAGATAACATGTATACTCCATAACAAAACCGCCTGGGTCTTGAAAATAACAGAAAATATTGTCTCCAGGCCCATGACGTCCAGGTCCCCAAAGTTCTGACAAGCCCGCTTTTCGCACATTGCTTATTCCTCGCATCAGTTCATCCACGGAATCGACCTCGTATGCGATATGATTGACTGACGCATGCTCATCTTGATTGAAGGCAATGGAGTGATGTTTCCTGTTGCATCGCAGGAATGACATTTGGTGCTCACTCCAATCAGTAACTTTAAAACCAAGTACATCCGTGTAAAACTCAACGATCATATCCAAGTTCTTCGTGTTCATTACAACATGATTCAATTTCACTGGGTCAACATTTTTCTTGCTCCAAATAGACGTTTGTACTTCCACCCAAGCCGAGAGCTCAATCACGCGGTTTTCCGGATCAATAAACCGCAGGCCATAACCGGCACCTGCTTCATCCAAATATCCAGGTGGTTCAATAATTCGAACGCCCTTAGATTGTAATATACCCGCTGCACGATCCACTGCATTTTTATCGACCATGCCAAAAGCTATATGATGCAAACCTCGTTTTTCTCCCTTGTGAAGGCTTAAAATATGATGTTCCGGTCCAGCCCCGCGGAAATAAACCGTATTCTCCTCTTCCGGAACATCCACTCTATCCAGTCCCCAAACCTTTTCATAAAACTCTGCTTGATCGTCGAAATTCGGAGTTATCATGCTTATATGTCGTAAATGAGTAATCCCAAGCATTTTTTATACCTCCCATAATTTAGATTGGCCTTTAGATAATTTGCATTGGCCATATTTAACAATCTAATCGAAAAGGGCGCCTCATTAATTTTCATAATGCAGGTGCCCTTTTCGGCTAAATGATCAGTCTTTAATGATGGCTTCTCTTTCTTTAGAGCGTTGTTTACGCAGTTCTTCCAGTTCACTGCCTTCAGGATATGTCGGTAAATTAGGCTTCACTGCCCCTAACATAACGAGCATGCGCGCTTCTACATCCCCGTCATTCCTAATTCCCCGATAAACCCCTGGTGGGCTGCTGATGCAGTCTCTCGCACTTAATTTAATTTCATGCACTTCACTGTAGCTATCCTCTTGAATTAATGCAGTGACTTCACCCTCTAGAATAAAAAACACTTCTTCAACATCGTCGTGAAGGTGCAAAGGACCGATACATCCCGGAGGCAGCACCATTGTACTTAAAGTGAAATGTTCACCTGCAATTACATTCGTATCGTTATTGGCAGTGGCACCACGTCCTATATATCTCATCTGTGCGCGTCGATAAGCGGGATCGATTTCTTCTTGGAACTTCAAGACATCCCAATCAAGCGAACGGTCTTTCAATCGGGCAACATATTTTTTTTCAAAATCCTTCACTGAAAAAGCTTCTTTTGTCATTTTAAAATTCCTCCCTTATTTGCTGTTTCTAAATCGCATTATGTTTCATAAGCAAAACATTGTTTTGTCTATGAATTAAGTCTAAAATGAAACCGCTTCATTGTCAATTAGTTTTTAGAATATTTAAAACTATTTTTATAATCCGAACGCTCAGCGCTTCGGGATAAACTTGAAACAAGTTAATCTAATATCCGCTTTTCTTAAACACAAAAAAGTGTGGATACCCTATTGGGAGATCCACACTTTTGAAAGAGGTTATTAACTTATTGATAGATTGGGACTCAAGTATGTTCAGACATCTTCGTGTTGATACGGCTTAACCCCACTATATCCCATATAAACGGATAACTGACGAGAAACTTCCAAAAGTTTCGGCAAAGCAATTTTATCGATGAAATCCTCCTGATAAGCAGACTCTGTTGCCACGACATTCAAGGCAGCTAATACTTTTCCAGTCCTGTCAAAAATCGGAGCTGCAACAGAACGGATGCCAGGGTGGAATTCCCCGCTAGTCATCGAATAACCATTCTGCCGAATCGAATCCAGCTGTTTTTGAAACTCACCCGGCGCGGTGAGTGTTTTGTCTGTATAAGGTGTTAGATTTGAGATTTTGAACATTTGCATTAGCATTTCTTTCGGTTGATATGCCAAAAGTAATTTTCCATTGGCCAAAGCATGTGCCGGCAACCGCAAACCTATGTTCACATTGACAGCGGATACACCTCTGATTGGGGCACTTCCAACATAAACGACTTCCTGTCCATCCAAAATGGATAGATGGCAGGAGGCTCCGATTTCATCACGCAAGTTCTCCATATATGGTTGGACAATTTCCTGGAATTTCAAGCTATTCAAATAGCTGAATCCCAATTCAAGAACCTTTGGCGTTAAACTATAACGTTTGGTATGTTCATCCTGAGACAAATAACCGATATTTTGTAATGTGAATAATAAACGATATGGTACCGTTCTGCTTACTCCCAGTTGTTTTGCAATTTCTGAAAGAGACAAACTCGGCTGTACTTCATTAAAGAGCTTAATGATTTCCAAACCTCTAACCAATGAATTAGCACTATATTTCTCTTTCTCTTTTTCTTCGCTTGCCATTCGAGTATTCCCCCCGTTGTAAATAAATCTCATTTTCTCCTGAATATAACCCATTCAGTAAAGCTTTCTTCATACCAAGAAAGAAGAACTTGCAGTATATGTACATTTTTTTCTGAAAGTTCATTTGGTGAATGTTTTTGATGCACACTTCAATGGTTGCATACCTTTGTCTGTAAAACCCGTACCATAATCCTTGAACACACATGGATCCTGCTGATAACATAAGTGGCCGAACTTCCGAACAATGAAAAACTCGGAATTAGGAATCAATATCCAAAAAATTTTTGACTCACTATCTGTTCACCACACAAGATCAAAGGCGGAACAGATAATGAAGATAGGATGTCCACTTGGTTTAAACTTGATAAAGAGAAAGAAAATGACCGGTATCCTGACGGAAGTATTTGCGGCCAGATTCGTTTCGCTTCCTTACTAGACAGAAACATGGGCGCCAGTAGTGCACTGCCTCTGCTTTGCAAGTTCATCTGATTTACGTTTCGATGGAATGTAATCTATTCAGAAATTTCCGTTCACTTTCTTCCATACTAACAACAGCTGCCCAACGTGTCGCATCAGATATGATCAACGCTTTCACCACTTCCGGAAAACGGCCAGTAGAATCGAGAGCATAGCCGAGCCAATCGAAAGACCGAGCTGCTATCTCCTTGTTTCCCAAACACTGCAGGATAACAAGCGCTTTTACTTTCCTTTTTTCAGATAATGAATCGAGCATTCTTCTAATTGGCATTCCTTCTACCCTTATTCTTCATGTTTAAATAGAATAGTGTATATGTGTCAATTAAAGCATATTTACATATATAAAACTATTTGGAAGGCCTAGCTTAATTGACGTATCGATAGAAAAGATCGATTCAACCAAATATAACCAATATTACAAATGAAAACAAATAAAGAATTATAATACATCGATATTTTATGCCAAATCATGTTTTTTTCCATATTAAGTATTTCATATACAAAACAATATAAATGAATTATAGATTTTCCTGATTTTAAATTCAATATCAATAAGTCGGAATTTTTGATAATTTGATAATAATTTGTTTTTTTGACACAAAAGATTAAATGCTTCCATTTTTAAGTCCGTGATAGAGGTCCTTCCACTCATTTGATTAAATATATCTCAAAGAAAGTACAAAAGGGTGCAATGGAGTTCTATTCTCAACTGAAAGCGCTTATAAGTTTGTTTATTCTAAAGATATAAAATAGTCAAAATATTAAATTGACAATCAAATTATTTTAATTTATCGTTAAGAAAGTAAAACTTTGTTTTCCTTACAAAACATTTACGTGACTTTTTATCTATCAAAATTATAAAGAAAGGCGGGAAAGCTCTAAAATGAACAATCAAAACTAGTACCTTTCTAAAGGGAAAACCCGTAATTCACTTATTCTCAATGGTAAGTGTTTTAAGGAATGCTAAAAAGCGACAAGGAGATGGTATTATGTTAAATGGGCAAAAAAGATGGTTGTATATTGCCGTTCCAATTTTTTTCTTTTGGTTTTTCGGACAAATTGATAAGGTTGGCATTTCCATCATTCAAACAGATCCTGAATTCTTACATGCACTCGGTATGACAGGCGATGACAAAAATGCAAAGATCGGTCTTCTATCTTTTGTATTCACCATTGCCTATGGAGTTTCCAATCTTTTTTGGGGCTTCATCATTGATAAATTAGGTGCCCGAAAAACAGCCATTGCCGGTTTATTCGTTTGGACACTCACGATGATTATGTCAGGCCTGGCAAATTCATATGAAATGTTTTTAATAAGCAGGATCATTCTTGGTTTTGGTGAGGGGATGATGATTCCGGTTTCCGGCAAATTCATTTCTAACTGGTTTAATAAACGCGAATTGGGGAGGGCCCAGGCATCATGGCTTACCGGTAACTATTTAGGTCCGGCAATGGGAGCCGTTGTTTTGGTGCTCGTGATATCTTTACTCCACTGGCAAGCAGCTTTCTTTATGCTTGCAGCGTTCAACTTATTTATAAATATCCCGATGTTCATCTTTATGACACGGAATACACCAGAAGAGCACCCCCGTATAAGTAAGGAGGAATTGGCTTTCATTCGCCAAACGGATGATGAAGTGAAAGAAACCGCTGCCTCCGAGAATAAGAGTTTCGCCCAAGATTATCGTTTCTGGATTGTTTGGTTTGGCATGCTTGTATGCTCCTTCTTATTTTTCGGTATCAGCATTTGGCTTCCTACATACCTCATTGAAGCAAAAGGATTCGAAAAGGAAGGAATGTCGAGTATTACTTCACTTTCCTGGCTATTCGCTTTAGGATTTGTCTTGGCATGCGGTTTTCTGGCTGACAAAACCAGACGTCCAAGTTTGATGGCCACGATTCTATTTTCATTGACGGCAGTCTTTCTGACTGTAGCGATTTTCATCCCCAATCCTATTTTAGCCGGACTATGTATGGGACTGGCAATGGGATGTCAAGGCGGTGTGTTCCATTTAAGTAATATGCTCATGGTAAAATACTCAACACCTGAAACGGCAGGACGGGCCGCTGGTCTAATTGGATTCACGAATATCATGGGCGGCTTTTCGAGCTATATCATGGGATGGCTTCGTGACTTGTCTGGCGGGGATTTCAGTTCATCGATCGCCATGCTGATTTTTACAGCCATCTTAGGTTTGGCAGCTTATTTATTCTCCATTAAGAGAGAGGCCGCAGAGCTGCGTTTATCACCTATACCTGTACAAAAGATACAAGCATGAAGCTGAAGCCCCATGTAAAATCAGCGCCAACATTTTTTATCACTTTGATGAACTATCCAACCCTTGAATTTCAAGGGTTTTTTCTTGGGCCGACTTAAAAACAACACGGTAGAATAAAAGTTAGAAAGAGTCCATACCAGTAGGTATCGCTCTATTTTTGCATATCCCGATAATATTTTATCAATTTTCCAGCCCTAGCCCGAATCATTCCTTTTATTTGTATAAATATGTCGATAGTTAAAATATTCTAAAAATGATATTTTTTTGAATTACCATGTTATATTGTTAATGGAAAAAAATACTTGTCAAGTAAGGTGAGTGTGTGAATATAGAAGTTTTAATCCTCCATTATATTCAGGAAAAACGTCAAAAGCCTAACCATGCCAATGAATTACTGGATTATATTCAGAATGAATATGTAAACGGGAAGCTGTCAATCTTTCAATATAGAAGTCTCTGTCAGGACTTATATCTTAGAGGAGCAAAACAAACGTCTTCCGGATGAAACTACACCCTTGTCACTGTCATACTACTTCCTATTCTGAATGACTTTTGTTTCTGATTTCCGCAATCGACCTATCTCTAAGAACTAAGCCAGTCATTTACTCCCTCCCCAACATGTTCAAAACTAAATAAAAGCCTCCTTGATCTGTCACCCCAAAACAGATCAAGGAGGTAAATGCCCTTATTCAGACCCTTTATTTACTAAATGAATATATCCAAAATTAAAACCAAACCGAATGCCACAAAGGAAAGTAAGGTTTCCATGACTGTCCATGTTTTGAATGTTTCTTTAACGGTTAGTCCCATATATTCTTTTACTAACCAGAAACCGGCGTCATTAACATGGGAAAACATAAGTGATCCTGCGCCAGTGGCAATAACGAGTAATTCTAGATTTACACCTGTCATATTGGCAACGACCGGTGAAACGATTCCTGCTGCCGTGGTCAAAGCGACGGTTGCAGAACCCGTGGCAATCCGAATCAATCCGGCCACTAGGAATGCAAGAATGATCGGTGATAAAGAAATTTCTTCAGACATGGAAGCAATTGCAGTCCCTACGCCACTATCAATTAAAATTTGCTTGAATCCTCCACCAGCACCGATAATAAGGATTATGGAGGCTAATGGCAATAAGCATTCTTCCGTCAACTTTTTAATTAGCGATTTGTCCATTCCCTGTCTGTAGCCCAAGAAATAGTAAGCAGCAAAACAGGAGATTAATAGGGCAATCACCGGACTTCCGATAAACAATAAGAATTTTTCAATGGAACCCGGTAGCGGCAAATAAGGCGCCAATACAGTTAAAACCATCAACAATACAGGCAAAAGGATGATGAAGAACGAAACTCCTGTCCCTGGTAATCCACTTGACTTTGTTACCACCCGGATCAATTCCGGTTCACCAACAGGAATAACCCGTTTTTGAACCCATTTTGCGAATAGAGGTCCGGCAATTACAGCAGTCGGGAATGCGATGATCAATGAGTACAGAAGTACGTGTCCCATGTTTGCATTATAGATCCCAATAGCTGTCATGGCTCCCGGATGCGGAGGTACCAACCCATGTACGATCGATAAACCAGCAAGTACTGGAATACCAATTAACAAGATGTTCACTTTAGTTGATTTCCGAATGGAAATGACCAAAGGCAGCAATATTACTAAACCAACCTCAAAAAACACCGGTATGCCTATGATGAAACCAGATAAAAGCATGGCCCATGGCAGGTTCTTCACGCCAAATTTATTAATGAAAAAGTCAGCAACCTGCATACCGGCTCCAGAGTCGGACATCATTTTTCCTAAGATGGTCCCTAAAGCCAATATTCCAATAAGGTGACCAAGGACCGCTCCGACACCCGTTTCATATGCTCCTACAATCTTGTCCATCGGCAGTCCAGAAAAAACCGCTAAAAATAAACTGGCTACAGTCAAGCTAATGAATGCATGCCATTTCCACCATGATACCCCCAAAATAACAATTACGATAGCTATCAGCGTGATTCCTAATAAATATAGATCCATATGTTCTCCCCACCCTATTGAAATCGCTTACAATCAAACCAATACAATAATTGAATTATTGTACCGGCTCATTATATGTCACAATGTAGTTCTGTTTAGCCGTGTTGTAATACCCTTCACTGTATTCCATAACATTTCCGTCCCCATCACTGGAAATCCGAATCCTTTTTAGTACAGGACTATTGTTTTGGATTTTCAGTGTTTCGCAAATGTGATCCGGAGCGATAGCAACGGCAAACTCATCTCTGAATGTTTCAAGTTTGACGTTTTGATCTTCCAAAAAGCGGTACAAAGAATTGATCTGGACCTCTTTCATATCTTCTTCGTTCATATCGAGTGAAACATAATGTGTAAAGTAAATATAAGGTTCATTGTCCAATAAATATATCCGTTCGATACTTATGCAATGGTCACCAAATAGAGAATGCAGCTTAGAGTCTGAAGAAAGGTCAATATGACTTATGTTTAACACCTTTTTTAAAATGGAGTGCCCTTCCTCCACCAACAGCTCTGTGAAACGCTTTCCCTTGGAAAGTTTGACAATCGCACCATTAGCTATGACCCTAGTGCCCTTGCCGCTTTTCTTTTCAACATACCCCTCTTGCACGAGTTCTTTGATTGCATTACGGACAGTGACCTTACTTACGTTAAATTCTTCTTCCAAAAGAGGCTCAGAGGGAATGTTTGTGTCAATGGCATAAACCCCATGTAAAATACGATCCTTTAATATTTCTTTTATCTGCAAATACATCGGTCCATTTTTTCTGTTCACATTCATTCCTAATCTCCTGCCTTTTATCTCTTAATATCTTCCATTTTACCTTCCATTGCCGAGAGTATCTCCTTTTCGGTTGCCAAAGGAGTATCTCCAACGACAGTACATGCCAGCATTCCTGAAACAGCCGCAAACCGAACTGTCTTTTCAGGGGAATATCCCAGTAATTCTCCATGTAAGATTCCGCTGGTGTAAGCATCGCCTGAACCTATTCTATCATATACGGAAAATGATAGGATATCGGAAAAGTAAAATGTTTCTTCCTTGTATATATACCCCCTCAACGTATGGCTATTATCACTGTTGATTGAACGATGTGTCCCTGCTATCGACTGAATATTGAATTTCTTTGCCACCTCAGGAATCAACTCGATTAGCTGTTCTTCCCTTGTGGAACCTTCAGACTTCATTCCTAAAATATATAGGGCGTCTTTCTCATTCATCATGACGATATCAGCCAAAGAAAGCATTTCTTCATAATGAGGCTTTGCGTCAGCATAACCTCCCTCCCATAAAGAGGGGCGGTAGTTGCAATCGAAACAGACTGTACCGCCTTTTTCTTTGACTTTTCTAGCCAGCACCTTCATACTTTCCCGTACATTTTCCGCCATTGCAAGCGTGATTCCGCAAAAATGGATGATATCCGTACTTTCCGAAATCATATCCATGTCATAATCGGATAAGGAGGCTGTATTAAAACTGCTTTCCAGTCGATTGGAATATGTGACACGGCTCGCCCGCTGTCCAAAACCATTTTCCAAAAAATACATCCCCAAGTATTTGCCACCTCTAGAGATGAAGTTCCTTCCAATTCCTAATCGCTGCAAAGATGAAATCGCGGAATCCCCAAGGGGGTTATCCGGTAACTTTGTCACAAGATTCCCATCATGTCCTAGCTTTGTCATCGCAGAAGCAACGTTTACCCCCGTGCCTGAAAAGGAGTATTGCAGAGTATTGGCCTGTGATAGCAATTCATGCCCTGGTACCTGCAAACGCATCATTACTTCCCCGAATGCCACAATCCTTTTAGGCATATTTTTCAACCAATTTTTTAGTTATGGCTAATAATTTCCGTACATCCTCCCCATTCGTTTTTCCAGTCTCTTCATCGATGATGGAAGAATATACATGGGGAATGACTTTAGGCACTTTTGCTTCTAATGCGATTTCTAGTATAGTCTCGAAATTATTTAAATCGATTCCACCTGTTGGTTCCAAAGCAAATCCCTCTTCACCACAAGCTTTTGCCACAGCACGATATTCATCTTCATGCTTCAGGCCTTTCATCGGGAAATATTTCAGAGCATTTCCTCCCATATCGCGAACCAGGGCAATGGCAGCTTTGATAGGCACAATGGCAGTTTCACTTGCACCTGCACTTACTGGACCAGTGGATATATTCACGTAACCTACTTTCCCAGTTGGAGAAATAAGTGAATTTATCCAGCTGTCCTTCTCACCTAAATTGGCCCTCGTAGCACCAACAGCAGGAAAAACCTGGTTAATATGACTGCCTGGATAGTATTTTGCTATTTCTGCGACAACCGCTGCCTGTCTATTATCGCCCGCGCCCAATCCTATAGAAACGGCCTCATCAATGGCTTCCCCGTATTCTTTCATTGCTATAACACCAGCTTCCACAGTTGGATAATCCTTTGAGAGTACACCAACCAATACATGGCCTTCCGCTGCTTCAAAGACTTCCACTGCATTTTCTACACTATTTGCCAGTACATTTAAGGCTACACGATCATTCAATAACCGTTTGTTTATGTTTGTCATCCCTGTTTTCCTCCTAATATGGTTCTTAATTGTGCTTCAATGACATGTATATCATCACCTTGCAATGGACGCGGATCTATATCGAAAAAGCCTTGCCGTATCCCATAATCACGTGTGTAAATGGCGATATCCCCATTTCTGAGCTGCTCGTTCACTTCCTTCGCCGTTGTTTCCGTTATTAAAGGATCAATGGAAATACGTGCTCTATATATGGCACGGCCGGCTTCATCCTGAACTATCGTTACTTTTACGCCCTCAATGGATTCAAGTGATGTGAGAACTTGTAAACTAGCTTTTTCTTTTTCGCTATTATCCGTCTTGACGAAATACTCATCCAATGCCTGAAGCAGCCCAAAGGTAGTTTCCTTTCCAACCTTCATGCTCCTTCCGATACAGTGCAATTGAACCTTTACCCATTCGATATATTTTTTTCTGCCAGCAACGATACCGGATGTGGGTCCTTCAATGGCTTTTGATCCACTATAAATGGCCAAGTCGGAGAATTGTACATATTTTTCCAAATCCTCCTCCGCTGCTGCATCGACAATCAGAGGGATATTATTCGTTTTGGCCACTTCCCATGCTTCTTCGACCGATATCATATTTTTCTGAACAGCATGATGCGATTTCACGTATAAAATGGCAGAAGTATTTTCATTTATGGCATCCGCAATATGTTCTGCCTTCCCTTCGTTTGCATAACCAACTTCAACCAATTTTCCGCCACCAAGGTAAATCATGGTTTCAACCGGTGCACCATACTGAACGTTATGGCCTTTAAGCATGATGATTTCATTCTTTTGAATGAGATCTTGATGAAGCCTTTCGCTTTTCCTTCTATTTCCTTCAGTAACGATCGCCGCTACTGAAAGCGCAATTCCACTTGATGCTGAGTTTACGACGACAGCTGCTTCAGAATGAAGCAAATTCGCTATATGCTGGCCTGACTTATCGACTAAATCAGAAATTTCAACATAATTTTGCCCACCTTTTTTCATCGCGTCCATCACTGTGTCAGTTGGGGCAGAAACCCCCAATATACTCATTCTTCCGCTTGCATTTATGACTCTTTTCAAACCGTATTTAGCATTCAATGAATTCTCCATTTATAACCACTCCTTTTACGACAACTCTTTTTTCTGCCATCCTTTTTTCTCCTTCGGAATCCATTAAAAGGGTCGGCTCATTCTTGATCGAGAATAAGGTCAAGTTCGCAATATCCCCAGCTGAAATCCTGCCAAGCTCGGGTTTATGCAACCAAGCTGCTGCATTGACCGTAACGGCATCTATTACTTCCTTTAATGGATAACCCAGATACAAAAATTTTGTAAGCACATTTGCCATATTAAAAACTGGCCCATTCTCTCTGTTTTTCCGATATATATCCGTACTGATCGTATTGAAGCGTATTCCCCGCTTTTTCGCCATTTCTGCAGTTTTAAAAGAAAAGCTTGCCGTTCCATGACCTACATCCAAATGAACACCACGTTCAATCGCCTTACTGAACTCAGGCAGCGGCTCTTCTCTTTCATCAAATAAATTATTCGCTTTACCATTTAAGAAATGTGTAATAATATCCTTTTCCTCAAGTAATTCAAGAACTTCTTTAATATCAGGCGGCCCTGAACCGATATGGACCATTAATGGTAAACCAGTTTCAGCCGAGAACTTCCTAGCGATTTTTAATGGTTCGACACCATTTGGACCAACCACGCTTTTACTTATTCTCGCTTTAAGTCCAACGACAAAATCCCCGTACTTGGAAATTGCCTTCCTTAATTCCCCTTCGTCCAGCCATGAAATATCCGATAACTCATCAATCCTTTTCAGGCCAATCCGCGAAATATTCAGAAAGGCGAAAACATTCGTTTTGGAATTTTCACAGCTGTTAACGAGATCAGATATCCTATCTGCCCCCGTGCTTCCCGCATCAATGACCGTTGTTACACCCGTTTTATATCCAATCTCATCGACCTCATCACCATAAGGATCGAATTCCGGGAAAGCATGTACATGTATATCAATCCATCCGCTGGAAACAAAAACTTTTTGATCATAATCTATTATCTTATCCCCTGTTGCAGTTCCTGGAAGTGCGATTTCTTTAATCATCCCATTTTCCAGTATGATATCTGCTGCATTTCCCTCTAATATCTTTACATTCTTCAGAACTAACGTATCTGTCATTTCCCTCATCCTTTTCGGTACATCCTATCGATTGCAAGTACTTTGTATACGGTTACACTGAATTGTGTAAGAATTCATTTCATTTCTCTTTACAAAAATAGATTATCATATTTTGTTGAACTAATCAATATAACGTTATAATGTTTGATTTAAATTTACAGAATTTTTAATGGATTATCACTTATTTTTCTATGTGCTTATTAGTTTCTTCCTTATAGCGTGATCTCATTTAGGTTTTTTTAAATTTACCGTCTATTCTTTACGAATTGTTACAAAATAACGATTGTTGTAAGTCTCTACTCTAATTATCCAGAAATAATACTTTTAAAGAGAACTTTATTGAGATAAGTACAATCATCACTGTTTTGAAACTTATACTGCACTGGCATCACACCCGCTGGCAGCCCTAATAGTTTAATAGCAGCTTATTTTTCCGGTAAAATACGCTTATCATGTATCAGTCCATGCTAATGGTAAAAAACAAGTTTATCTAAAATAACGAATATATATTGCACTAAGTCAAACCTTTCATTGGGACCCTCGTTAATTACTCTACCTGGTTCCCAGTAATACAGAGGATATGGTTCTTTCCATAATAATAAAGACCAAGGATGCTATTTTAAAAGCATTCTTGGTCTGTTATTTGCCGTACTTTATTCGATTTTAACTTTTTTTGACAACTGTTCCTATAATGCAAGCCTTTAATTTACCTTTTTCGATCCTTTCCAATGGATTTCCCTTAAACGGTATTTTTGTAGCTTACCTGTTGCCGTTTTCGGTAAAGACTCTACGAATTCAACTGTTGTCGGTGCTTTAAAGTGAGCCATTTTAGAGCGGCAAAAGGTAATGATCTCATTTTCTGTCACTTCCGCATTGGGGTGCAGCACAATGATTGCCTTAGGCGTTTCTCCCCACTTATCGTCTGGGATGGCAATGACCGCCGCCTCCAGAACATCTGGATGTTTATACAATACCCCTTCCACCTCTGTAGAAGAAATATTTTCTCCCCCGGAAATGATTAAATCCTTAGCCCTGTCCTGTATTTCAATATATCCATCAGGATAGGTCACCGCCAGATCCCCTGTATGAAACCAGCCATCCCTAATTGCTTCGGCCGTCTTTTCCGGATCCTTATAATATCCTTCCATTACAACATTGCCGCGAGTAATGATTTCCCCCAGTTCCTTTCCATCCCAAGCGACTTCTTTCCCATCTTGATTGACTACCATCGTTTCCCCATTGAAAACCAATTCAATCCCTTGTCTTGCCTTTATTATTGCTTGTTCGTCCGCCGATTTAGCCTCAAACTCATCCTTCCACTCGTTATATAGGATGAAAGGTGAAGTTTCTGTTAATCCATATACGTGAATCATATTCAAACCAAGGATTCCTTGTGCCTTTTGTATAAGCGCTGCTGCTGGAGGTGCACCTGCTGTTGCCATCCTTGGGCGCACTTTGATATTTGTTTCTTTTGCTTTAGGATCATTCACTAGCATATTGACGACAGTAGGTGCCCCACATAATAATGTAATATTATGATGGGCGAATAATTTTAGGATAAGAGGGGGATCGACTTTCCTTAAACATACATGAGTCCCGCCAGTAGCCGTTACCGACCATACACCTCCCCAGCCATTAGCATGAAACATCGGCAGGGTATGTAAGTATACATCGTCATGATTCACTCCAAGGTGATAAATGAAATTAGCGGCGTTCATGTAATTCCCGCGATGGGTTAACATTACCCCTTTTGGTTTTGAAGTCGTTCCACTCGTATAATTTATAGTCAAAAGTTGATTTTCATCGATTATAACCTCTGGCAGTGCTTCATCAATTGCATGCAAAATGAAATTTTCATAGTCTATTCCTGGCAAAGTGGTTTCATGTCCTTCAACAGGCACGATAATGATTTTTTCCAATGAAAGTCTAGTAATGATCTTTTCGATCGGAGCGGTGAATTCTTCATCGACTATCAACATTTTTGAATCGCTATGCTGGATGATATATTCCAAATCCTCTGCAGCAAGTCTATAATTCAAAGGAACCATTACCGCTCCCATTTGACAAATGCCATAAAAACATTCCAACATATAATGTGTATTAGGCAACATTACTGCAATATGGTCGCCTTTTTCAATTCCCGAAGAATACAGTGCTTTGGAAAGTTGATCTGTCCGCTGCCCGAATTCCTTGTATGTAAACTCTTTCTCTTCATCGATGACTGCCACTTTATGAGGATAATATTTTACGGCCCTGCGCTTCCAATCCATTGGGGTTAATGGGGAAAACATTTTACCATCTCCTTCTTTTGAGATTCTCTGCTTACAGCACACTTCCTCTGCCTGTTCGCCATGATGAGTCATTGAGAAAAAAATTTCTTAACCTTTTTGATACATATTCATTTTTCAAAAGTCATATCTTCTTTAATGAATTTCTTACATCATTTAAAGAATCATTGAATAAATCTAACCGTTATACTCAGGGGAATGACTAATTCGGATATTTTTTAATTATTCTGATAATTAACCTCCTAAAAACAGTGGAATTCACTGCTTTAGTCTTTCTTCTTTCTATTATAATGGAAACTATACACGTCAGGAAGACTATATTTTATTCTCTATGCAAGACGATGCATGTTCGGTCAGTTTCCCAACGATTTGTTTGAGCCGTTGCGTTTCCTCTTCATTTAGGACGCTATAAAAGTCACGAAAGATTTTGGCAAAACACTTATTTATGGAATGATAGGTTTTACTTCCACTTTCGGTGGATTGGATAAAAACGAACCGCCGATCATCCTCACTGTGTACCCTCTCAATCAACTTCTTCCGTTCAAGCCGGTCAATTAGTGCAGTTCCTGCTGCAGGTTTGATTTTTAAATGATTCGAAACATCTTTTACCGCTATGGATTCAGTCAAGACAATTAATTGCAATGCGCGATACTGTACAGAAGTTAAATCATATTTAACCAATAAAGGTTCCACCAATTCCTGTGAGAGGCTGCTTAGTTCCTTGATTTCTAGATGTAAATTATACAATTCACTTGAATGCATGTTTGACAATCCTTTCTTATTGACACTATCTATCTAAAACTATAACATAATTAACGTATCAAAAAATTAACCATGCGAATTAAATTGGTTATTGATTTTTAAAGAGAGAGAGAGGCTGTCCATGTCAGCAGAACAACGCAAAAAGATCATTATCCTCATGATCAATATGTTTATAGCAATAGGAAGTTTCGGTATCATCATTCCCATTTTACCAGCATACCTGGCCTCCATTAATCAAGGAGGAACCGCCGCTGGCCTAATGATTGCCATTTTCGCAGGTGCACAACTTATCTTCTCACCAATTGCCGGAAAATGGACTGACCAATTCGGGCGCAGAAAAATGATTATTTATGGATTGGTCGGTTTGACATTATCCATGTTTATTTTTTATGCAGTCAATTCCATTTGGTTATTATATGCTTCTCGCATCATTGGCGGGATCGGGGCAGCTTTGCTTATACCCGCAATTTTTGCTTATGTAGCCGATATCACCACATTTGATCAACGCGCTAAAGGCAATAGTTTAGTATCTGCCGCCATGTCACTGGGAATTGTAGTCGGTCCAGGAATTGGAGGTTTTTTAGCTGACTTTGGCTTGAAGTTTCCCTTTTTGATTTCTGCACTGGTATCCCTATCAGCTGTGGTATTTTCGATTTTTGTTTTAAAAGAAAGCGAAACGGCACAGGTTACTCAAGCCATGGATGCAAAAACCGAAACGATGGTTCGGAAGATTGCCTTATCCGTGAAAATGCCCTATTTCATCCCACTCATCATTACTCTTGTAATGAGCTTTGGCTTAATGGCATATGAATCTGTCATTGGCCTTTATCTTGATAATCAATTCAATTCAAGCCCTAAGGACATCGCCTTCATGGTTACAGCCACCGGTATCGTCAGTGTAATTGTACAACTGTTTGTCGTCGACCGGATTGTACAGCGTTTCGGGGAAGTGAATGTGCTGAATATCTTTATCAGTGTTGCAGCCATCGGTTTCCTCCTATCACTTTTTGCTTCAAGTTACCTAATTTTCTTTTTAATTTCACTGGTCATCTTCCTTTCCACCTCCATCTTACGTCCAGTTCTTAACACACTGATTTCCAAGATGGCAGGAAATGAGCAGGGCTTTGCAATGGGTATGAATAATGCATATATGAGCATCGGAAATGTGCTCGGACCTACACTTGCCGGAATGATGTATGATGTACACATTACCTATCCGTTCATGTTGGGCCTTATCCTCTTATTCATTACTTTGATGATTACCATGGCTTGGCAAAGGCGATCTCTTCATGCAAAGGCATTATCCTAAAGCTTAAAGAGGTATTTCAAGTTTTCACCTTAATGAAACCCCCGAGTAGCAGTCGCTATTATCGGGGGTTTTCATTAAGATTTTCATATCAATTTAAATCCTCCAAAACAGTATAGTATATCCACACGTACAAATACTTCAATCTCTCGAATGTTAGCTCCAAATTCCAGGCGGAAACTGCTCAAAAATCTTGTGTGACATTTGAATTCACGAGTAAATGCGGTAAATTCACGAGTAAATGTATTAATTTCACGAGTATTTGCTCCAAATTCACGAGTAAATGGCACTATTTCACGAGTAAACGCCCAATCTCTCGAATATTTACTTCAATTTTATGCGTAAACCGCTCAAAAATCTTGCGTAACATTTGAATTCACGAGTAAACACTCAATTTCTCGAGTATTCGCTCCAAATTCCAGGCGGAAACAGCTCTAATTCTTGTGTAATATTCGAATTCACGAGTTTTGATTTACCTAATAAACCGGGAAATCATGTATTTGACCAAAATAAAAAGCGACCTTATTTCTGAAAATAAGGCCGCTTAACATTCAGTTTTCTCAATTCATATTGTTATAAGGAGATATTGAATTTCATTTAATATAAATGGCTTTCTTTCCTTTACTGCTTTCAAAAGCCGCATCAATGATTTTAATGACCGATAACCCCTCTTGGGCAGTGACTGGAGCTTTTTTCCCGCTCAATATACTATCGGCAACTGCCTGGTAATACGTTAAATAAGAACCATGCAGTGTTTCAATGGTTTCATGTATCTCATTTTCTCCTTCAACCGTAACCAGCTTACCATAGAATTCGGGATCATCTGCACCCCAAGAGTCATCCAGCGGTTTTTTCCCCTCACTTAGGGCCGCCTCTTGGCAATCAAGACCGTACTTGATAAATGATCCTTTACTTCCATGCACCTGATACCGCGGTCCATTATTCGGAACGATTGAGCCTGAATGTAAGATAACTCTCAGCTTTTCATATCCTAATATCACATGAAAATAATCATCCGTTTCTGCATTTTCTTTTTGGGAAAATACATCTGCCCACACGAATTGCGGCAATCCAAACAAATGCAGTGCTTGATCGATGAGATGTGATCCTAAATCATAAAGCATGCCTGATCCCGGGCCTGGTTTTTCCCTCCATCTATCCCTGACCACAGGCCTGTATCGATCATAATGGACTTGGTATGTATTGATTTCCCCAAGCACTCCATCATTCATAAGTTTTTTCACGGTCAAAAAGTCATTATCCCATCTCCGATTATGATAGACACTTAATAGCAGATCCTTTTCCTCGGCAATCTTAATTAGTTCCTCTGCCTCCCAAGCTTCCACTACCATCGGCTTTTCGAGGATGACATGCTTCCCGGCTAACAAGCTTTGCTTGGCCATTTCATAATGCAAACCACTCGGTGTCGTAATAACAGCCAAATCAATGGACGCGTCTTCAAGAATTTCCTCTAAGCTGCTTACCACTTCCACATCTTTCAAATCTTTTTGGACTTTTTCCTTATTGGAGCTGACAACTTTCGCTATTTGAAACTGCCCTAAAACACTTAGTAATGGCACGTGAAATGTAGCTCCTGACAATCCGTACCCAACTATGCCCACTTTAATTTTTCTCATTTTCGTTCCCACTCGCTTTCTTGTTCCTCTTAAACAATTATAAACTGATATACGTTCTATTATTTTTCATTGTCCGGGTACTTATCTCTCAAAAACTTGACAGACTGATTAATCAATTCTTTCAATACATTAATATCGATATCTGCCACTTTATTGATGTACACACACCCTTTTCCGGAAGTGTGTTTTCCGAATGCCTGTAATAATTCTTCCCTTTTTTTATCCCCTGGAGATAAATATAAACTGATTTTTGCTTTTCGAGGGGAAAAGCCTACCAGGGGGGCATCGCCTTCGTGACCTGATTCATATTTATAATGATAGATACCGAACCCAATGATGCTCGGTCCCCACATCTTTGCCTCATAACCTGTCGTTTTGGTGAAAACATCCAGCAACTCATATGCATCTTCACGTTTTTTTGGATTGTCGACGTTCTCAATGAACTCAATGACACTACTGTCAGTTTCTTTGGTTTTTTGTTTATACAAGACCGGAACCCCCCCATACTAAAAGTTTCAGAAATGCAAAAAATATCCCTTGCTCAAAACTTAGTACACTATATGATCGTGTCTCTAGATTGACGTGTATGTATACAGCCTTCATTACCGCTGATTTCCTAATTATTCAAATGATTGGCGGACGAGCTTCATTACTAATTCTCCAAGCTTCATGGCAAATCCTTCATTCAATACCCTTATATATTATAGAACATTGATTCGTTTTATTCTATTTTAAGAGCAGAGTTAATAAAGATAAATCTTTTGCGCGTTTATAATCAGTACTTTATCATAAAAATCTCTACGATCAGAAAATATAATCCTGATCGTAGATTTTTAGTGTATCAGCTATTGCCGCCGGATCTTTTCAATTTCATCAGCTATGAATTGTACTTGTGTCCCTACGATGACTTGAATGCTTTGGGGACCCACGATATTGATTCCAGCAACCCCTGTTGATTTGATTTTATTCTGATCGACAGCTCCCATATTCTCCACCTCTACCCTTAATCTGGTAACGCAGTTATCTACAGATGTTACGTTAGCGTCTCCGCCTAAACCCTCATAAATAGCGGAAGCCATTCCAAAGAATTTACTCTCATCATTCCCGCCATGACTGCTGTCTGCTTCCGCAATCACTCCTCCGCCATCAAGCTCATCTTCTGTATCATCTTCTCTGCCGGGAGTCATTAAATTGAACCTTTTTATCAAGAATCGGAATAAGAAATAGTAAATGACAGCAAAAGCCAGTCCTTGAAGAAGTAGCATATAAGGTTGATTTGCCAATGGCAATCTTGAACTTAAAACAAAGTCAATGAACCCTGCACTAAAACCGAACCCTGCTGTCCATTGGAAAGTGGCAGCAATAGCCAACGATATTCCTGTTAATAAAGCATGCACAACAAACAGGGCTGGTGCAACAAACATGAAAGCAAATTCCAACGGTTCAGTAACGCCTGTGAAAAATGAAGCGAAACCGGCTGCGAGCATTAATGAGGCGACTTGTTTTTTCTTCCGTGATTTTGCCGAATGGTACATGGCAAGAGCAGCAGCCGGTAAACCGAACATCATGACGGGAAAGAATCCGGCTTGATACATGCCCGTGGTTCCTTTTATTCCTGTTCCAGCCCAGAAGTTACCGATATCGTTAAGTCCTATTACATCGAACCAGAATACGGAGTTTAACGCATGATGTAAACCTGTTGGTATCAAAAGCCGATTGAAAAATCCATAGAGTCCTGCTCCAACTGCACCTAATTCACTTATTCCTTCCCCAAATATAACTAACCAGGAGTAGATGAGTGGCCATACGAAGAATAATATAAGAGAAACGAGTAGCATGGCAACCGCAGTAAGGATCGGGACAAGGCGTTTACCGCTAAAGAAAGCGAGTGCATCCGGCAGCTCGACCTTACTGAACCGATTATACATAGCTGCCGCTATAAGGCCCGAGAGGATTCCGACAAATGCATTTTCTATTTTCACAAATGCTGGATTTACATCTTTTGCATCAATTCCTTGCAGCATCGCTACCGAGTCCGTGGAAAGCAATGTCGTTACGACTAGATAGGCTACCAGCCCGCTCAAAGCGGCGGCTCCATCTTTTCCTTTCGACATGCCCAATGCCACTCCAACAGCAAACAAGATAGCCATATTATCAATGATCGAAGAACCTGCTTTAATTAAGAAAGCTGCTAACGGACTTCCCGCTCCCCATCCTGCAGGATCTATCCAATAACCGATCCCCATTAATATGGCGGCTGCCGGCAATACGGCAACTGGCAGCATCAAGGAACGTCCAATTTTTTGAAGATATTTTTTCATCCCGCTTTCCTCCTGACAATTACTGATTTAGGGCAAACCCCATATTCTATTAGACAACTGTTCCTTCCATTTTAGAACTTCATTTCATTTATAAATTTGGCTTTATTCAAGAATAAAGTCTTAGCGATTTTCTCCTCCTTCGAAAGCTCATAAAAAAAGAAAAGTCCAACCGGACTTTTCTTTTCACTTATTTATAGAGCAAGTAATTTTTGCGAACCTTTTTAAAAGCATCCTGCTTTGCTTGATATTCTTTCATGATTTCATTTACTGATGAACCTTCTTCAATTCTTGACATTACCCATCCATTGCCAATCAATAAATTGAAATTTTTGGCTGCAAGGAACTCGAAATCTGCAGGATATAGATCCTGAATGGTCTTGATGATGTGAAGTCCGGTAGGGACAGCCTTGAATTCCTCTCTATCCGTTATATAAATTTCCACTCCATGGCTAAGTTTACCTGCATGTTTTGAGAATGTAGGTGTAAAGGAGGCTGCCCTGAATTTTACGCCAGGTAACCTTAATGCATTTAATTTCCCAGCAAGCTCATCGCTGTTTATATAAGGAGCACCAATCAACTCGAATGGTTTAGTTGTTCCTCTGCCTTCCGAGACATTCGTTCCCTCGATCAAGCCTGTAGCCGGATATACGAACGTAGTGGAAACTGTCGGCATATTCGGTGACGGTAAGACAAAAGGGAGACCAGTTTCGTCATAATCCATATCTCGCTTCCAGCCTTTCATCTTGATGACCTTTAGATCTGCACCAATTTTAAATTCCTTATTGAACAAAGTCGCGAGTTCCCCAACAGTCATCCCATGCTTAAGAGGTATTGGGTACAAACCAACAAACGATGAGAATTCAGGTTCAAGTACTGGCCCATCTACCGACACCCCGCCTTGTGGGTTGGGGCGGTCCAGCACGATAAATGGGATATCATTTTCTTTGGCTGCTTCCATTGCATAAGCCATCGTGTAGATATAAGTGTAATAGCGTGTTCCGACATCCTGGATATCAAAAACAAGGACCTCAACATCCTTTAACATTTCAGGCGTCGGTTTTTTCGTTTTGCCATATAAGCTATAAACGGGCAACCCTGTTTTTTCATCAATATAATATTCAACGCTTGCACCAGCTTGCGCATCTCCACGCACTCCATGTTCAGGACCAAATAACGCTGTCAAATTAATATCCGGATCATCATTAAGTAGATCGACGATGCTGATTAATTTAGAATCGATGCCAGTTGGATTCGTAATCAAGCCGACTTTCTTTCCGCTTAATACGTCCTTTTCTTCTTTTAAAAGAACTTCAATACCGGGACTGACCTTTTGTTTTTTCTTCTCTTTAACAGCGGTTACACTTTTTGAGGAAACGATGCCGAAAGTCAACAGACAAATGGTAAATATGGTTATCATTCTTTTCAAATTGCATCCCTCCCTATTTTTTAATGGGTCTTCCAGATTTAATATCTAATCCATATCCAAATTTATAAAGGCTTTCATTGGGCTTGGTTACTGATGGTATATCGACCGGCATCGTGCCTTTAGGTTTTGATTCTCCAAAAATGGTCGAGATGCCTGCCGGGATATTTGGCTGTCTATAACGCCCATTCGAATACCCTTTGAACCCGTAAACAGCAAGAACCGCTTTCGCTTCTTCAAAGTTTGCAACATCATAAGGGTTTCTTAAACTCATTAAAACAAAGTCTTTATCTTTCTTCTTAGCATGATTCATGACCGCCCTAGGGAAGGCTGTTGCCCACTTCGACGAATCTTGAATGCTATCATCTATCACTCCATCATTGACAGCCGGATCGTTTTTGACAATATAGGAACCAGTTATGACAAAGTCCGATTCATCAATGAGTCTGGCCACTTGATCTGAAAATGACTTTCCTGAAAAACTCATACCCGTTATTTGGACTTTCTTGATTTTCTTTTTATCAGCTAATTCGCCGATGCTCCTGGACATGGATTCAACTTGGTCATCAAAAGGAGCAAGAATTAAAACTTTATCATTTTTCTTAGGTTTGAAAGGCAATGTTTTGTCTTCATTTTTCAAAAGAGTGATGGCATCTTCCGCGATTTTCCTTTCTTTTTTCAAATGATCTTCATTCCCGACCACTTTAAGCGCGGTTTCGATTTTTTTATCGATCGGAGTATCGTCAGGGTTTAATATCCCTCTCTTCACTTTCAGTTCAAGTATCCTTGTTACAGATTGATTGACTTGACCTAGAGGAATTTCCCCACTTTCCACTGCTGCCCTCACTGCATTGAATACAGTGGTTATATTCTTTTCCATTTGAAGCGAATTAACCTGTGCAGGCATCAGTGCAATGTCAACGCCAGATTTCAGGGCAAGGACCACAGCTTCTTCCTGCCCGAAGT
Source organism: Bacillus sp. B4EP4a (assembly GCF_006680105.1). Classification (NCBI taxonomy): domain Bacteria; kingdom Bacillati; phylum Bacillota; class Bacilli; order Caryophanales; family Bacillaceae; genus Bacillus; species Bacillus sp. B4EP4a. The sequence goes on from NZ_VHIK01000037.1 coordinate 133,859, forward strand.
TGTCCGCGATGGCATTCATATTCAAAGCATCTGTAACCACAACACCGTCAAAACCCATTTCTTCACGTAATAGACCCGTGATGACCTTTTTTGACAACGTTGCAGGAACCATAATTTCTTGACCGTCTTTTTTACTGATATACTTAGTGTCATCGAATGCAGGAAATTGAACATGTGCAGTCATCATCATATCAACTCCAGCATCGATGGCCCTTTGGAAAGGAACCAACTCGATGGAACGCAAACGTTCTTTATCATGAGAAACAAGAGGGAGACCATAATGACTATCGACTGCTGTATCTCCATGGCCGGGGAAATGCTTGGTCGTCGCTATCATGTTCTGATTTTGCAATCCTTTTATCGTCTGAATGCCAAGCTTTGATACAAGTTCCGGATCAGAACTGAAGGAACGAACGCCAATAACAGGATTTCCGGGATTATTATTGACATCGACAGACGGCCCAAAATTGACATTTATGCCAAGTGACGACAGTTCCTTGCCAATGATTTCTCCAGATTGATAAGCGTAACTCTCATTTCTGGCTGCACCAAGTGCCATATTACCAGGAAGGTTCGTTCCAGTTTGAAGGCGAGTTACGATTCCTCCTTCCTGATCGATCGTTATGAACAGCGGTATGTCCTGGCTTGCCATCTGCAAACCATCTGTTAGCCGAACCGTTTGTTCGGTTTCGACAACATTCTCAGCAAACAGAATCACACCGCCCAGATGATATTTTTTGATGATGCTTGCAACTTCTGAGTTCATTTCAATAAACCCGGTCGCCTTCGCTTCTCCTTGTTTTTGCCAATTACGAAAATCGGGCATTAGCATTTGACCGACTTTTTCATCGATTGTCATGTTTTCTACGATTTCCTGAATATCCGATACAGATTTTTCATTCTCTGATCCCTTTGCTGTCGCATTCCCTCCCAAAATGGATAAAACAAAGAATAATGCGATTCCAGCAGGGGCACATATCCTTTTTATCATTTAGGCTTCCTCCCTTGTTTACTTTTTAGTTCCGTTAGCAACAATTCCATATCCACTTTCATGAAGGGGAAAAATGATTGGAAATGAACTATATAGATTCTATAAAGAAATCAAGGCAGCATTGGAAACCCCGCAGCCGCCTCTTTTTACAAGCCTTCATGAAATATATCCATTTACCCCCTGTATAATTGTTTCAATTGGTCACTCAATTACAAGGTTTATCGTTTGACCAGGCTTTAGAAGGGACAGCAAGGGAATATCTTCTTCTATAACTCGACCTATCACATTAACTCGGTGATTTGCCCCTAGGTCTCTCTTGCAAATTTGGACCTCTCCCCGATACCTTCCGTAAGCATCATTGTCCATCGTTATGGACCCAAGGCTGCGTGCAACTGTATTACTCGGCTCAACATTTGCTGTGACCCGGGTATTCTGCAGCCGGAAAACATCTTGAGAAACATCTGGCCTCAATTTATACTGACCGCTTTGCAAGATTCGGGATTCCATTCTAACAGTTAGAATATTTAGATTTTTATAGGCAGTTAGATTCTCAAGCAGATTATTCTCCGTTCCTTGATCTCCAACGTAAACTCCTTCCACATGCTGAATCAGCTCAATACCGGCAGCGTAAGGATTCATCAACCTGTGTTTTTCAAGTGTTGGAAGGCCCTCATGAAGAGGACCGCGTTTACTTCCTGCACCCGGGATGAAAGCAAAGATCGGTATGCCGTATTTCTTGAACATTCGATTTTGTTCATGAAAGAACCCTTCCTCAAGGCCCGATTCGGGCCTTGGATAAAAGTTGTGCCAAGCTATCAGACTTTCCGTTTCCACACCGCCCCCAAGCACGGATAAAAGTTCTTCTTCATTCAATGTACTTGCATTTAGTGAGAGTGAAAACACCTTAGATAAAGATATGACCGTTTCTTTATCAAACCCATCATCAAGGCGAATACCTTTAATACCTAATGGCCATAAATCCGTAAATTTGCTAATCCCTAAATGATCAAGCGTGTTTAATGAGACATCTGCATGGATTTCCATTCCATAGGCCTCTGAAAGCTTTAAAAGCGTGATCATCCTCTTCACAAGATCACCCTTTTCTTCAGGAATATGAAGCGAGGTAAATGCTTTCCTCACTCCCAGGTTAGCAGCATGGATGATTTGTGTTTCTGCATGCGGGTCTTGTAGATAAAAAGAAATTCCGATCACTTGAATTCAACCGCCATTTCATCTTTGAATCCAAACAAATACGTAAAAATAAATCCTGCTATATAGGAAATGAACAACCCAGCGAGGAACAGTCCGATTTGGTTTGGATGAACTAAAAAGGTAAGCGGCAGTCCGGACACACCGATGGACGACGTTGCGATTCCGAATTGAGCTTGGAAGGCTCCACCTACTCCTGCACCTAAACATGCAGTTAAGAAAGGCCTGCCCAATGGCAGGGTCACTCCAAATATAAGGGGTTCACCGATACCTAGCATCCCGGAAGGAAGGCCCCCTCCGATAGCTCGCTTCAAACTTGCTTTCTTCGTTTTCATATAGATGGCAAATGCCGCTCCAACTTGGCCCGCGCCACCCATCGCCAAAATGGGAAGCAGTGGATCATCACCAATCGAATTGATCAATTCTAGATGGACAGGCGTTAAACCTTGATGTAAACCAGTAATGACGAGAGGGAGGAAGGCCGCACCAAGCACGAATCCAGCTACGACACCACCGAAATCCAAAACATTCAATAGCCCAGTCGTAATGGCATCCGATAAAAACCCTCCTACCGGCATAAATACAATGTAAGTGACAATCCCAGTAATGAGTAAAGCGATGGTTGGCGTCAAAATGATATCCAGTGATTGGGGAATGAATTTCCTGACCTGTTTTTCCACCAAGGCTATGAAAATAGCTGCAAAGAGGACTCCTATCAACCCACCGCGGCCAGGGAGCAAATTTTCACCGAACAATGAAATGTCGCCGACGGCCGGGTTTATGACTAAGATACCTGCAAGTGCACCAAGTGCAGGTGATCCACCGTATTCTTTTGCTGCATTGGTCCCAACCAAAATCCCCAAATAGGCAAACAGCCCCGACCCAATAACAGTTAAAATGATGGCTAATTGCGATTCTGCTGCAAGCCAGCCGGCTTGAACGATTGCTTTTGTAATACCGGTAATCAAACCTGATGCCACTAAGGCGGGAATTAAAGGGATGAAAATACTTGCAATCCTGCGTAAAAAAAGTTTAAACGGTTTTGCGTTTTTCCTATCAATCTCTGATTTATTCTTCGAGGCTACTTCTTTTAAGTTCAAATCGCCAGAAGATTCCTCCAGAAGCTTTTCAAATTCTGTATGAACCTTGTTCACCACGCCTGGCCCGAGGACGATTTGAATCGTTTCCTCTTCAATGACGCCAAAAACGCCTTCCGTATTTTTTATATCTTCCATTTTTACTTTCGAACGATCTATTGGCAGTACCCTGAGTCTGGTCATACAATGTGCAGCATCGGCAACATTAGATGCCCCACCCAATTTCCCCAATAACTCTTCTGCTAAAATGGCGTACTTATCCCCCTTACCCATTCAAAAGCCCCCTTTGTCAAATCTCATATGAATCATTTATATCGATCTGTCATCGATTTAATGGCAGACCTGGTGTTATCAATATATTGGACAGTCTCTTCATATTGTTCTGAAGCCATCCCCAAAAACAAAATGTCAATCATATATAATTGCGCCAATCGTGAGGATGTTGCTGCACTTCGAAACGGTGCTTCATTCGAATAGGATGTATACAGTGTGACGTCACACAAGGATGATACCGTTGTTTGGCCATAATGAGTCAGCCCGATTGTCTTGACCCCACGTTCCTTTGCCAGTTTCAATATATTGACAACTTCAGGTGTTTCCCCTGAAAATGAAATGGCAAAAACGATGTCATTTTCATCAGCATTTGCAATCAGGGTTGCAACTAAATGCATATCTGTAAAAGCCGTTGCCCCCTTATTGACGCGAAGTAATTTTTGCTGAGCGTCAGCAGCAACTATATTCGAAGCACCCACACCGCAAAAGTGGACGGTTTTAGCATTCAGCATCAGCTTTATCGCATGTTTGAGATTATCGTGATCGATTATTTCAGATGTGTCCCTAATGGTCTGAATCGAATTACTCGTTGTTTTCTCCACAATCCGATACAGTGATTCGGAAGGCTCGATATCCCGGTACCCCTGTTCAACTGTCTTCATCAAATCTCCAGCAATCCTTATTTTCAAATCTTGAAACCCTTTTATTCCAAGCGATTTACACAACCTAATAACAGCGGCCCCGCTAGTTTGGGCAGACGTACTTAATTCCTGTACAGTGCTGTTCACAACTTCATGAGGATTCTGTAGAATATATTCTGCTAGTTTTTGTTCTGATTGCGGCAGCTTGCTCAACATCGTCTGTATGATTGATAATCCTCCTGTAGCCATTGCTTCCCTCCTTAATCTTCATAGATCGAGATGGCTTTTCTGACATCTCCATCCGCATTCTCCAGTAACTCCATTGCTTTTTCATAATCTGTTGCCGTTTTTATCATGACGATCGCTGGTTTAACTTGATTATTTGCCTTTTCAAGCGTATTCAAAGCTTGATCATAGTCAGCATTCGTTACAGTTTCTATGATGCTTATTGCGCGGTCCTTCAGTTTTTGATTACTGACATTAACATCGACCATCAGATTTTCATAGACTTTTCCCAACCGGATCATGGTTGCGGTTGAAATCATATTGAGTACCATTTTATGTGCAGTTGCCGCTTTCATTCTAGTGGATCCTGTTAACACTTCCGGTCCGACTACCACTTCGATCCCTATATCAGCTGCTTCCGTGATGCTCGCGTTTTTATTGCATGATAATGCCACCGCTTTAGCCCCAACTTTTCTTGCATAACGTAAAGCGCCCCTCACATAAGGGGTACGGCCGCTTGCCGCGATGCCAATAACCGTATCATTTGCTGTAAGTTCCACGTCAATCAGATCACATTCCCCAAACTCTTCTTTATCCTCTGCTCCTTCAACAGCCCGAACAAACGCATTTTCCCCTCCTGCTATTATTCCCAGCACCCTATCAGGTGGTGTGCTGAAAGTCGGGGGACATTCCACGGCATCTAAAACACCGAGTCTTCCGCTCGTTCCTGCCCCGATGTATATGAGTCTCCCTCCTTTTTTTAACGATTCGCAAGCCCATTCAACCACCGTTTCAATCTCTGGCAATACCTCCTGAACCGCTGCTGCCACTTTAAAATCTTCCTTATTGATTGCAGAAATGACTTCCATCGTATTTACACTGTCGATATTCATCGTCTTTTCGTTCCGTAATTCAGTAGTTAATGAACGCAAATGTTCCTCCATAGACAATTAAATCCTCCTATAAACAATTACTTAAATATAATTTCATTTTTTAATAGAAAAAAATGAAATTATATTTCATATTATATTCAATGATAGCGTTTTCATTACTCTGATACAAGATATTTTTGAAAAATTTGTTAATTAGCATTTTTCATTCCTCAAACCCCAATGCCGGCGAACTTAAAGAATGCATCCATGGCCGCTTTCTGAGTGCCGTAATTTACCCATAAGAGCCTACTATCTTTGGGTGTAGATTTATTCAACAATAAAAAAACGTGTACCGTCCCTATGATCAGGAACGATACACGAACAAGTATTTAACAAAATGCTAAACTAGTATACTACCCGGAACACCTGCATCCCTTTACCCAGTTAACGGACAGGGACTACTTTCCCGTTTTCTACTGCACCGACGACAATAGTTGATGCAAATCCTCCATTTTCATCAATCGAGGGAATATCGTATATTTTTTGATCTGGCCCAATATTTGAAAGTCCATCCTGCATATGTTTACGGATGGCCTTCGCATCATCAACGCTGCCTGCAGATTTCATCGCTTCCACAAACGCATACATGGCGATATAATTCAATCCTACTTCGGAGCTTGGATCTTCCTTATAATCCTTTTGATATTTCTCAACGAAAGCAGGCACTGCTTCTTCATCTGAGTCCATCAGTGGCAGAACGCCAATCGAGCCTTCCAATGTTTCATATGACCCTGCAATCGGCTTCATTTGATCCAGCTTTGCTTGATCCATGATGATGAAACCGCCCTTAAATCCTAGCTCCCGAGCTTGCTTCGCTACTTTTGCCGTAGGTTCCGAAGCACCACCGATAAATAGCACATCAGGATCTTTTTTCAAGGCATTGGTGACAATCGTAAAGAAATCGGTTTCTTTGGCGAAATCAATCGAGGAATTATAAACGACTTTTCCGCCTTGCTTTTCCCAATGTGGAAGCACGGCTTCCGTCCAGTCTTTACCGTATTGCGAAGATGTTGGCAAAGCGGCGATCTTCTTGCCGAAATGTTCCATTGCATATGTTGTAAAAGGTTCGATATACCCCTCGTAATTCGGTGGAATCCGAACGGTTAATGAATTTCCGCTCTCGGTCACTGCCGGCTCACTCGTATATGCCCCAATGATGAATTCCTCTTGTTCATTAAAAACCTGAAGTGCCAGCACACCTCCGCTATGAGGCGTGAAAATGATCGGCGTATCATATTCCTGAATTAATCGTTTAGCATTCGACCCTGTTTCATTAGGTAAGTATTTATCATCCAACGATACTAAATTCAGCGTGTATTTCTTACCATCTACTTCAAACCCGCCAGCATCGTTAATTTCATTGACGGCCATTTCGACACCATTCAATGTCCGTTTCCCATATAAGGCTGCTGCACCGCTTAAAGGACCGCTAAAACCGATGTTAACGACATTTTCACCTTTGCCTTTACTGCCACTGCTTGACACAGAGCTATCCCCTTTATTGCACCCGGCCAAAACAGTGAAGATTAGCAGGAGAAAGACAAATAATACTTTCAGTTTTTTCATAAAAATCCCCCATTCTATTTTTTCAGGCCCCAATATACGCTTTCCTTACTTCATCATTGGCTAATAACTCACTTGCTGTCCCTTGAACGACAATTTCCCCATTTTCGAAAACATATCCTTTATCTGCAATGCCGAGGGCAGCATTCGCGTTTTGTTCAGCAAGCAGGACCGCGATTCCTTCGCGGTTTATTTCTTCAATGACCCGAAACATTTGTTCGACAATAAGTGGAGCGAGTCCCACCGAAGGCTCATCAAGCATCAACAATTTCGGTTTTGACATCAAAGCTCTTCCAATTGCGAGCATTTGCTGTTGGCCTCCGCTCAGGCTTCCCGCTTCATCATGATGTTTTTCTTTTAAAATCGGGAATAAGTGATAGACGTATTCCAAGGAATCCTTGATCTCCGCTTTCTTCTTTCGATGCACATAAGCACCCATCCTCAGATTTTCCTGGACGGTCATCTGTGGAAACAGTTTACGTCCTTCGGCACACTGGACGATTCCCTCCCGAACATTCTGATCCGGGGCACGGCCCCCTATCGGCATGCCCAGAAAATGAATTTCCCCCTTGGACAGCTTACTGATTCCGCTTATGGAACGAAAAGTCGTGCTTTTTCCTGCCCCATTAGCTCCTAATAAAACAACGATCTCTCCCTTGGCAACTTCGATATTCACATGTTTTATCGCAGTGAAACTCCCATAATTCACGGCGACATCGGTTAACTTAAGCACTGGCACTACCTCCCAAATAGGCTTTTATCACCGCTTCATTTCCTCGGATTTCCTTAGGTGTGCCCTCCGCAATTTTTTCTCCGTAATTAAGGACCATAATGTCATCTGCCAAGTTCATGATCATATGCATTTTGTGCTCGATTAAACAAACGGTCAGTCCCGATCGATTCAATTTTTTAATCAGTTCTGTCAAGCCTTCCGTTTCATCCGGGTTGATTCCCGCAGCAGGTTCATCAAGAAAGATAATTTCCGGTTCCGTCGCAAGGGCAAGAGCAATGGCTGTCCGTTTCTTTTCCTCCTGGGAGATGCTGGAGACCATTCTGTCAGCCGATTCCGTCAATCCAACAATATCAAGTACCTCCATCGCCTTATCCCTGCATGCCGCTTCCTCCCGTTTTAATAGTTTTGTTCTTAGAATGGCATCCACCAGATTGGATTTGGTTCGCAGTCTATGCCCGACAATGACATTATCCAATACGGTCGATTGATCAAAAAGGCTTGTCGTTTGAAAGGTTCTTGAAATTCCGAGCCCCGCTATTTCATTGGCAGGAAGTTTGGTGATATCAATCCCTTTAAAAAGGACCGTCCCAGAAGTTGGTCGATGAAAGCCGCTGATCAAGTTAAAAAAAGTTGATTTTCCTGCACCATTTGGTCCGATTATTGCATTGATTCTACCTTTTTCAATTGTAAAATCCACATTATTGACGGCCGCCAATCCTCCAAACCGCTTTGTCAAATTCTTCGTTTCGATTAGCAAATTCATCCCTCCTCAGCTTTTATGTGCATTTCGCTCCTCACCTCGGACAGCTCATTATCTTTTCGCATTCTTTGCCAATCAAAGAAGGCCCCTGCGATTCCGCGCGGATAAAAGATAATGATCACCGTAAGCAAAGGCCCGAATATCAACATTCGATATTCTTGAAGGAATTGCAAATTCTGCGAAAGGATTACTAACAATAATGTTCCTACCAACGGGCCTGAAAGTGTCCCGATTCCACCAACCAATAAATACATCAATAGATCGAACATTATGGCAGTTGATCCGATATCAGGTCCAATGAAACGAATGAATGAAGCATACAAGGCACCTGCCAATCCTGCAAAGAATGTGGATAGGACAAATGCGGTTAACTTATTCTTCATTGTGGATATACCAATCGTTTGGGCAAGGTCCTCGCTGTTCCTGATGGCCATATACGTCCTGCCGGTCAACGAGCGTATAATTCGATACACGATTAAAATCACTGCAAGCAGGAAAATGAGGACTAGATAATATTGGGATGCTGCAGTATCGAATGTGATCGGCCCTATATTCCCAGGAGCAGGTATACCGATTAATCCCCTAACCCCCTCTGTAAGTCCCTCCCATTTATCGATGACCAGATATATGATGTAACCCACACATAGAGTATAAATCGCGAAAAAGTGTTCCTTTGTCCTCAGCGCGATCAAACCGATCAAAAACCCAATTGCACATGTGATTATACATGCCGCTACAAGTGCCAGCCAAAAGTTCATTCCCGCTTTTACCGTCAGCAGGCCTAGTGAATATGCTCCAATCGCAAAAAAACCAGCATGTGCAAGCGAGAGATATCCAGTATAGCCTGATAATAAATTGATTCCATAAACAGCTATCGCCCAGATGAACGAAAGTGTCAGCATATGGAGATAATAGTCGTTTTGCGCGATAAAGGGGAATGAAAAAGCAAAGATGATAAGTGCGATAATCCCATTTCTTTTCGTTAATATCTTCACGCTACCTCTCCCCCTTGGCAAAAAGACCTGTTGGTTTCACGGTTAATATTACGACTAAAAGAATGAATGCAATGATGTCTTTATAATCATTTGAAATATAAGTTGCGCCCAAGCTCTCACTGAAACCTAAGATATATCCGCCTACGATCGCCCCCGGGATGCTCCCCATCCCTCCCAAGATGATAATGACGAATGCTTTTAGGATGACTAAATGCCCCATGCCTGGAAAAACAAGGTTAATCGGTGATGCAAGGGATGAAGCGATCGCTGCTAATCCACCCGATATCATGAAGGTAAGCATCGCGACTTTATTAATGTTGATTCCCACTAATGACGCCCCTTCACGGCTTTGGGACATCGCTATTATCGTTGAACCGGCATAAGTTTTCTTAAGGAAAAGGTAAAGTAAAACCATCACTGCGATAGCTGACACGATGATCAATAATCGCTGAAGTGTGAATGTCAGGCCCATGATATTGACCACTTGCCCGTATGGAGAAGTCATTGTATGGAAGTCGGCACCCCAGACAAATTGGGCAAAAGCTTCAAGAAAAAGGAGAATTCCGATTGCTGCAATCTTATCGTGCAATGGAGGTGCCTCCCTTAACAGGCGGAACACGAAACGTTCCAAAAGGACTCCCAACAAACCAACAACGATAATGGATACAAACATGGCAATCCAGTAATTGACCCCATATAATGTCATCATTGACAATGTGATATATCCACCCAACATATATAGGGCACCGTGGGCAAAGTTCGGGATATGCAAAATTCCATATACTAGCGTCAATCCCAGGGCAACAAGACTATATACGCTGCCAATCGTCAAACCATTAAAAAGCTGCTGGATCAAAATTTCCATTTACTTCCTCCTTGAAAATTATTGAATTTCACTATGCTGTTCATTCCCTGGTCCACAATCCTGTCCATATTTTGAAAGCACACATCTGCGACGAGAAACACTTTCACTTATTTCCCCACAGGCTCAACCTCTTGGAGAGGAACAGCAAGTTTTATTACCCTATATTCTCCACCAACAGATATAGCTTAGCGTAAGCGGAATAAGCCCCTTGATCAGTTGTTAGCGCTTTCATTTCTTATGGCCACTTAATTCAATTGGATATCATCAGAAATCATCATAGTTTCATTGACTCTACTTAAGGATTAAGTGGTATGCTGACAAGCATATGCTGTTTTAGGGATAGCCAATGATTCCATCTTCTCTTTAATAACGGTTTACCCATGATAATCGTCTGGTTCATTCACCCCTTTCACCTTGCACCTTCTATAGGAGGATCATTCCGTAGATTAATTTCCTGTTAATAAATGCAAGTGCCGTGCCAAACATTAAATCACCGTCAATAAGGCTATTCACCAGTCAGTGAATTCATTATTGAATTGTAAAAATCAAAAGTATCGATTCCATATGGGATGTCCGTCATTCACTATTGACTGTAAAAATCATTTCTGAATCAATAAAAGAATTAATTGAAGACATAAAATGTAGAGGATTCAAAAATCCCCTTTTAACTACAATCATTTCACACAATAGCAGGTAAAAAAAACAACTTTACAACCAATAAATTTCTAAAAACCCATAAGGTAATAAAGCCCGTTCCCGCCCAAAAAAACGCGTAAATATAATTAGGAATTTCAGTCAAAAAACAGCACCCGAATTGTTGAATAATGTCCAACAATGCAGGTGCTGTTCATACTTACCTATTCTTTTCCACTGACCTTTAATCGATATTTTTTAAGTTTCCTCACAATTGTTGCCTGACTGGAATCAAGGGCTTCCGCGATTTCATATGTAGTTTGGTAGGTTTGAGCCGCTTTCGTCAAGATTTCCTTTTCGGCCCTTTCCACCGCTTCTTTTAAAGTTAGGGTAGCATTGAGGTTCGGCTGATTCCGATTTTCCGGCTGATATTCTTCCGGAAGGTCGTTAATCGATAATATTTGATTATCCGTCAGCACGACGAGCCTCTCCACTATATTAATCAATTCACGGACATTTCCTGGCCAATCATGTTGATAAAAATATTCCTTCAACCGCGAATCTATTTCTTTTGAGAATTTATATTGTTCGTTTGCCTTTGTTAAAAATAAGTCAGTCAATGCCAAGATATCCTCTCTTCTTTCCCTTAGAGGAGGAATCGTAATCGGAATGACATTCAGCCTGTAAAAGAGGTCTTCCCGAAAATCACCCGATTTGACCATCTCCGATAAATTTCGGTTCGTGGCTGCTATTATCCGAACATCGATTTTCTTTGGCTTTGTACCTCCGATTCTTTGAATCTCCCTTTCCTGAAGGGCCCGAAGCAGCTTCACTTGAAGTTGCAAGGGCAGCTCACCGACTTCATCCAAGAATAAGATCCCACTCTCTGCCAGCTCAAACATCCCTGGTTTGCCTTTTTGATTGGCTCCGGTAAAAGCCCCTCCTTCATATCCAAAGAGCTCGGATTCCAATAAATCAGCGGGAATTGCCCCACAATTTATTTTGATGAAATCACCTTTTTTAGATCGGATGCTCCGATTATAAATATTGCGGGCAAGGACATCCTTTCCAACACCCGTTTCTCCCAGAATGAGTACGGTCGCATCGATATCCGATATTCTTTCAGCAATCTCATAGATCATTTTCATTTTATCACTGACAAATACGACTCCATCCTTGCTTGTTATCTTCCGCAGTTTCTCAATTTCCTGCTTATATTGATTATTCAGCTCATTAACTTTCGTCAACTCATGCATCAGTTCATTTAAATCAGATAAATCCCTTATATTCGTAACGACTTGCTCTATTTCCCCTTCGGCATTAAAAACGGGACTTCCTGTAATCAATGTTTCCTTTCCAGCAAAATTATCCTGTACGACCGATACCGTTCGTCTCAGCTTCACTACCTTATGCGTCACCGAAGCATTCAAGATGCCGCGTTTAATTAATTGGTCCACCGATTTGCCGATATAATACTCTTTTGGTATACCAGTAATCCGTTCAATTGCCGAATTGGTATAAAGCGTGATTCCATCTTGATCGGTGATGTATATCCCATCATAGGAATTTTCGATAATGGCATCCAGTGCGCGATTCAATTTATCCGTTTTATGAGCATCAATCAATAAATCGTCCAAAAATTCTGTTTCACTGCCTATATAGAAACTATTGTCAGTATCCATTTGTTTCATTAATAAAAATAAATACCGTTTATCATGCAGCCTCGCAGCTGCAAGCCTTTTATTATCGAGAAATTGCCACTCATCGAATTGTTCGGTTAGTGTATTATTACCACTCTGACTTAACGATTGATTAAAATAGGTGCCCCAATCCTTTATCCGATTTGCAGAATCCACGACTAGTGCAGGAAAGGTCCACTCTTTGAGCAAATTAATCTGAGAATCCTGTTTCACTTGATTCATTACTATTCACCGCCGCAAAAAGAATTCTTTTTAAGTACAATTCTGGATAAATTTCGAAACTCCTTTAAAATTGTCGAATTTCGCTCCTAAAAAAAGTAGTGATGAAATAATTTTCATCACTACTTTCCCTCAGTAAGTCTTAAAAATAACCTCTCCACTGATCGCTTCCTTACCTGACTGGTTAGTGGCCGCTACATTGAAAAAATACCTATTCCCATTTTTTTCTTTTAGATCCGCATGAAGAGTTATGACATCATTCAAGAAAACCATTCCTTTGAAGCGAATCTTGTATTCTTCGATAAATCCAATTTCATAAAGATTACTGAAAAGCTTTGCGAGGTTTCCCATCGTCCACATTCCATGTGCGATAATACCGGGAAGACCAGCATTTTTTGCTTCCTCATCAATGGTATGAATGGGATTGAAATCACCTGATGCGCCGGCATATTTTATGAGGTCCAATCGCGTTACAGGTGGAAGCTCGATTGAATGTAACGAGTCACCAATATGAAGTTCGGTTAATGTCGTCACTTACTCATCACCATCCTTCTGATCGTTTCATTTAAAATGACAAGCTGTTCAGCAGTGAAGACAATTTCCCCATTTGCATCCGTCCCATAATTTTTAAAGGCTAGAAATCCCATTTCCCCTTGTTTCCCTTTTTTCTCATAGTAGTCTTTCACTTCCGTATAACAGGTGATTTCTTCCCCTACCTTCAGCGGCCTGTGATAGCGATATATCTGCTCACCATGAATCAATCCTTTATTCGGGAGACTTAAACTTTCAATCGTCCCAAACTCAAAGACCCTTGGGAAAGTTGGTGGAGCTATATTCGTTCCGTACCTTGATTGCCTGCCTATTTCTTCATCAATGAACATCGGGTGGGGATCACCAATCGATAATGCGAATTTTTTAACGGCTCCCCGTTCAACTATATTTTTAACGGGGGTAGATCGTTTTCCAATACTTTCATTGAACATAACATCCCGCCTTTCCCCTTAATTTTTTGGACCGCCCGCAACATATAAAACCTGCCCACTAATGAATGAGGATGCTTCATCGGCAAAGAATGCAACAGCATGAGCAATATCACTTGGCAAACCGCTTCTTGCAACCGGAATACTGTTTGCCCTATCCTGGATGAATTGCTCAAAACTCACTCCCACCCGCCTAGCTGTTTCTTTCGTCATTTCAGTTTCGATAAAACCTGGTGCGACCGAATTAGCCGTTATCCCGTATTTGCCAAGTTCAATCGCCAGTGTTTTTGTTAACCCTTGAAGCCCGGCTTTAGCAGCTGAATAATTAGCCTGACCGCGGTTCCCTAGGGCCGAAGTGGATGATATATTGATGATTCTTCCGTATTTATTTGCAACCATATGCTTCTGGGCGGCACGTACTGCATTGAAAGTACCTTTTAAATGCACATCCATTACCGTCTGCCAATCTGAATCGGTCATTTTGAAAAGTAGATTATCCCGGATGACCCCGGCATTATTCACGAGAATATCAAGCGATCCGAATGTATCGGCTATTTCTTTTATGGATGCTTCCACCTCTTCGGAATTGACCACATTGGCCACTTTGGTAAAAATGGTATAACCCTTATCCCTTAATACATTTCCTGTTGATGTCAAAACCTCTTCGTTGATATCGATAATCGCCACGTTTGCGCCTTCACTGGCAAATAGTTCGACGATCGCCAGGCCAATCCCTCTGCTTCCACCTGTAACTAAAGCCGTTTTCCCTGAAAATCTCCCTGTCATAATCGTTTCCTCCTAATCTATTATAAGAATTGTCCTAATTTAACATGCCCTTTAATCAAATTTCGGGAAATGATCATACGCTGTATTTCATCCGTACCATCATAAATCCTCCAAAGCCTGGCCTCGCGGTACCAACGCTCGATGGGAAGCTCCTTCGTATAGCCCATGCCTCCGTGTATCTGCAATACGCGATCAACGACCCGATTCCCCATATTTGCTCCATAAAGTTTAGCCATTGAAGCTAAATGGCGATTGTCTTCCCCATTATCAAGTGTAAAAGCCGCATTCAATACAAGCCATCTTGCAGCTTCAATCTCTACGGCCGAATCAGCTATCTGCCATTGAATGGCCTGGCGCTCCGCGATCGGTTTACCGAATGTGACACGCTCTTTAGCGTATTCTATAGCCATTTGCAGCAATCTTTCTGCAGAACCGACAGCACGTGCGCCCACGATCCATCTAGCAAACCCAATCCATTCCAAGCCTAGTTGATAACCGCCATGCACTTCCCCTAAGATGTTTTCTTCGGGTACCCTGACATTATCAAAAACTAAACCGGCCGGTCCCCATTCTCCCATCGTATTGATATACTCTGATCTCCAGCCCATATCACGGTCTACAATGAAACAGGTTACCCCCTCCGTTCCGGTTGCTTGATGACGTTCTTTGTCGGTTACAGCAATGACCATGACGAAATCGGCATCATTTCCTCCGGTAATGAAAGTTTTTTCACCGTTAAGCACCCATTCGTTCCCTTCTTTTATTGCCGTCATTTTAATATTTCGCGTATCGGACCCAGCCCCCGGCTCCGTCATGGCAAAACAGGACTTTTTCTCACCGTTAATCGTAGGGATCAGATATTTCTGTTTCTGTTCTTCATTTGCATAATAAAGTATGTTATCAGCCGAACCTCCAAAGCTGAATGGTACAAACGTTTTTGATACTTCCATCAAGACAATTGCCATCATAAGCTGCCCTAGGTCTGCCCCGCCATATTCCTCCGGGGTATTGATGCCCCAAAACCCAGCTTTTTTTGCTTTTTCCTGTAAATCTTTCAATGTCCCCTCTGGTAAACTGGGTTTTCCTGCCATTTCATTGCGAAGCACTTCATTTTCCAAGGGAATCAATTCATTTTCCACGAACTTGCGTATTGTTTTTTGTACCATTTTTTGTTCATCCGATAGTCGTAAATCCATCTTAACCCCTCCGCTTTCCAATTAGACTAGTTTTGATATTTTCTCTTCAATTGTCCGGTAATGATATTTTTTTGGATTTCGGATGTGCCTTCATATATTCTAGTGATTCGGGCATCCCGATAGAAACGTTCAACCGGATAGTCCTTCATGTATCCCATCCCGCCATGAATCTGAACGGCCTTATCAGCGACACGATTATATACTTCCGAACCATACAATTTAAGCATTGCCGCTTCTTTAATGATTTTTTCTTTCTGATCGACCATCCATGCAACCCGGTATGTGAATGAGCGAAGTGCTTCTATTTCCATTGCCATCTCGGCAATCATATGGGATACGGCTTGATGATCAATGATCGGGACATTGAATTGTTCACGTTCTGTGGCATAT
This sequence comes from Bacillus sp. B4EP4a, assembly GCF_006680105.1. Taxonomy (NCBI): domain Bacteria; kingdom Bacillati; phylum Bacillota; class Bacilli; order Caryophanales; family Bacillaceae; genus Bacillus; species Bacillus sp. B4EP4a. Next base: position 150,047 of record NZ_VHIK01000037.1, read on the forward strand.
TTAGTAGATAGGTCAAGCAGATATTGACAGGACCCCAAATTACGGGCAGCAAGGCCTGCGCGGCCATTTGCAAGGATCTTCAATGCATTTACATACCCTTGGCCAACGTCCCCCAGTACATTTTCGGCAGGAACCTCGCAATCTTCAAAAACCAATTCGGCCGAATGTGAGCCTCGAAGACCCATCTTCCTTTCCAGGCTACCAACTCTAAAACCCGGAAAATCCTTTTCTACTATGAATGAGGTGATTCCTTTCGCCCCTTTATCTTTGTCCGTTACGGCCATAACTGTAAAAATATCTGCTACATCTGCATTCGTTATATAATGCTTGGTCCCATTTAGAATATATTTATCGCCATTTTTGACAGCCGTCATTTTGAGATTCGTTGCATGGGACCCCGCTGCAGGCTCAGTTAAAGCAAAGGCGCCAATTCTATTACCGCTTGCCATATCTGGTAGATACTTTTCCTTTTGCATTTCATTTCCCATTTCAACTATCCCTACCGTCCCTATACCGGTGTGGGCCCCTATCAGAGTGGTATATCCATTATGGGTTTTGCCGATTTCCTCATATAAAGCACATTTTCCTACCATCCCGATTCCGAGTCCGCCATACCTTTCCGGGATACTAAGTCCGAATAGCCCGATTTCCTTCGATAAATTTATTATGGATTCCGGGATATGATCTTCATCCTCTATCTGCATGGAAAATGGATCGATTTGCTCTTCGATAAACTGGCGTATATTTTCTTTTAATAGCAAGATGTCTTCATCTAAGCGAAAGTCCATTTGCATTCCCCTTTATTTGTGAATTAGTGTTAACGCTTTCATATTTTATCCAGATAAGCGATATGTTTTTCTTGAAGTTTGCGTTTTAAGATTTTACCGACCGCCGTCTTCGGAAGTTCACTTTCAAATGTGATTGCTTTTGGGACTTTAAAGGCAGCGAGCTGCTTTCGGCAATAATCCTTCAATTCGTTTTCAGCTATTCTTTCATTCGGTTTTAGAACTACCGCAGCATGTACCGTTTCACCGCGATATTGATCGGGAACGCCAAAGACGGCAGCTTCCAGAACCTTAGGATGGCTGTATAGTATATCTTCAATTTCAATTGGATAAATATTGAAACCACCTGCGATGATCATCTCTTTCTTCCGTCCCACAATGTAAAAGAAGCCATCTTCATCCATTTTGGCAATATCACCGGTATGCAGCCATCCGTTTTGAATCGTCTGCCGCGTCTCTTCAGGCATGCCCCAATAGCCTTTCATCACCTGTGGACCCATTATGACCAATTCACCTGGTGTATCAACCAAGAGGGCTGGCTCCCCTGTAATACTGTCAATGATGGCGGCATCGGTATTTTGTATAGGAATCCCGATACTTCCGGGTTTTTGCAGGCCGCTAACTGGATTCCGATGCGTGACTGGTGACGCCTCGGACAGGCCATAGCCCTCTGCAATCTTTGTTCCACTCAATTCGTTGAATCTTGACAGTACATTCAATGGCAATGGTGACGAACCCGAAACGCAAGATTTCAATGTATCCAAATCAAATGGATGTGACTGGTAATATTGTAATAAAGCAATATACATCGTCGGTACCCCTGGAAAAATAGTCGGTTTAAGATTATTGATAATATCGACGATCTCCGTCACCTGAAACCGGGATACAAGAATTAATTCCCCGCCATTATAAAACGTCAGGTTCATTCCTGAAGTCATGCCGTAAACATGAAATAATGGGGATACGCCAAGTACCCTTTCCTTCCCCTTTTGAGTATTGCTTCTTGAAGTGGCTGCACTTTGCAGCGTATTGGCAACAATATTACGATGGGTTAGCATCGCCCCTTTAGAACGCCCTGTCGTTCCTCCTGTATATTGGAGAACGGCGACATCTTCGGCAGGTTCAATCTCCACAGTGAAATCCGCCTCTGTTACAGATAGTAGCTTTTTTGTCATTTCACATTTGCCCATTTCCAGCGACACGCTCAACACCTTTTCAACATCGGTTTCAGCTATAACGGCTTCAACTATTGGCAATAAATCGTCGAGCACAATGATGTGCCTTGCACCTGAATCTTTCAGGACATGTATTAATTCGTTCGCCTTATACATTGGATTGATTTGGACAACAATGGCTCCATTCAAAAGGGTTCCAAAAAAACCAATTGGATATTGGGGACAATTGGGAAGCATAAGAGCCACACGATCCCCCTTTCCAATACCTTCATCAGCAAGCACGCGTGCACATCTTTTTACTAACTTCCCCAACTCTGAATATGTATACCTTTGCTCCATGAACGTAACCGCTGTTTTATTCGAATATTGTTCGACTGATTGATAAAATAGTTCTGTCAAAGACATTTCAGGAATATCAATTTCAATTGGATTTCCTTGCGGGATATGCTTTTTCCAAGGTCTATCCATTGGTCCTCCCCTTTCTTCATTCAAAAAAATAAAGAAGTCATACTAAACAATATGCAAGGAGTGTGCCAAAAATAAATCGTTATGTTACATAGATTCAATTAATGGTAAAATTCAAAATTGAATTATTTGCTGTCCTCTTAATAATATTAGGCTCATAATACTAGGATTTAAATTTGACTCAATAAGTCATTTTTGAATTGATTGATTACTTTCGTAAAAGGACTCAACTTGTAGTGCGGGGCAGGCGGGGATTATATTCTGGAAGGATATAACTAAACATGTATAGGAAAATAAACGGGATGCTGATAAATCAGCATCCCGTTCAAAAAATGATTCATCGCTCTATGGCTGAGTCATCTTCCAATGATATTTTCCATAATTCTTTCGCTTTCCCACTAACCGTTTCATCAAAAACAAATGACCCATTCGTATACCGATCATGATTTTTTAATGATGCGGCATGAATCGTTTCAATTGTTCCCTTTTCAGAAAGAATGAATAGACTGTCGGTTTTGTTAATGATATCGAAACCAATGACCCTATGAGGATTCGATTTCAATTCCCTCAAGACCACGACACCGCGTTTTGCCCGGCTCGTTTTTTCAAACTCGGTTAATTTCATTTTCTTTATGGCCCCGCGCTGTGTAACGATAAAGATCGATTCTTTACTATCCTTGGCCAAAACCTTTCCGCCAATGACATAGTCATCTTCTTTCAAATTAATCCCTTTGACTCCTGCTGCCCTGACACCGACAACACTTACTTCTTCTTCATCAAACCATAGACCGTATCCGTTATGAGTGACTAGGAAAAGGTCAGCCTGTCCATCGGTATGGTGGACATCGACCAGTTCATCGTCACCTTTTAAATTGACACCAACCAGCGGTTTTGAATGACGCTGGGCTTTATAGGAAGCTAATTCTGTCTTTTTCACCATACCATTTTTCGTGATGAACACTAAGAATTCCGGCATGGTAAAATCTTTGATAGGAATCGCTTTTATGATTTGTTCTTCCCTGTCGATCGGAATGATGTTCGCGATATGCTGACCGGTTTCCTTCCAGCGAATATCAGGAAGCTGATGAACTGGACAGTATAGGTAGTTCCCTTTGGATGTGAACAGCAAGAGGACATCAGTTGTATTCATCTCCAGCCTCTGGAGCAGGCGGTCGGAATCCTTCATGCCAAAATCAAGACCTCCTGATGCTGCATATGATCGTAACGATGTCCGTTTGACATAGCCTTCTTTCGTCACGGTAACCATCACGTCTTCACTAGCAATCAAGACTTCAAGATTGATTTTGATTTCTTCAATTTCTTTTTCGATTTTGGAACGCCGTCCGTCATCAAAGCCCTTTTTAATGAATCTAAGTTCTTTTTTAATTACTTGAAGAAGAACTTTTTCACTGCCAAGAATCTTTGTCAATTCCTCAATTTTGTTCTTCAATTCCGCTGCCTCTGCTTCAAGTGCTGTAATATCGGTATTTGTCAGCCTATATAACTGCAAGGAGACAATGGCTTCAGCTTGCGCTTCTGTAAAAGCGAATTTAGCAATGAGGTTATCTTTAGCATTCCGTTTGTCTTTAGATGCCCGGATGACAGCGATGACTTCATCTAATATGGATAAAGCCTTCACTAAACCATCGACGATATGTGCCCTGTCATGTGCCTTTTGCAACTCATAACGTGAACGGTTCACGATTACCTCTTTACGGTGCTCGATATATGCATCGAGCATTTTAGGCAGGCTCATCAATGTTGGCCGTTTTTTATAAATCGCAACCATATTGAAATTGTATGCGATTTGGAGATCGGAATTTTTGTATAAATAATGCAGAACTCCATTTGCATCTGCTTCTTTTTTCAGTTCAATGACAATGCGCAGTCCTGTACGGTCGGTTTCATCCCTTACTTCGGCAATGCCTTCCACTTTCCGGTCAAGACGGAACTCATCCATTTTCTTGACAAGGTTTGCTTTATTGACTTCATATGGGATTTCAGTGATGACGATTTGCTGCTTGCCGCCCCGAATCGTTTCCACTTCCGCCAACCCGCGAATGATTATTTTCCCTTTACCTGTTTCATAGGCCTTACGAATGCCTTCAATTCCTTGAATGATACCGCCAGTAGGAAAATCCGGCCCTTTAATGACCGTCATTAAATCAGCGACTGTCGCTTCTGGCTTATCGATTCGCATAATGGCAGCATCAATGACTTCACCTAGTTGATGTGGCGGGATTTCAGTGGCATAGCCGGCTGAAATTCCTGTAGAGCCGTTTACAAGCAGGTTAGGGAACATTGCAGGCAATACAATAGGCTCTTCTGAAGTATCATCGAAGTTCGGTACGAAATCGACCGTCCTTTTTTCTATATCCCGCAGCATCTCGGAGGCAATCGATGAAAGCCTTGCTTCCGTATACCGCATCGCAGCAGGAGGATCACCATCGATACTGCCATTGTTTCCGTGCATTTGGACCATGACCTTCCGCAGCTTCCAGTCTTGGCTCATCCGAACCATTGCCTCATAAACGGACGAATCTCCGTGAGGGTGATAGTTACCAATTACATTACCGACCGTTTTTGCGGATTTCCTGAATCCTTTTTCCTGGGTATTTCCTTCGACATGCATCGCATACAATATCCTGCGCTGCACCGGTTTTAAACCGTCCCTAGCATCCGGAAGTGCCCGATCTTGGATAATATATTTACTATAACGCCCGAAGCGGTCACCAATTACCTCTTCAAGCGGCAAATCTCGAAACGTTTCTTCAAATACCATCGTTAATGACCTCCTCTTCAATCGACATATTTTCATTATCTAAAATATTCGATTCCTCTTCGAGACCAAAAGCGACATTGGCTTCAATCCACTTACGACGCGGTTCAACCTTATCTCCCATCAATGTTGTCACACGTCTTTCTGCACGGGCACCATCATCGATCTTCACACGTATCAATGTCCTTGTTTCCGGGTTCATGGTGGTATCCCATAATTGGTCGGCATTCATCTCACCCAGCCCTTTATAGCGCTGAATCATATAGCCTTTCCCCACCTTGTCTATCGCTCCCTGAAGTTCTTCGTCACTCCAAGCATATTCAATGACTTCTTTCTTCCCGGTCCCTTTGCTCACTTTATATAAAGGGGGCAAGGCAATGTAAACCTTCCCTGACTCTATTAACGGCTTCATATAGCGATAAAAGAAAGTCAGCAGCAGCACTTGGATATGGGCACCATCCGTATCAGCATCAGTCATGATGATCACTTTATCATAGTTAGTGTCCGGCGTGTTGAACTCCGCCCCGACACCTCCGCCGATAGCATGGATGATCGTATTTATTTCCTCGTTTTTAAAAATATCGGCTAGTTTGGCCTTTTCCGTATTGATAACTTTACCCCGTAATGGCAGTACTGCTTGGAAACGGCGATCCCGCCCTTGTTTAGCGGATCCCCCAGCAGAGTCCCCTTCCACAAGATACAATTCATTCCGTTCGGGATTTTTCGATTGAGCTGGTGTTAATTTCCCAGAAAGGATGGCATCAGATTTTTTCCTTTTCTTCCCGCTTCTTGCGTCCTCACGAGCTTTGCGTGCCGCTTCCCTTGCTTGGAACGCTTTAATCGCTTTTTTAACCAATAGGGTACTCGTGGTCGGATCTTCTTCAAAAAAGTAGGCTAAGTGCTCTGATACGATGGAATCGACTGCAGAACGGGCTTCACTGGTTCCAAGCTTGCTCTTGGTTTGTCCTTCGAATTGAAGAAGTTCTTCAGGGATACGTACTGAAATGATTGAAGACAAGCCTTCACGTATATCGGTACCTTCGAGGTTTTTATCTTTTTCCTTTAATAGACCCATTTTTCTGGCATAATCATTAAATGCCCTTGTCATGGCCGTTTTTGCACCAATCTCATGGGTTCCTCCGTCTTTTGTACGAACGTTATTTACAAAACTTAAAATATTTTCTGAATAACCATCGTTGAATTGAAAGGCGAGTTCGACCTCTATCCCATTTTGTTCCCCTTCCAAGCTGACTACACTATGAAGGGTCTCTTTTTCTTCATTTAAATAATCAACAAACGCTTCAATTCCATTTTCATAGTGAAAAATTTCATTATGGTCGTTACGCTCATCCGTCAATTCTATCTTCATGCCTTTTAAAAGAAAAGCCGATTCGCGAAGACGTTCACATAGGATATCATAATTAAAAGTCGTCACCGAAAATATTTTCGGATCGGGCTTGAAGTGGATTTTGGTCCCAGCTTGATTGGTTTTACCGATTTTCTCCAGTGTGGTTTCTGGCTTTCCGCCATTGAAAAAACGTTGTTCGTAAATGAACCCGTCCCTTTTGATCGTCACGACAAGCCATTCAGACAACGCGTTAACGACCGAAGCACCTACTCCATGAAGGCCTCCACTCGTTTTATATCCGCCTTGTCCAAATTTACCTCCAGCATGAAGAATCGTCAAAATGACTTCAGGCGTCGGTTTACCTAATTTATGCATGCCAATAGGCATTCCGCGCCCTTTATCAGACACACTTACACTGTTATCTTTATGTATTTTCACACTAATTTGGTCTCCATATCCAGCTAAAGCCTCATCTACGGAGTTATCTACAATCTCGTACACTAAATGATGAAGTCCGCGTGCATCAGTACTGCCGATATACATACCGGGACGTTTTCTGACCGCTTCGAGTCCTTCCAGTACCTGAATTGCATCATCATTGTACTCGATTGTTTTTACTTTCTTTGCCACAGAAATTCCCCTTTCCTTACTAAACACAATTTCCGGGCCAAATCATACTGCAATGAAATGACTCACTAGCTTAACAAATTCATTAATACGTTAATATCTTATAAAAAGTATAATACTTTCTCGAACAAAGAACAAGTGTTCTATTTTTTCGTCCTTTTTATTAGCGTTTGCACATTTGTGTGGAACAAAACGTATCATAGCTACCATTCTAATTGTAGCGGTAAATTTTCATTTGGCAAATATACTTTTATTATTTTAATCAAATTAAGCTTTAATGGCCCAAATTTCCCGACCGCTCAATGCCCGCTATGGCTGCCTTTTAGTTTTTTCTCCGGTTGAGATACAGCGATGCCTAAAAAAAAGAGCGGAAGTTCCGCTCTTCATTTTACTTGGTAAGGGCGTGTTCGACTTTTATGCATCGATTCATGATGACAGTATATCCTTTTTCTTTCAAAAAATTATAGGCTTCTTCATTTTCTACCCCTAGCTGCGCCCAAAAGATATCTGCATCGATTTCTGCAAATTCCTTGGCTATCTCCGGAAGGAACTCTGAACGGCGGAAAACATTGACGATATCGACGTGCCCTTCAATATCTTTCAGGGCTTTAACTGCCTTGACACCTAGCACTTCAGATATAGCAGGGTTTACCGGAATGATTTCATATCCGCTTTCCTGCATGGCCTTCGATACCATATAAGAAGTACGCTCAGGGTTATTAGATAAACCAACGACAGCAATGCGCTTTGATTTTTTCAACATCTTTCCCATTTCTTCCCTGCTTGGATTTTCTATCATTCTTTTCAATCCCCTTTATAATAAAATGTAATATTTGACTAAAGAGTATTCCTAACTAAGGTATTTTACAGACAAAAGCTGTTTATTGCCATTATTAAGAAAAACCATTATACAAGAAAGAAAAAGTTTCGAAAAGGCATGACTCACTTAACTTTCTTATGTTCATACAGACTACCACGTATTGTAACAATTTATACAAGGAGGCATCCATCATTTTATATTGACGAAAATAAGGAAGGCTAAACCTTTCACCCTTCATGAACTTAACGTATATCAAAAGATGTAAGTTCATCAAGGAAAATTCATTTTTTTAGTGGATTTTTTTTGGACAGCCATACCATTTTGTCACGAAAATGTTACAATAAGAGAAGCTTAACAGGTATTTTAAGGCTGTTTTTAGCTATTTCTACACGTTTATTTTTGAAAAAGGAACAATCGACACTTAAACGTTATAAAAAAAGAAGATTTTTCTTAAAAGAAAGGGTAATAGAATGCTTACATTTATCACTTTACTGGCTGCCTACCTGATCGGTTCGATTCCTTCCGGTTTAATAATTGGTAAAACATTTTACAAAATCGACATCCGGGAGCATGGCAGTAAAAATCTGGGCGGGACAAATACCTTCAGGACACTTGGTGTCAAGGCAGGGCTAACCGTTACTATCATGGATATACTTAAGGGTACCCTAGCAACTTTTCTGCCGTATATGCTAGGCGTGGACATGCATTTATTGCTAGCAGGAGTTATAGCAGTAATCGGTCATATGTTTCCCATTTTTGCAAACTTTCGGGGCGGAAAAGCGGTTGCAACTTCTGCTGGTGTCATTCTTGCTTATGAACCATGGTTTTTTGTCTTTGCCGTCATCATTTTCTTTATATCCTTATACATATCCAAATATGTCTCGCTTTCATCCATGATTGCTTGTCTACTTGCTCTCATCTACAGTTTAGTTTTTCATATTGATGATTTGGCGCTCATTATTGTAATTAGTATAATAACTATCTTCATTTTTTACCGGCATCGCGCAAACATCAAGCGGATTATTGATAAAACTGAACCGAAGGTAAAGTGGTTATAAGAACATGCGCATATCCAAGTGAAAATAGGCCCGTATGCATGGGCCTATTTTCCATTCTACAATTCATTAGCCGTGTTATTCAGGATACCGGCATGCCTCGAAACCTTTTCAGTATCGTTTCCGATTTCCTGGATGATTGACACTAATCCCTGAATTTTCATTTCCATTTCTGCAGAATCGGTTATATTCCCTTTGATAACACCGATTATTTCATTAAAAGAATTTTCTGTTAATTCCGATTCTTTTTCTCCTGCTTGAACCACTTCCTTGACCCTTAGGACAGAATCAACAACATCTTTCATATATTCATTTGATGTTTGCACGATTGCATCTATTTCAGCTATCGATTTTTTAGTCTGTTCAGCAAGTTTCCTGACCTCATTTGAAACAACTGCAAATCCATTACCATGTTCACCTGCCCGTGCTGCCTCGATTGCTGAGTTCAATGATAGTAAATTTGTCTGGTCGGCTATTCCCTGTACAAGCTTAACAAACTCGGTAATGCTTAAGAAAGATTGGTTTAATAAAACGATCTTTTCATCAACATTTTTCATGAAGATAACAAGGTTTTGTATCTTTTCCGTTAAGATCTGCATACGATTCTGCCCCTCTTCAGCCATTGTTTTTGAACGAAGTGATTGTTCAGCACGCGTTGCGATCTGCATTTTGACATATTGCCCGTTTTCTATCAATTGCTTAACGGAAGCATCCGTTTCTTCACTTAAATACAGGACTTCTTGACTAACTAACGAGATTTTACTTCTCACTTCCTCTTTTATTTCCTTATATTGATTTTCCCTAGCTTTTAAATTTTCCACTTCATATGCCTCAAGAACTAATTGCTGTTCGAGATTGAGTATTTTTCCTATCGCTGATATTAATGCACGCTGCTCTTCTTCATTCTGGGATTGTTCAAAGACAATTCTTTGCAAGTAATTCTGTACATTTTGAAAACCGGATGAATACCACCGGGGCTGTAAGCCAATTCGATAATGAGTCTTCGCCACCTTCGTCCGCAATTCAACAAAATCATCGTCAATCACACCATTGAATAAAGATAACATATGAGTAATTAACGTTTTCCTCAATTTTCCCACTGTGCTGTGCACCGTGATAATTCCTTTTAATTCAGGAACCTGTAGAATCGTTTGATAAAAGGCATCAACAACTCCCTCGACCTGAGGTTCAATTGCCTCTCTAAAAGCATGGATCAGCTTTAAATCGAATTCAGTTAAATCAATGATATTCACCTGCAGTTTCACCTGTTCACTGCTAACATCCAATATGCCATCCGTTTCTTTTACTTTTTGAAACCAGAATGCTTTTTCCGGCTTCGCTTTTATGAAAATCCCCATTTCCCTCTCCCCCTTATTTTGTAATTCACGATAAAGTGAATCTAAGATATTTCACCAAACCGATATGAGTCCCAATATCCATTTAATTAAAAATAAATCGATTATCTTTAAAATAAATGATTCATTAAGACTATATATAATTTATTCTGGCCTCATCGCAATTCTTTTGTCAAGGTAAAAGGACCCAGGATATTTCCACATTAACTTCCCATGAAAGGAATAGTATGAATTTCGTTTAATAGAGAAATGGTCAAGTAAGGATTGAATAATAGTAGAACAGAGGCTACACTGTAACTAGTTATTAAATATCGTTAGGAGAAAGTGCCATGAAGCCATTGCAAATATCACCGGAAACCGCATTAAAGTTATCCAAGTCACTAAACTTGCCTTTAGAGCAAATCATGCATATGCCTACACCCGTCTTGCTGAGAAAGCTTGCCGAGGCAGAAGCAAAAGAAAATACAAAATAGCTGCAGGAATCTGCAGCTATTTTTGTGCGCACTCATATGTGTGCAAAACGACCTTACAGAGTATATCTTGAAAGCTGTTCCATTCTGCCCATTAATCTTGAAACTGAGCAATACCCAATTTCGTCGCATAAATATTTCCTTTTTAGTCCTTCTAAGAAATCCTGCCGGTAACTATTTAAATACTCTTTCTCTTCCAGCCTTTTTAAAGCTGGATACAGCATGCCTTCTTTTATAATGTAAATAACGATCATCTCATACCCATACATATCCTTTTGAGCCAAAAATGAAAGCAGCACCATCTTTTTAACAGCTCCGTTTTCCGCAAATCAGCATATCCCTGTATATGGAAATTAATTAGATGGTATTTCGCTTTTAGCTTTATAATTTTCCGAATCTTGCTTACCCCATTAAATATACCAATTGCCTGAATATTATAGGAATCAATATATGCAAAAAAAAAACGCACTTGGGCGGTTTTCAATTGGTGAAGAGCAATTCTTTTGCAAAATCAGGAAACGGCTTCTTTTTGACTGATATTAAGTGTTCATTTTTATAGGTACAGGCAAATTCTAGTGGTGGTTCATCCTGTAATATATCTTTTAGATAATACTTTATGTTGGACACAACTTCATTTGACTCCAAAACCCATTTATATGGCTTCCAGGCAAGTTCCCCTTCATCACAGGCAGATAGTCCGCCCCCTGCATCTTCAGCTCTGTAAACATACATTCCGCCCGTTTGATTCCATGTCACGATCCCTCGAAAGGCCATCCCCCTTACCTTCAATCCAGTTTCTTCAAGAATTTCGCGTTCCATCGATTCATCGATGGTTTCACCTTGTTCTATTTTCCCGCCTATACCATTCCATTTATGCCTATTCGGATTCTTTTGGCGAAATAGCATCAACACTTCAACTTCGTTGGATCTTTTTTGAGTTATGAAACAAATATTATATATAATATCCATGGTTGTTTCCTTTCTTAAACGCACATTATTCGCATCTACCTCATAATTACTTTATACTTAAATAACGAACCTCTAGGAAGGAGAATTAGTATGAAACTGACCATTTCCGATCAAGCAGCCAAGTGGTATATTGATGAGCTGGGGCTTCAAGAAGGCTCACATTTGCGCTTTTATGTAAGATATGGCGGGCATAGTACCGTCCAAAGCGGCTTTTCATTAGGTATCATGCAAGAAGAACCTGAAACAGCAGCAGCAGTAACAACTATGAATGAGATTAATTTTTATGTAGAAGAAAAGGATTTATGGTACTTTGATGATCACGATTTACTTATTACTTTTAATGAAAAACTGACTGAACCAGAATTCCACTATGAAAAGAGTGCCTGACAATAAAGCAGCGGTGTTAACTGCTGTTTTTTCTTGTTCAATCGAGCAGGCGCTCTTTTATATGTTCCGCCCTTAAAATTTCCGCTTGCTTGTCCCCTAAAAGATCGAAATGAGAATAGCCATCCTTCCTGTGGTGAATCCACTCTTTTTTAAGCCCGTATTTCTTACCCCACTCCGATAAACGCTGTAAATCTTTGCATCCCACTTTAGTAACCGTCTTGCAACCAGGAAATCGGTCATCTAGCCAATAATGAGTTAAAAAAGCTATTTGGCCTTGATCGATTTTCTGCTTCCAGGCCACTACGTCTCCCCGTTTAATCCCAAAAGCCATTTCTTGATCACCTCAATAAATATAATTAAACCAATTCATCCTGCTTTTTATTTTTCTCATAGGCCTCATGCCATTCAGGATACATGCGTTTAATGGATATCGGGCGGAAGCTCTCCTTTTTAACGCAAACGTGGGAAGAATGACCTGTAGCCGCCACTTCATTTTTCCCATTAACGATTTCATACCCATAAATGACCCGTAAGCCGTCATACTTTTCAATCCAGGTTTTAACTTTTACCTTATCACCATATCTAACAGGGGTTTTATACGAAGCCTGAATATCCATAACAGGTGAGAGGATGCCATCCGCTTCCATATCAGCATAATAAAATCCTAAATCATTTATCAATTTTGTCCTGCCTAATTCCATCCATATAAAATAATTCGCATGGTAGACAACACCCATTTGATCTGTCTCTGCATACCGCACTTCAATTTCGTTTTCAGCTATGAACATTATGTTTCCCCACTTTCATTTCTATTGCAATAAACATTCTACCATAACAAATGTGCAAATTTCATTTAAGCTGTCTTGATTGACTGCTTCCCTGCCATGAAAAACTAAAAGTAAAGAGGAGAAAGATTTTGCTCCTCTTTCTCCCCTTTACCCGGTTATTTACATATTATCGTTTCTATAACCGCTTTCCCGTGCTTCTTGCTCATCTTGCATTTCTTCCTTCATTCCTTCAATGCTCTTTCTTCTTCGGTCATTTTTGGCCTCAATTGCCTGTTTCTCCACACCTGATGTGAATGATAACGTTTCATTTGCAGCGGATATGTTTTCTTCTGTATTTTGAATCGCATCCTGAATTTTTTCAACATTATCCAAACGGTTATCCTGATTGTGTTTATAAGAGCCCATTAATTTTCACCTCATGTTTTTTTGTTTACATAATATTATTACGACTTTTTATCAAGGGTTACTCGCCTTTAGTTTGAATGACCTGAGGATGTTTACCGGATTTGTCCTGCATTTTCTTACCGTTATTCCCACCCGCTGCTATTGGTTGTGTCCCTAGATGGCTTGGTCTAAAGTGTTTGGAATCTTTTTTTGGATTACCCATTCTATCGCCTCCTTCTCTTATCATGGATTAAAAAGAGGAAATTCATGAATGCCAGTTTTTGAAAAAGCCATGAAAAAAGAGCCAGCACTTTGAAGGGACCTTCATGGCACTGGCTCTTTTTAATATATCTTTTGCAAAACTTATTCAGCCTTTTGCATATGTTTTTTTTCAAGACGTTCCTCAAGTCTTTCCATTTGTTTAACGTCCATCAATAATTCCCTTTTGTTTTCTTTAATTAATTCTTCAAATGTCCTTTTTCTTTTTTTCATGCTTTTCACCTACTTATTTTAATATACTATTCAGTATTGCCAAATTAACGTAAAATTATGACTATATGGTTTCCATCCCTAAAATTGTCATAATTATCAGATTTTTAATCCGATAAAGTTCCATTTCTCCACTCTCTATACTTTAACCCTTTTTTCACAAACATTAACCATAATTTTTTAATTTTTTTGATTTTTCCATTAAATTTTGACAACTTTGTTAACATACAATAAAACGGAACCTCAAGGTTCCGTCCGACTGTAGTAAAATTTCGGTGAAAGGCCAATTGACCTACCTTTTTGTTCTGAAAAAAACGTTCCCGTTGTTTTTAAGAATATCCGCTCCTTTACCGCCGACTGTCTGCCAAGTGACGCTAATTTCTTCAATACTGATTGAACTTCATAAAGGTTCCCCTACTGCATACTATTTATATTTCGTTCCATATCTTTAAGTTGCATGGCTGAAATTACCTTATTCCTGATAATGCCTTCTTTGTCGATGAAGTAAGTTGTTGGTATGCTAAGAATCTTGTAACGCTCATTCACTGGATTCTTGGCACTTTGACTGTCCAGCGGAATTGTAAAAGTAATTCCATTATCCTCTACAAATGCTTGTACATCGTTTTCGGGGTCAATATTGACGGCTAGAACGACGACATCATCACCAGCTTGCTGTGCATATTTCTCCATATCCGGCATTTCCTTCTTGCAAGGCGGACACCACGTTGCCCAAAAATTCAGCATTACCTTTTTACCCTTATAATCAGATAATTCAACTTGTTTCCCATCCAAAGTTTTCAGGGAGAAATCCGGTGCTTTAGCTCCAATTTCCAATCCGCCCAAAGCATCTTTTTCATCATTTCCCTTTGGTTCATTATCCATCGCCTGCACGATCGCTACCGTAATAAGTGACAGTAAGGCCACCGAAGCAATAATTTTTTTAAGCATACTCGTCCTCCTAGTCCCATTACAATAAAAATATTAGTCCATTTCCAGAAATAGAACAACTTCCCTATTCCATCTTAACAATAAATGGACATCCGGAAAAGTGTAATTCCTTCAAATCATATCATGATATCGCTTTGTTTCATAAACTTGACACAAAAAAAGCGGTAAACCTGACAAGGAGGTTTACCGCTTCCTAAAAGCTGAAATTAGCCTTTTAATTTATTACGTAATACCATTTGAAGGATACCACCGTGACGGTAGTAGTCGATTTCGATTTCGGAATCGAAACGAACAAGCACATCAAATTCTTTTACGTTTCCAGCTTCATCAGTAGCTGTAACTGTTACGATATCACGAGGTTTAACTGTTTCGTCGATTTTAACTGCGATCGCTTCTTTACCAGTCAACCCAAGCGTTTCAGCGTTTTCGCCTTCTTTGAATTGAAGTGGAAGAACACCCATTAATGCAAGGTTAGAACGGTGAATACGTTCAAAGCTTTCAGCGATGACTGTTTTGATGCCAAGAAGGTTAGTACCTTTCGCAGCCCAGTCACGAGAGCTTCCCATACCATAGTCTTTACCAGCGATGACTGCAAGACCTGTTCCATCAGCTTTATATTTCATACAAGCATCATAGATGGCCATTACATCGCCTGTTGGCCAGTAAGTTGTGTATCCACCTTCTGTACCTGGAGCAACTTGGTTACGAATACGGATGTTTGCGAACGTTCCGCGCATCATCGCTTCATGGTTACCACGACGAGAACCGTAAGAGTTAAAGTCACGCGGTTTCACACCGTTTTCACGAAGGTAGATACCAGCTGGTGTATCTTTACCGATTGCACCTGCAGGAGAAATGTGGTCAGTTGTTACTGAGTCACCGAATTTACCTACTACGCGCAAACCAGAAAGCGGGTTAACTGAACCTGGTTCTGGTGATAATCCTTCAAAGAATGGAGGATTTTGAATATATGTTGATTTAGAATCGAAAGCATAAATTGCTTCGTTGCTAGTTTGGATTTCATTCCAACGTTTGTTATCGTTGAATACTGTTTCGTATTCTTTACGGAATAATTCCGGTGTAACTGTTGCTTTAACAGCAGCGTTAACTTCTTCTTGTGATGGCCAGATATCAGCAAGATATACATCGTTACCATCTTTGTCTTTACCAAGTGAATCATTGTTTAGATCGAAGTCCACAGTACCAGCAAGTGCATATGCAACAACCAAAGTAGGAGAAGCAAGATAGTTTGCTTTCACAAGTGGGTGAATACGTCCTTCAAAGTTACGGTTACCTGAAAGTACTGATGTTACTAGAAGATCTGCTTCAGCAACAGCTGCTTCGATTTCGTCCGCTAATGGACCTGAGTTACCGATACATGTAGTACAGCCATAACCAACTACGTTGAATCCTAATTGGTCAAGGTATGGTTGAAGACCAGCATCACGAAGGTAACCAGTAACAACTTTAGAACCTGGTGCCAATGATGTTTTAACATAATCTGGAACAGTTAAGCCTTTTTCAACTGCTTTTTTAGCAATAAGACCCGCTCCAAGCATTACATATGGGTTAGAAGTGTTCGTACAGCTTGTGATTGCAGCAATTGCAATCGCACCTGTTTTCATTACCGTTTCTTTACCATCCGCAAATTTAACAGTTACTTCTTTATCCAATTCAGAATTGTCCATGCCAAAACCTTGGTTGCCCATAGGTGCATTGATAGCATCATGGAAAGATTGTTTCATTTGAGAAAGTGGAATCAAATCTTGCGGGCGTTTAGGGCCTGAAAGGTTTGGTTCAATTGCTGAAAGGTCGATTTCCACAACATCATTGTATGCTGGATCTTCGTTTTCAGGAGAGTAGAACAATCCATTTTCTTTACAGTATGATTCAACCACTTTAATTTGATTTTCATCACGGCCTGTTAAGCGCATGTAATCGATCGCTTCTGCATCAACAGGGAAGAAACCAACTGTAGCACCGTATTCAGGAGCCATGTTAGCGATTGTTGCACGGTCAGCAAGTGGAAGGTATCCTACTCCTGGGCCGTAGAACTCAACGAATTTACCAACTACGCCGTGTGCACGAAGAACTTGTGTTACTTTCAATGCAAGGTCAGTAGCTGTTGTACCTTTAGGAAGTTGGCCAGTCAGTTTAACACCAACCACTTTTGGAACTGGGAAGTAAGAAGGCTGTCCAAGCATGCCTGCTTCTGCTTCGATACCGCCGACACCCCAACCAAGAACACCAATACCGTTGATCATTGTAGTATGTGAATCTGTACCGAAAACAGAGTCAGGGAATACTTCGAAGTCGCCGTTTGGAGTTTCAACAGCATGAACCACGTTCGCAAGGTACTCTAGGTTAACTTGGTGAACGATACCAGTTGCTGGTGGAACTGCACGATAGTTGTTGAATGATTTTTGAGCCCAGCTTAGGAACTGATAACGCTCTGCATTACGTTCGAATTCAAGATCCATATTGGCATCAAGGGAATCCATTGTACCTGCTTTATCAACTTGTACAGAGTGGTCAATTACAAGGTCAACCGGGATTTCCGGGTTGATTTTGTCAGGATCTCCACCAAGTGCTGCGAAAGCATTACGTAAAGAAGCTAAGTCAACAACAACTGGAACACCAGTGAAATCTTGTAGGATTACACGTGATGGCTTGAACGGAACATCTATATCTTGTTGCTCGCTTGTTCCCCATTTAGCAAGGTTCGCAACGTGTTCTTTTGTGATTACTCTTCCGTCCACTTGGCGAAGTACCGCTTCAAGTAATACTTTAATGGAATATGGAAGGCGTGATACTTGGCCGTCCCCTGCTTTTTCAATAGCGTCTAAGCTGTAGTAGTTGTAGCGTTGCCCATCAATTTCAAAGGACTTACGCGCTTGGTATACGTCATTTTTCGTCATGAATATTACCCCCTATTAAACTGTCAGAACTTATTCTGCACATAAAAGTAAAACCTGGTTCACTGAAACCATGTTTACCATAAATATAAGTAAAAAAGTTAGTTTGTCGAATTTTCTCTCTCTTCTCCCACTCTAACTCTTCCTTCAACTTAATACTAATATAGAAATGAGTATAAGTAAATAACAAGAAAGTTATTGTTTTTGATAAGTTTCTCTTATAGAAAAAAATTCCCCACATATTAAAGTGCATTTAGGAAGCCTTGCTGATATGCATTTTATTGAAAATACCCCAATTTGTAGTCTGATAAATTATTCCAGCAAAACATCTTAGCACTTCATACATAATCATTCGACATTATCGCATTCTATGGGTGGAGGTGTCGAAATGACAAAACAAAAGGCAAATCATGTTATACCAGGTATGAATGCTGCAAAAGCGCAAGGTAATGGAGCTGGTTACAATGATGAACTGGGAAATGAACCGCCATTATCTGAAATGCAAAGGCAAAATAATAAAAAAAGAAAGAAAAACCAATGATTTCCCTCATTTCTAGGCGTTAAATAGGATAGGCTTTTTGAAATGGCAGATGTACTGCATTTTTCAAAAAGCCTATTCCATTCTAAAATCAGGAAACGCATAATTAAAGCGCATGAACTCACGATGATGGAACCTGTCACTCAATATTCCTCTGAATTGACCTCATTGACGATTGCCTGAATATCCTGTTCGAATTTTTTCAATTGTTCTTTCTGATGTTCGGAAGCGGTGATTAAAGCAGACTGTATTTGCTGATAGGCCTCGTTCACTTCCTGCTTCACATGTTTCAATTCCGTTCCGTAATCCGGTGCGTTCTTCTCAATGGATGAGTATACATCAAATACCTGTTGATAACTTTGCTGGGCTTCCTGGAAAGTCCTTCGCTTATCTTGTTTATCCTGCATTTGGGTTCATCTCCTTAATTAGTGTCCATCAATAGCATGTACGAGGTTTGCAAATATATGTATGTGAATAAAATTTCTCGGACTGATTATCTTAAGAGATAGGAGGGATAGCACATGAACAAAAACGATGGTAAAGATATTCGAAAAAATGCCCCTAAAGGAAATAACCCAGGTCAACCTGCACCGTTAAGCGGTTCTCATAAGGTGAAAAACAGACAGCACACCCGTCAGAAGCATAATAGCAGTCATGATATGTAAGCTGCTTAAATAATCGTTCCATAACAAAGCGGTGCCGCCCAGAAAAGGCAGACACCGCTTTCGTTTTATGTTTGTAGAGCAAATAAGTCACAAAAAGAATTTTCGATTCCTTCCTATTATAAAGGCCACTGATTTTAACGTTTTAAGTCTTTGTTATTCCATTATTACAGTTCAGCCAATATAACGATGATATAACGTTTTTGCTTCGGCAATATCTTTAGTTCCATGAATCAATGCCCGCCCATCTTTAAAAACGACCAACCGATGGGCTCCGATCGTAAATGAAAGTAAATAAGGATTCCTTACGATCTTACCACCTTGTGCGAGAAGATTTTTTTCGATTTCCGCTAAGTCTCTTTCAAGATTCATCGCCGGCCGAATCTGGACAGAATCCCTTCCGCATAAAACGGCTGTTTTCGTTCGATTTGAATAGGAGAGATGGGGGTACGTTCGATTTGACCCGCATGACAAACAAGAATCTTTTTTTAATTGTGCTACATTTATGGATGAATGTTCATTTTTCCAAAGATCAAATGAAACGATTTTGTTTCTTAGTGATTCAAAATCTTCCACAAGGATTTTTAATGCTTCCGCCAGTTGATGGGCAACGACCGTTTGAACAGCAGGGCTGATGATTCCCACAGTATCACATGTCAGTCCTCCGATTGGAACCGTTTCCAGCAAACAATTCAAACATGGTGTCACCTCTGGGATCACCGTGTAACTTATCCCATAACTTCCTACACAGGCCCCGTAAATCCAAGGTATTTTATATTTTTGCGCAGTATCGTTTATAAGCATCCTCGTATCGAAATTATCTGTGGCATCCAATATTAAATCCACGCCTTCAACAAGCTTCGCCAATTCATCAACCGAAACATCCGCCACATGCGGTTTTACGATAACGTCTGAATTTAGCGCATTCAAACGATTCTTTGCTGCCACTGCTTTCGGTATTCTTTTTTTTGCATCATCTTCACAATAAAGCTGTTGTCTTTGAAGGTTGCTCCACTCTACATAATCTCTGTCCACAATGGTGAGTTTCCCAATTCCTGCTCGTACAAGACCTTCTGCACTTCCCGTACCGAGAGCACCCGCTCCAATCACCAAAACGTGTTTTTTGCGAATTTTCAATTGCCCTTCTTCCCCTATAGGGCCAAAAAGTTCTTGACGTGAATAACGTTCATTCATCCAATGCTCAATCCTTCAACTGGGCTGCTTGCTATCGCGTAATCATTTTTTGCGATTCTTCCTGCTTCATACCCTAATCGACCTGCCTCAATGGCCAGTTTCATTGCTTTCGCCATTTTGACGGGGTCTTTTGCGCCGGAAACAGCAGTGTTAAGCAATACGCCATCCGCCCCTAATTCCATGGCGATTGCCGCATCGGAGGGCGTCCCAATCCCTGCATCGACAATTACAGGAACCTCAGATTGTTCCATGATGAATCGTAAGTTCAGTGGGTTTATAATGCCTTGACCAGAGCCAATTGGTGAAGCGCCAGGCATGATTGCATGGCACCCCACTTCTTCCAGGCGCTTAGCGAGCAACACGTCATCCGAAGTATAGGGTAATACGGTGAATCCCAGTTTCACTAATTCTTCAGCAGCTTTTAAGGTTTCAATCGGATCAGGCAGCAGTGTTTTTTGACAGCCAATGACTTCTACCTTAATCATGTCACATAAGCCAGATGCCTTTGCAAGATGGGCTATGCGCACTGCTTCTTTGGCAGTTTTAGCTCCTGCTGTATTGGGAAGGAGTGTGTATTTTTTCAAATCAAGCTTTTCTAAAAAATTGGGCTGACTGGCTTCAAAAATATTCATTCTCCGGACCGCAAATGTTAATATTTCCGTCTCCGAAACCTCCACTGATTGCTTTTGAACATCGAAGTTTGGATACTTTCCTGTACCTAATAATAATCTTGAAGAAAATTCATAAGAACCTATCTTTAACATATCATCCGCCTCCTACAAAATGTACAATCTCTACCTTGTCTCCATTTGACAAAAGTGTTTCACTTAGACTTTCTTTTGCTAATATTTCATCATTCAATTCAACAATCACCACTTTTTGATGTAAATCAAAGTGTTGCAGAAGCCCTGTAACTGTTGATTCATCAGCAGGAATCCGTATTTTTTCCCCGTTAATAATCAATTCCAATTCATCCACCTCCATTAAGAAAAAAGAGTCTGTATCGAACGATCCAATCGAAAAGCGGACCATTCGACATTTGTCTTCCTTTCTAAAAGATCAGCTATAAGTACACCTGTAATTGGAGAAAGCAGGATGCCATTCCTGTAGTGCCCCGTTGCAATGAAAAGTCCTTTGTATGCTGGATGTTCACCAAAGTACGGCAAGCCGTCCCCAGTTTGGGGGCGTATACCTGCCCATGTCTTTTCCAATTCCGTTCCTTTAATCGCCGGAAGCAATTGCGTTGCCTTTTCTATTAACGTAGAAATCCCGTCAAGACTTACCTTTTGATCGAAAGTGTTCGCTTTAACCGTTGCCCCGACAATGATTCTTCCACCAACTTTGGGCACAAGATAACAGCCATGTGAGAAGATTGTCTTTTCAAGCAATGGACGATCGGTCAGGACGGAAAAGCACTCACCCTTTACTGGATAACTGTCGAGTCTCATCCCTGTTTTTTCAAGGAGGAAAGCACTCCAAGCCCCACCTGCCACGATGACATTTTCACTTGAAAATCCACCTATGTTCGTGACCACTCCAGTCACACATCCGTTTTCCGTAACTAAATCGGAGACATGAACAAACTCCTTTATATCTACACCAAGGGCAGCTGCAGATTCAGTAAATGCGAGCGACAGCCTAGTGGCTGAAACTTGTCCATCCTTCGGAATGAACATGGCCCCCTTAATCTCATCCGATAGAAGCGGTTCCGTTTTTCTTATTTCTGCAGTCGATAGCCATTCAGCCTCAAGTCCCGCTTCTTGTTGGACTTTGATCATGTTCTTCAACTCGGCTACCTGATCATTCGTTAGCGCCACCTTAAACATGCCCTTGTTCACAAATTCGATGTCTATTCCACTTATGTCTTTTAATTCTTCCGCCAGTGCAGGAAACATCCCCCTGCTTCGGCTTGCCAATGTAAAAAGCGGGTTATCCGCATCCAACTCGGATTGTGCCCCTAACATCCCGGCTGCAGCACTGGATGCTTTACTGGCGAGTCTATCTTTTTCCAATAAAAGGACCTTTTTACCTCGTTTGGCTAATTGAAAAGCGATGGATCCACCTATTACTCCTCCCCCAACAATGATTGCATCATATATGGAATTCATCTTATGTCTCCTTTCCCAAAGACTTCGAATATTCTTTAACGGCTTTAATCGGATTTTCAGATTCAAGCACACCTGACATGACGGCAATTCCCCGTACCCCCGCATCCAGCACGACTTGGCAATTGAAAGGTGTTACTCCGCCTATCGCAATTATCGGAAGATTGACATTTCTTGTGATTGCATGAAGCTCCTTAACTCCCTTAGGAGGAAGTCCGATTTTTGAATCCGTTTCAAAAACATGTCCATAAATCGCGTAATTGGCTCCTTTGCTGAATGCGGCTTTCGCTTCATCCATGGAATGGATCGAACAGCCAACATTCATCCCTGGAAAAGCTCCTTTTACGACTCCCGCATCTAAACTATGAAAAGCCAATTGCACACCAAATACTTTGTGTACCCAGGCTACATCCACCCGGTCATTTATGACGATCTTAGATAGCGGAATCTTATTATCATGTAACAGGGTCACTGCTCGATAGAGTTCCGACGCACTCATCTGCTTTTCCCTTAGATAAAAGAAATCAACATGTTCCTGAATGTTTGAAGCGATCTCAACAAACTTTTCAATTGGCTGTTTCCCAGTAGAAATAATATGCAATTCATGTGCATTCATACTAAGAACCCCTAACTAGTAAAGTTACAATCTCATAAAATCAAATAGATACTAACGGGAATTGAATCGATAGATAAAAGCCGGCCAACAGCAGGATGATAAAATACAAAATGAAACCATGATCCTTTTTTGAAAACCCAAATTCATAAAAGTATGTTCGATCCCGAGTGTCTGTAAATCGCTTTGCCTCCATCGCAACCGCGATTCGGTGAGCACGTCTGATGCTTCCGGATAACAACGGGATGGAATAGGCTTTCATTTTAAAATATGCCGATCTTATCCCTTTTCCCCTTTCGAAACCGCGTACCTTCATCGCGTTTCGTATCGTTTGGAACTCCTCCATCATGATGGGAATCAGCCTTAATGCCGCCATGAAACTATAGGCATATTTCGGTTTAAGCTTAACTTGCTGCATTAACGAATAAAACAAGTTCACTGGCCTCGTCGTTAATGAAAAAGTTAAACCAAGAGCCGCAAAGAACAAAGCTCGAAAGCCCACCAGTAAACCCCTCATGAAACTTTCTTCCGTAATCGATATCAGGCCCCACTCAAACCAAAGCGTCTCACCTTGCCCGAATAATATCATTGCGGAAGAGGTGGATATAAAAATGAAACAAAAGGGAATCGACAAAAGTAAGATTCGTTTTATCGAATGCCCGGTAAAAAACAAAAATAAAAGTAATACGCCAATGGTGATATTCATCATATAATTCAGGTCATGAATGAATAACGCCACGATGCATAACACAATCAGTACACCAAGTTTAAGGCTTGGATTAATTCTATGGAGCCATGTTTCTGCATTTGAAACATTCATCTACATGACACTCCTTTTAACTTTGGTCTCCAATAATCCTGATTGCGCAATGTTTTCATCACTTATTACGTTTCCGTCCTTAACCGTCCAGATCCTTGTTGCAAAGTTCTTTGAAATATGATCATCATGAGTTACCATGATCACTGTTATTCCGCGCCTTCGATATTCCTCAAACCATTCCAGTAATGCAAAGGTATTTTTCGAATCTTGGCCAAAGGTTGGCTCATCAAGTAGAATGATTTTTTTGTCTATTACGATTGAAGCAGCTACGCTTAAGCGACGCTTTTGACCCATTGATAATTGAAACGGATGTTTATCCCGATGCGCCTCAAGGCGGAACACTTTAAGCAATGAGCGGACTCTCTCATCTATTTCTTGTTGCGGCCTTTTGTCAATTCGCAATGAATAGGCAATCTCTTCATATACAGTATTTGCAACGAACTGAAACTCGGGATTTTGAAAGACAAACGTCATATGATCCGTTGGGTTTTTCACCCTTTTAATGGGGGTCCCCAGTAATTCATACTTACCATTCGTTTTTATGAACTGCATCAGTGCATGCAAAAGAGTACTCTTCCCCGCGCCATTTTCTCCCCTGATTACAATCCATTCCCCTGAATGAACCTTCAGCTCTTCAACCTTGATTTTTTCCTCTTTATTCCGAAAACCGCTAAATCCTTGCACATGCATAAGGAGTGAACCATCTGTAAATTGGTGTTCACGAATTGGCGCATACTCATTTACATATTCATCCCAAACACCAGGGAACCAAATTCCATGTTCTTTCATTTCATTTTTATATTGTGAAAGAATGGTGTCTCTTGGACCATCAGCCATGATTTGACCTTCATCGTTTAAAAGCACGATCCGTTCGATGAATTCTAAAACATGGTCAATTTTATGCTCGACGATAATAACCGTTTTGTCTCGTCCGACTTCCTTCAACAAGTCCCAGATTTCTTTTGTTCCTTCCGGATCAAGCATGGCGGTCGGTTCATCTAAAAATATCACTTCTGGTTCAAGGGCCAATACTGAAGCAATTGCCAGACGCTGTTTCATCCCGCCTGATAATGTTTCTATACTTGTATGGCCTAGGTTCAATCCTACATTACGGAAATGATTTTGGATCTTCTCTCTCATTTCTTCTCTAGGGATGGAAAGATTCTCAAGTACGAAGGCAATTTCCTCATCGGCAAATGGCATGCAAAACTGACTATCAGGGTCTTGAAAAACATATCCCCATGAAGAAGGGCATTTCAATTTATCCGCTTTCATCGGTACTTCGATGGAATTCGGAATCAATCCGCTTAACACTTGCAAAAGTGTGGATTTACCACATCCTGATGGTCCCAACAATAACACTTTTTCTCCTTTATCAAACGATAAGGATAGATCCTTGAATATCAAAGATTCATCACCGGGAAATTTCATTCTTAACTTCTCAACTGAAACGATTGGTTCCATGGCCCTCAACCTCTACTTTTGATCCAGTTCTGCATAATCTTTACTTGTAACCGGACGAACAAGATTGGTTACTCCTGTTGCTTCCAGAACCTTGACTAGATAATAAGCAGTCACACCTGCAAAGAATATGGAACCCACAAACCTCGCTATCATGAACAACAAAAGATTCCAAGTAGAAAGCGCACCTATTTCCCCGTATGCAAAATCCATTAGTACTGATGCAAGGCAGGAAGCTATCGCAGCTAAAACAGCCACCGGCATATTGAATTTTTTATATTTGAACGCCATGAACACCAGCTCCGCGAACAAACCTTGGACCACCCCATATAACAGTACGGTCAGCCCCCAAGGAGAACCTAGAAAGAATTCCCCGGAAGCTGCAGCAATCTCCGCCAAAAGTGCCACACCCGGTTTCCGTAAAATTAAAAAGGCGACGGGACCAGCTATAAACCACATTCCATAAATAAGTTGATCCAGATGTAATCCTAATGGTTTAACGGAATAGTAAATCGAACCCCAAAGGATATAAACGATTCCAAATGCTACCGCAATCACGATCGTGACTAATATATCAGTTAATTTCAATCCTCTTTTCATTATTTCATTCTCCTTTATACTTCTAGTGTTTCCTGATGCACAGGCCATGTCTCTAAACGATAAGCCATTTCCCAAAATGAGTATTCATATTGGCTGCTAAGGATAAAATGCTCTTTCATTCTCTCCTTATCTTCGTCTGTTACTTTTTCAGCAATCTCATCAAGCCTCGCAATTTGTTCTTCCACCAAAGTGCGGAACCACTCTCCTCCGTAAGCCGCTATCCATTCTTGATAAATCGGCTCTTCGGGTACGCACCCTTGCAGCTTTTCACCTATTTCATAATACAGCCAGTAACACGGCAAGATAGCTGCAATAACATCCCCTAAATGACCCGAATAAGCTGCACGATACATATGGGAAGTATAAGCATAAGCAGTCGGGGCAGGTTTGAATTTTTCCCTTTCTTCTTTTGTGATGCCTAATCTCTCAGAAAAATTCTCATGAAGCTTCAACTCCGCTTCATATGTTCCTTGTGCATGGCCGGCAAGCCTGCTTGTTGTATGTAAATCTGTAGCTTTGACTGCCCCTAAAGCTTGAACCCTGGCAAAATGAGATAAATAATAGGCATCTTGCATGACATAAAAACGAAAACACTCCAATGGTAATGTGCCATCTCCTATTCCTGCAACAAACGGGTGATTAAAACTAGCTTCCCAAATATGATCAACTTCCCGACGAATTTCCTCTGAAAACTTCATGTCCATTACCTCCAAATTGTATTTTTCAATGAATCTTACAGAAAAAAACCTTTATCACCCCTTTTTTTGCAAACAAAAAACCACTTTCTTAAACGTAAAGAAAGTGGTTGTACTTGAAAAAATACAGTAACGTATTGTTCCAGACCCCACTTCCCTACGCTGGTATAAACCAGATCAGGTTCTAAGGGTCTTAAAGTCATACTTTAATCTCAGCTTCTGCGGTAAAAAAACAAATTTTACCTATAAAGCACCCCTAGTGGTACAAATTGTATATTTAATTTTCATTTGCCTTTATATTAACACGATAAATCCAATTGTCAAACGTATTAGAAAAGTTTTCAAGCATTGATGTAGATTAATACTTTATAGGATTAATAGCCTTTCAAGCTTGTATACCCCTCTAACCATGCGATCTATGCTGGTTGGATAGATAAAAAAAGGTTGAGAAGTTTATTTCGTTATTTACTCGTGAATTCCGCTACCTATTAATTTATGCATTTGTTGTTGCTTTTAGTTTTATATTTTCCTCAATCTGTGGTTTATCATAGCTGCCATACTTCTCTTTCACAACCAGTAATGCCAGGGCAGCCATTATGCTCGGGACTGTGAAGGCCATAAATGCATTTTGTGGCGAATAGTTTGCAACAAGCAATAATCCTATTAATGTAGGGGCAACAATCGCTCCAATTCTACCAAAAGCCAAGGCCCAACCTATCCCGGTGGTCCTTATCTCACGCGGATAATATTCGGATATATACGTATTGGCCAAATTCATCGTGCCAACTGTACAGGCGCCTCCAAAGGAGATCAGAATATATAATGCTAGTACATTTGAGGTCAATCCTAATATGACAAAACAGACGGTACCTATGGCACAGAGGGATACAAGTACTCTTCTATGGCCTATTTTCCCAACCAAGTACCCTCCAATTATTGATCCGCCAATTTGTCCTATTCCCGATATAAGATTGAAAGATAAACTGGATGATAGGCCGTATCCGGACTGCTGCATGATTTTGGGTAACCATGTATTGAGTCCGTATACCATAAGTAAACAATTAAAGGCAGCTACCCAAAAAGCAAAAGTGCTAAGAGTACGCTTATTTTCAAAGAGCTTCTTGACTGGAAAGCCCTTTGCCCTTTCTTGGACTTTGGCAAACTCATAATCGTCCGACTCTTTATAGTCGCCGTCTGGGTCAATGCGATTCAGAATTCCAGCAAGCTTTGCTCCTTGTTTTCGAATAACATAATAGGAAAGCGATTCAGGAAATTGCTTCATGAAGAATGGCAGTGCCAGTAAGGGAAGAGCCCCTATCCAATATAAAACCCTCCAACTCATTTGTTCCATCACATACATTCCAATTAAAGAAGCAAGTATGCTTCCGATAGAATAACCACAGTACATAGTGGTTACAATGAGCACCTTATTCTTTTTGGGTGAGTATTCCGCCATTAAGGAGATGATATTTGGCATTAATCCTCCCATTCCCAAGGCTGCTATAAATCGCATAACCGAGAAAAAGGCAGGATTCGGGGCAAAACTTGAAAGTAATGTAAAAACACTGAATAAACATATACAAATGGCAAGCACTTTTTTCCTCCCTAGTTTATCCGCCAGGGGGGCAAAAATGAGGGCTCCCACCATCATTCCGAACAAAGAATAACTTGCTATTCCGCCAGCTTCAACGGGCGTCAAGTCTCATTCCTCCATCATCAAAGGTAAACCTACTCCGTACATGGCTATATCAAATCCATCGAAGGTAATTGCGAACAAACACCACATAAAGACCATTAAGTGAAAACGGCCAAATCTACTATTACCTACCACTTCCGAAGCATTAACTTCACGCAATTAATTCCCTCCCCTTTGCCATATTTCACGATATAACATGTAATGTCAGTTTCCCTAGTTCACCGTAATCTGCTATAATTTCATCGTTTGCCTGTATGGTAACGGCATCTGTAATTCCGCCTACCAATACAATCATTCCAGCCTGAATGGAAAGTCCTTCACGGCTAATCATTTTTACAAGTTCCACAATCGAGTGAATCGGATGATCGAGTACAGCTTCTCCAAGACCCCTCTTTTGCATTTCACCATTTTGATAAAGCGTAACTTCTGCTTGAGCCCAGTCCGTATGGTACGGAGAATAAGCTTGATTGCTAAGCAGGATTTTGGCTGAGGATGCGTTATCCGCTACTACATCGGTAAGTGTAAAAGAAAAATTTTTATAACGGCTGTCAATAACTTCCAGAGCGAGAAATACACATTCTACAGCCGGCCAGACATCTTTCGCCGTTATATTTGCACCTTTCAATTCATCCTTGAACAAAAAAGCAAATTCAGGTTCCACTCTCGGATGAATGAGTTCCCCAACTTTTAATACTGGTTTAGTTAGTTCCATTGCAGATGTCAACCTGCCATAGATTGCTTCCTCTACCCCTACTTGCTTTTGTTTGGCTTTGCTCGTCAAGCCCATCTTCCACCCGATGAATCTGTTATCACCAGTGATCGTCTCATTTATGCTCAACTTCTGAATTTCATATGCTTGATTTACTGTTAGTTCAGGATTGGATAATGTAAGCTTATCCATTTCACGTCCGCTTTTTTGCGATTCGGCTACCCGTTTTGCTAGTTGATCTAGTTTCATCTTAAAGTCCCTTCTTTCTGAAAAGCCATTTGCTCAGCTACTTCAATTATGGTATCTTCCTGACCGCCAACCACTTTTTGTCGACCAAGCTCCAGCAAAATATCCCGGGCATCAACTCCATACTTTTTCGCCGCTTTATCTGCATGCAATAAAAAGCTGGAGTACACGCCACTATAACCCATGATTAAACTAGAGTCTGTTATTTCCTGGGGCTTGGGCATGATTGTATTTCCAACTTCCTCCGAAAGATCGAGCATTTTATATAAGTCAATTTCGGTACGGATACCCATCTTATCCAGAACGGCAACAAGCACTTCCGTCTGGGTATTACCAGCCCCTGCACCGAGACAGCGGATGCTGCCATCGATTCTATTCGCCCCTTCTTCAATTGCCATAAGCGAATTTGCCACAGCTAGCGATAAGTTATTATGAGCATGAAAACCAATATCGATATTCAGCTTTGATCTTAATAACTGGATCCGCGTCTTCACATCTTGGGGCAAAAAAGATCCTGCGGAATCAACAACATACACAGCATCCGCTCCATAGGATTCCATTAATATGGCTTGTTCAAGAAGTTTTTCCGGAGATGCCATGTGAGACATCATTAAAAACCCGATTGCTTCCATACCGAGATGTTTCGCAGCTTCCAGATGTTGCTTTGAGACATCCGCTTCGGTTACGTGGGTTGCAATCCGCGCCATTTTCGCCCCAACTTGAGCCGCTTCCCTTAATTGGTCGACCGTCCCTATACCAGGGATTAAAAGTACTGAAATAACGGATTGGCCTGCAGCTTCAACAGCGGCTTCCACCAATTCAATATCATTCACTTTTGAAAAACCATATTGTAAGGATGATCCGCCCAGGCCATCTCCATGCGACACTTCAATATAAGGGACACCTGCTGCACTGAGTTTCCCAGTCATGTTTTTTACTTGATCGATGGTGAATTGATGTGCCACTACATGGCTCCCATCCCGCAATGCAACTTCAGTCACCAATACATCTTTACTCAAATGAACCCCACCTTTATAGTTCCGATTACCTTTTTCAAACAAATTGTTCGAATTGGCTTTTAGCGATCTCTTCCCCTACTTTTACTGCTGAAGCCGTCATTATATCTAAATTACCGGCATATACGGGAAGAAAATCCCCTAACCCTTTCACTTCAAGAAAGACCGTTATTTGTTTCCCATCACATATCGGCTTTGTCTTCAGGCGGTACCCTGGAACATATTCAGATACTTTTTCCGCCATCTTATTTATGGACGTTGTTATTTCCTTCACATCATAAGAATCCGATTGAAGCAGACAATGAATGGTATCCCTCATTATGAGTGGCGGTTCGGCCGGATTTAGCAGAATGATAGCTTTTCCTTTTTTCGCTCCACCCACCTGTTCCAGGGCCCCTGCCGTTGTTTGGGTGAATTCATCAATATTGGCACGGGTTCCGGGACCGGCACTCCTGCTGGAAATTGTCGCTATTATTTCGGCATATTCGACCTGTGCTACTTGACTGATCGCATGAACGATGGGGATTGTCGCCTGTCCGCCGCATGTAATCATGTTAACAACCGCCTCATTCAAATTTTCTTTTAAGTTCACGGAAGGAACGATAAACGGTCCGATTGCGGCAGGCGTCAAGTCTATCAGCTTCTTGTTCATCTTTTTCAAGGCTTTGCAGTGATAAACATGCGCCTTCGCAGATGTGGCATCGAATAAAATGTCTGCAAGCTCCGGCCTTTCCAAAAAACCATCCATGCCATTTTCAATGACATGATGTCCGTGCATCCTAGCCTTCTTCAAACCCTCTGATTCCGTGTCGATACCAATCATTACCGACATTTCGAGAAAATCCGACCGATGAATTTTCATCATTAAGTCCGTGCCGATATTCCCTGATCCAATAATGCCTACTTTTAGTTTTTTCAAAGCCGCTGGCCTCCTTTCACTCAAAATTAACCGAAACCTTTCCAAGTTTTTCTCCAAAGTCAGCAGAAAAACGGTCACCTGGTTTCGCTTCGATTGCTGCGGATAACGCACCGGACAAAATTACTTCGCCCGCATTCAATGAACCTTTAAACCCATGCAGTTTATTTGCCAGCCAAGCTACGCAAGTTGCTGGATTTCCAAGTACTGCTTCACCTGTTCCTTGGTTCATGAATTCGCCATTTTTATAAAGACTCATTTGAATGGAAGGAAGGTCGATTTCACTCAAGTGAATTTTGCGATCTCCCAGAATATATAGGCCCGATGATGCATTATCCGCCACAGTGTCCGGAAGTTTAATCTTCCAGTCCATCACCCTGCTATCAACCACTTCAATCGAAGCAACCACATAATCAGTGGCATCGATTACATCATTAACCGTAATATTGGGACCTTGTAGATCTTTCTTTAAAATAAAAGCTACTTCTGCCTCCACTTTCGGTTGGATCAACCGCAGACTCGAAATACAGCCATTATTTTCTATTTTCATTGCATCAAGTAAATGTCCGTAATCTGGTTCATTCACTCCCAGAACCTCCTGCATAGCCTTTGAAGTCAAGCCTATTTTCTTACCTGATACTTCCAGACCGGACTGGGTTTTCCTTCGAATGGTTTCAAGCTGAATTTGGTAGGCATCCTCCACATCCAAATCGGGAATTTCACTGGTGGGGGCCGAAATCCCTATTCCTGTTTTTTCCGCTTTCAAAAACCTGGCAGACCATTCTGTTAAACTAACGTTCATGATGCTCCCCTCCTTCTTTATAATTTAATCGTGACGTTAGACAGTTCACTGTAAAATTCGAAACTATGAGACCCGCCTTCACGGCCGATGCCACTGTGCTTCATACCACCAAAAGGTGTGCGCAAATCACGCAAATACCAGGTATTCACCCAGATAATTCCCGCCTCTATTTTAGAAGCGACACGATGCGCTCTCCTTAAATCATTGGTCCAGATCGTTGCCCCCAGTCCGTAATGAGTATCATTTGCGTGCTCCAGTACTTCTTCTTCCGTTTCGAAAGGCATGACCGTTACCACAGGACCAAAAATTTCTTCCCGTACACAACGGGATTCACGCGTAACTCCGGCAATAATTGTCGGTTCAATGAAAAAACCTTTTTCAAACTGTCCGGCTCTTCTTCCTCCAGTTAATATTTTCGCTCCTTCTTCTTTCGCCAGGTCAATGTAACTCATCACTTTTTTATAATGTTCTTTTCCTATTACAGCTCCTACTTCCGTTTCGGAATCAAACGGATCCCCGACTTTTAATTTTTTTGTTCGCGCGACCATCTTTTCAAGGAATTCGTCATACAATCCTTGCTGAACATAGATTCGTGATCCACATAAACAAACTTCACCTTGGTTCATGAAGCTTGATTTCAATGTCGTTTCGATTACTTCATCAAGATTCGAGTCTGCAAACACAATATTCGGATTTTTCCCGCCCAGTTCAAAAGAGATTTTTTTCAACGTGGGCGCTGCAGCTTTCATAATCGCCGTTCCCGTTTTTGTTTCCCCAGTGAATGTTATCGCATCGACGTCCGGATGCTCACTTAGAGCAGCCCCAGCTGAATTTACACCATATCCATGCACAAGGTTGACAACTCCATCGGGAACTCCCGCTTCCTTACAAATCTCCATTAACTTTGTCGCTGTCATCGGCGTCAGTTCAGCCGGTTTCATAACCGCTGTATTGCCAGCTGCCAGGCATGGTGCCAATTTCCATGTCAACAATAGCAAAGGTAAATTCCAAGGATTGATCATTCCTACCACTCCTACGGGCCGCCTAATGGAATAATGAAGTGCAATGTTGTTCTGATTGAAGGATTCATTACCAAGTGTAGTGATATAGTCCGCAAAAAAGTGGAAATTGTGAGCTGAACGCTTGATATCCATTTCCAGTGCAAGGCTATATGGTTTCCCTGTATCAAGGGTTTCTAACATTGTCAGTTCTTCTTTCTTTCCCAAAATGAGATCGCCGATTCGCCTTAGAACCGCAGAGCGTTCATTATCGGTAAAAGATTTCCAAGGACCTTTAAGCGCATGTCTTGCTGCAGAAACAGCCTGATTCACCTCCTCTTTTCCTCCTTCTGCAACCCATCCAAGTATTTCTTCCGTTGCGGGATTGATATTGTCAAAAGTCTTGGATTGATCTGGATTCAGGAATTCCCCGTTAATAAAGTGACGGCAATCTATTGATTTAGTTGTATTTATGCTATCTTTTGCTGCTTGCATGAAACATCCCTCTCCCTTTATTGAGACACCCGCTCAGTTCAAGTGCCTCAATCTTGTATTTCCACAATCATTTCAATTTCAATTGCAGTGTTATTTGGAAGCTGGGCCATTCCCACTGCTGACCGAGCATGTTTACCCCTCTCTCCAAATACGGCCACAAGCAGGTCTGATGCGCCATTCAATACTTTGGGCTGTCCTGTGAAATTTTCGGCTGAATTAACCATTCCGAGAATTTTGATTACCTTCTTCACTCTGGATAGTTCTCCAAGCTCATCCTTCAGTACCCTTAGAAGATTAATCATTGACTGCCTCGCTGCCTGATACCCTTCCTCTTCCGTCAGCTCATTGCCAAGCTTGCCGTGATATTCATCAACACCTTGTCCGGATGTGAAAATTAAATTTCCCACCCGGACGTGGCTAACGTAGTTGCCTACCGCTTCCCTTGGCGGCTCAAGCATGATTCCAAGTTCTTCAAGGACTTGTTCGGGTGCTTTTATCTGTTTTTCCATGCTTCTCCCCTCGTGATTCCAAATTTAAAAACCTCAATGCATTTCTCCCTAGAAGATTCGCTTTCACTTCATCTGATAGATTTAGAGTGTCATCAATTACTTGACCTGGGGGCTTTTCTCTCAATAAAAATGGATAGTCGGAACCCATCAGCACTTTCTTATATCCAAAACGGTCAATCAGATACTGAATATTCCGGGTATCATAGTTCAGTGAATCGAAATAAAACTTTTGCGCATAGTAGCTTGGCGGCATTGATGTTTTTCTTAAATCAGGCCATACTTCCCATCCCTGATCGATCCGCGGTAAAATATATGGAAATGAGCCTCCTCCATGTGCAAAACAGATTTTCAGATCCGGGAACTTTTCCATGACGCCACTCCATAAAATGCTTGCTGCCGCCAATGCCGTTTCACTCGGCATCGCCACTGTATACATGAGGTTATGCCGTTCCGTTCGGTCTTTTGCCATTGTCTCCCATGGGTGTATAAACAGTGGGACATTCCACTTTTCAGCCATTTGGAAGAATTCCAATAAAACAGGAGAATCCAGATTTTCTCCATTTACGTTAGTACCGATTTCGATTCCCGCCATACCAAGCTCAAATTTACAGCGTTCCATTTCCCTGATTGCCACTTTCAAATCCTGAAGCGGTACAGTACCGAGACCGATGAACCTGTCTGGATACCTGTTCACAGTCTCAGCAATGAAATCATTCTGGAACTGGGACATGTATAGCGCCTGGTCAATTGGCGCCCAGTATGAAAATGTCACTGGCACCGGTGAGAGCACCTGCATATCGACTCCTTCCGCATCCATATCCTGAATGCGTTTTTCAGGGTCCCATACCTGGTCAGCCACTTTCCTGAACAGTTTTCCGCTTACCATGATATCCGCCCCGCAAGAACATTTCTGCTCTAGCACTGGCCAGCGTCCCTGACCAAATTTACCGGTTAAGTCTGGCAGGTCCAACGGAAGAATATGTGTATGAAAATCTATTCGCATTTCCAAGCCTCAACGTTTTCTGACATAACATGACCGCATTCACTACAGGTGCGAAGTTCCTTACTTCCGTTGAAAGCCTCGATCGCCTCTTTCACCTGGACCTCAATATTCGTCAATTGGATCGTAACTTTGTGCATCTCATGGTTACAATTCCCGCAAAACCAAACAAAATCTTCAAGCTCATCTTTAGCACGCTTGCGCTCTATGACAATGCCGTAAGTATCAGATACACGATGAGGAGAATGAGGTACATCAGCGGGCAGCATAAACATTTCTCCCTCTTTCACCTCCACTACTTCACGGTCCCCGCTTTGGTTGATGCATTCTACATAGCAGGAGCCTTTTATCTGATAAAACAACTCGTCAGAAGGGTCTACATGAAAATCACGCCGATAATTCGGACCACCAAGAAGCATGACAATGAATCCGGAATCTTCCCAAAGCACTTTGTTATTAACCGGCGGTTTCAATAAATTTTTATTGTCTTCAATAACTTTTATTAGATTTAATGATCTAGCCTGTAATTTTGAAGATTGAGCATATCCTTTCATAAATAAACTACCCCCATTTTTCTTAATAGTCCGAAAATTCACATTAACGACATATAACCTACTTGTTTTGAAATCATTTGTGCCGATCGTATTACAGACTGAATAATTCTAGTTTTTTCTTTCCCAATCATATAATTTCGATCCCCGACAAGGTTAAGTGCTGCAATAACTTGGCCATTATAGGATTTAATGGGTGCTGCAACGCCATATAAACCATAATCATTTTCATCATCACTAATCGCAAATCCTTGTTTGCGGATGTCCTTTAATTCTTCATTCAATTGGTTGATGCAAGTAATCGTGTTAGTTGAGTGCTTCAATAGCCCTTTTGCAAGCGTAGGCTGAATAAAGGATGGGTTAAAGGCAAGTAATACTTTCCCGCTGCTCGTACAATGAGCTGGTTTTCTTGCTCCTATATATGTGGTCATATGCTCGGCATGAGGGGACGACATTTTCATCACAAACCTGACTTCGCCTTCGTGAAACATACCGATGTGAGAATTACCTTTAAATTGCAGGACAAGATTACTGATAATTGGACCTGCCTCATAATGAATATCCTGCTGATACATGACTTTACTGCTCCACTCAAGTAACTTCCATCCAAGCCGGTACTTTCGATCTTTGCCTTGGATCAGCATCCCTTCCTTGCACATCGTTTTCACTAGATGATGAGATGAGCTTGGACTCATATTCAATTTTTCAGCTATTTCCTTATTTCCAAGTGCGGGTTCTTCATTAGTGAATAAATCAAGTATCTTTATAAGCTTCTCAACGGACGAAATCATGACGGACCCCCTCCCCATTCAACTATTAAAATTACTGGTTAACCGCATCTATGGCTACTTGCATCGGTTTGTTAAGCACTTCATCAACCATGTTAAAGTTGTTGTTTTTCTTATATTTATTATAAAAAATGGCTCTTTTCCGTACTGGATCTCCCGTGTAATAGCGCTCGTATTGAAGGAGGCGCTGTCCAAACGCTTCCCCGCATAAATCCCAAGCAAGTTTAAACACGCGAACGCGCTCTTCCGCTGAAACCCCGCTACGTCCTCCATAATATTTATCGAGATCAATGCGCAATTCGGGATTATCAAAGTCGGCCCCTGTCGGAGACATCAACAGCCCTCCAGCTCCAATGGTCTGGATAACCTCTATGGCACGTGGATACATCTCCGGAAGGAAACCGCGAATCGTTTCCAATGCATCCGGATTTGGCCGGGCCTCACCGTAGTCATTAATCGTGTACTCATATTCCGCTACCCGAAGCAGTGAACGGATGACTTCCACAGATTGAACAAGTTCACCCAAATCACGCTGTACATGCAGGAATCCATCGACTCCGATAGAGTCTGCCACTTTACAAGCGACTTCAACGGCAAATGCCAGTTTAATATATCCACGCACGCCTGATTGGTGAGCAGGCTGTTCAGCGATTCCCGTCATTGGATACAAGCGGTTTGCCGCCTCCACATTGTTGTATAAGAAGACACGATTCCAAGGAACCAGAACATCATTAAATACAAGCAGGGCATCCATTTCCTCATAGCAGGAGGCCAGTGGATGGTCAAACATCGAGCGTGTTCCGTCCTGCATTGGTTCCCGGCAGATTATGCGCAGTCCAGGCGTATCGATCGGCAGTGCAAATGCTACCGCATGACGTTCATCCCCTGGTGTGAATCCTGGGAAAGAATAGATAATCACCTCATCTGTAATCGGTGCCAGCGTTGCTAACATCTTTGCACCGCGAACAAGTATCCCTTCTTCTCTTTCCTCAACAGTCCCTAAGTGGGTATATGTTTCTTTTTGTTCATGAGATTGCTTGCTTCGATCATTTTGAGGATTAATGATTGCATGCGTCAAGAATAAATCATTGTCACGAATATAGGCATAATAATCCTTGATGTTCTTAGACCAGTCTTTGTTGTATTTATCAAGAAACCAGGAATTATGTGCCATGGAAGTGACCACGACATTTAAAAAGTCAGGCGTTCTCCCCATTAGCCCATATGTCATCCTTGCATACACTTCAAATAATTTACTTCTTTTTTGCAGATCCTCCGATGTCTTCGGGAATAAGAAAGCATTGTTAACACGTTCACCGGTCTCTTTGCAAATGTGGGTGATTTCATCTTGATATTCCGGGTCATGTTGAATGTCATACAACTTCGCAATTTCTTGTATCGGCTGCTTAAAAATTGGCTCATTATAAATATCCTCAACCACTCTTCCACCAAGCCAGACTTCTGGCTTTCTCGATTTAATTCTATTAATATATTCTTCACCGGTTTTAATGCCCATAAGAATCCCCCTCATTTTACAAGTTGTTTAGCAGACCCCATATCCCCTTGATAAAAAGTAAGCGCTTCCAAATCTTCGAAATGTAACTCCTGGATCTCACCGATGAACAATACATGATCACCAGCCTCAAACTCTCTCCATGGTTTGCATTCCATCCAGGCAACACTACCATTTATTTTTGGCGTAATCCCCTTGTTATCCCAGTCAATTTCAAGTGTGTCCTGTTTACTGCCCGCAAATTGCCATGCAATGGATTCTTGCTCATCCGACAAAATATTAATGGTAAAAGATTTATCTTTCAAGCTAGTGCAGGCTTTTGCTTCTTTATGAATCGAAATTAAAGCAAGCGGGGGATCCAAGGAAACCGAGGTGAATGAATTCACAGTAATGCCCTTTTCAACTTTCCCATCAAACCAGCTCACTATCGTGACTCCGGTTGGGAATTTACCAAAGCAATTTCTTAACTCACGCCCATCCATCTTTTCACCTCCTACTCTTTTATTATGAATTCATTATAGTAAACTTAATAATTTTAAAAATCATATAATTTCATAATATGAAATTTAAGGAATTTTTTTTAATAGCTCTTTTTAATTGTGAATTATCGTAAAAAAGACTTTCATTACCGCATTACCAAAAATCAGTGTTAAACTATCCATGATCATTCATAATTCCAGCTTAATGAATAATGGTCTTTTTCGACTCGAATATATGAAAGTGGTGAGGGAAGTTTCAATTTTGCGTTCCTTAAGAAAGATCTACCAATTCTTTGTGGATATTCCTTTTAAAAAAGGAGTGGTTTTGAATGACCGTTACGAGGTGAAAACTGTAATCGGTACAGGAAGCTACGGTATTGTTTACCTTTGCGATGATTTGAAAATGAATGAAAATAAAGTGATCAAGCAGCTCCGGAAAAGTAAACGCCGCAGCAAAAAAGAACTGAGACAGTTTGAAAATGAAATCTCCATATTACAAAAGTTAAACCACAAAAACATCCCCAAATTTCACGAGAAATTTTCACATGACGGAAATGTATATTTTGTGATGGATTTTATAGAAGGGGATAATTTAGAAGACCATATTTTCTTGAATCAATTAACGTTCAATGAGAAAGAGTCTCTATTTTTTCTGGATGAGCTGGCCGGTTTAGTATCTTATCTACATGACCATGACATTTGCCATCAAGATTTACGTATTCCAAATATTTTACTTAAGAACCATCAGCCCATTTTGATAGACTTTGGTTTGTCCAAAATGATCAATTCGGCCGATCTCGCAAAAGACTCCATTTTACAGCTGAAAAGGCAGGATTTTTACGACTTGGGGGAAATACTTCTATATGTACTTTATACGACATACGCTTCCAAAAGTAAAAAGGCTCTTCCTTGGACAGAAGAGCTTTCGTTAGAAAAAGAAACCGTGCATATACTGAAAAGGTTATTAAGCATCCAAGAACCTTATTCAGATATTAAAGAAATCTCAATGGACCTGCAGGCTGCATTGAAGTCAAAGAAATTGAATTAGCTGCTGCTGCCACGCCCCTTTCTCTTGTAGCGGTCACTTCCACTCATGGGATACCTTTTATACCCTCGGCTGCTGCTGCTGCTGCCTCGGCGATAATGACCATTTCTTCGCTCACTGCTTCCTTGGGAAAGTTGTTTGATTTTTTTCATTATTTTCTTCAGCATTTATTTCACCTCTTTTATTTTGGTTTTAAAGCTTGTTATTCATTTAGCCTAACATAGTCACAGTATAAACCTTATTAATAAGTACTATAATTTTTTTTCATTTGTGTTACATTCCATTACTGCTTATTTTTTTCATGGAGTCGGCATATTTCATAGTTGATCAAATGAAAAATGGCCTATAAAAGACAACCAATTAAAGAGACGCTTAATGGCCTTTTCAAAAAAATATCTTGCCTCACCAGATGACAAACCGTTTTTTATCTTTCCATTAAAGATTAACCGGGTTAATTGAAAGTACAGTAAACAGAAAAAACCTGGCGAACATTGCATCGCCAGGTTTTTTCTTCGTTCATCATTTATTTTACAGCTTCTTTTAATTCCTTACCTGCTTTAAAAGCAGGTACTTTACTAGCTGCAATTTGTATTTCTTCGCCAGTTTGCGGGTTTCTTCCTGTACGGGCAGCACGGTCACGCACTTCAAATGTACCAAAACCAACTAATTGGATTTTTTCTTCTTTAGCAAGTGTAGCCGTGATTGTTTCAAACAATGCATCCACAACTTTTTTTGCTTCGTCTTTTGTCAGTTCAGCTTGTGCTGCAACACTGCTCACTAATTCTGTTTTATTCATATGAACACCTCATCCTTTTATTTTGTATAAAGTATGTAGAGAAGACAACATAACATATCTTGTATGCCTCTGTCACTTATTATGGCTAAATAAAAGGAATTGTAGCTCTAAATTGATCTTTTTTGAAGTTAAAAGGGCTTTGATTAACATTAATTTTCTGCAGTTTCCAGCTGCAGCCATTGATAGATGGTATCCATATCAATGTTTTCCTCCAAATGGGATGCCAAGAGATTGTACGCTTCCTCCCTACGCTCCGAGTCGCTTTGGACGTTTTCCTTCACTTCTTCCAACCCCTTGTTCCGTCGAATTTGGTTAACTAGTATTCTAGTGAACAGGCGATTATGGAATATCCCATGAAGATATGTTCCCATTACTTTGTTGTCATTGGAAATGGCTCCATCCTCTCTTCCATCCTTCAATAAAAGAAAGGGCCTTACTTGCGACTTCAATGTCGTTCTGCCCAAATGTATTTCGAAACCGTTAAGATTCATTTGACCTTCCATTATCCCGGCAGAAAGGACACCTTCCATTTGTACCGTTTTCTTTTCTGCTTGAAATACGGTTTCCACCGGAAGAAGCGAGAGCCCATCTGCGTTCTCACCGTCACCTTCGACCGCGTCAGGATCGAAAAGTTTAGTCCCTAGCATTTGAAAACCACCGCATATGCCAAATATCATCGTTCCTTGTTTCCGCAATTCATTGATGGCCCGATCCATCCCCATACGATTCAACCACTTTAAATCTTCCATCGTGTTTTTTGTACCAGGCAAAATAAGCAGATCGGGATTACCTATCTCATGGACACTGCTTACTAGGCGGACACCTACTCCGGGTTCATCAAAAAAAGGATCCACATCTGTAAAATTGGAGATCCGTGGAAATCTCAAGACGGCTACATCGATCGGAAACTCAGCCTTTTTAGGTTTTTTAAAACGCAAGGAAGAGAGGGCAAGTGAATCTTCCGCTTCAATATTCACGTCAAGATAGGGCAGCACCCCGAGAACCGGAATCCCGGTTTCCTTTTCCACCCATTCAATGCCATCGTCCAACAATTCACGCATGCCACGAAATTTATTGATGATGATCCCCTTTACACTATCTCGTTCATCTTGATCCAATAAAGCAAGTGTGCCGATGATGGACGCAAATACTCCACCACGATCAATATCGGCCACCAAAATGACAGCCGCATCCGTGAGTTTAGCCATTCGCATATTCGCTATATCCCGGTCCTTAAGGTTAATTTCAGCCGGACTTCCTGCCCCTTCGAGTACGATGATGTCATAGTCTTCTTGAAGTTTTTCGACCGATTTACGGATGATGGGCATGGCTTCCTGGACAAATTGGGACCGATAGCTTTTTGCATTCATATCAAGAAAATGCTTTCCGTGCACGATGACTTCCGAAACCATATCCTGCTTCGGTTTCAGTAATATCGGATTCATATCGGTCGTTGCCGTGATCCGTGCTGCTTCCGCCTGTACTCCCTGAGCCCGTCCGATTTCACCGCCATCCAAGGTTACATAAGAATTCAAAGCCATGTTTTGTGATTTGAATGGGACGACACGTAATCCTTTATTGGAAAATACCCGGCAAAATGCCGTACAAATCAAACTTTTCCCTACATCAGACGACGTCCCTTGTATCATGATGGATCGTGCCTTCATTACGCTCACCCCCTTAAAACTCTAATCCTTTGACAGCGCCGATGCCCTCGTCATAATAATGCTTGGTCGCCTCAATCGATGAAACCAAATCGGCCATTTCCATAAGCTCTGGCTTGGCATCCCTGCCGGTAATGACTACATGCATATGAGCGGGACGATTTCGAATCGCATCGATGACTTCAGTCAATGGCAAGACATCTTCAATCGGGAATTTGGAAATCGCCAATGCATTGTTCAACTCATCCAAAACAAGTAAATCAATGCCGGGATCACTAAGGGCCAGTCTCGCCTTTTCCCAAGCCAACGATAATGCGTTGCGATGCTCTTCTGGAGTTTTGGTCCATGTAAAACCAATACCTAGCTGCTCCATTTCAACTCCTAATTTTTTCAAAGCCAATGCTTCCCCATATGTACGCTCTGGAGATTTTATGAACTGAAGGTATTTGACATTCATTCCTCTGCCGATTGCCCTCAAAGTCACCCCTAATGAGGCAGTCGTCTTCCCTTTCCCGTTTCCTGTATAAATAAGCATTAATCCTCTGCGTGCCACTCACTCACCTACCTTCATAGCCAAACTGTTTTTTCTATGTATGAAGTCCTTTTAGTAGCAGGAACCGGTTGATCGCCTTTAGGGTATCCGACAAAAATGGTGCCGATCACTTTTTTGTTTTCCGGTGAACCGATAAATTCGTGCAGGCGTTCATCCCTGACAAGACCCACTCCTCTAGTGCGCCAAACGAAGCCGAGACCAAGTTCTTTTGCGGCAAGCCACATCGAATGAACGGCACAACAAGAAGCAAATACATTGTCTTCGGATGAATCTGGATCATCAGGCAAAATATCGGCAGTCACGACAATGATTAGCGGTGTCGTCTTTACAACTTCCAGTGAACTTTCAATCAATTTTGGTTTGGTCGGGAAGCGTTCATGTAAATACCTTTCTGCCAATCTTTCATAACGGTGCTTCGCTTCTCCCTTGATTACATAAAAACTCCAAGGTTCACGCAATCGGTCGTTAGGGGCATAGGTAGCCGCTTCCAATAGCTGCCTGATTTTTTGGTCTTCCACTTCTTTTTCTTCGTAATTCCTTATTGCCCTGCGTTCCTTCAATTCTTGAATGATGGACATTCCGACTCATTCCCTTCAATTATGGACTTTGAATCAATCACTCTTTCAAACCATTGGATTTTTTCTCTTAATTGGACGACATCCCCTACTAGAAAGATTGATGGATTTTGAATTTCTTCTTTTATAGCCTTCAAAGAAATCGAATTCAAAGTACCGGTAATCGTCCTTTGTTTATCAGTCGTGCCCCATTCAATGACAGCCACTGGCGTATTGCCGTCCCTGCCATGCTCCATCAATTTTTCACAGATAAACGGCATATTACCTATTCCCATATAAAAGGCGATAGTATCGATTCCCTGAGCCAATGCCTGCCAATTCAGGTTATCCTGCCCCTTGTAATCACGGCCATGGCCTGTCACAATCGCATAACTTGAGGCATGATCACGGTGGGTCACCGGGATGCCCGCATAAGCCGGTGCTGCGATTCCCGCTGTGATTCCTGGGACGATATCATATTCAATCCCGTTAGCAGCCAGTATCTCTGCTTCCTCACCGCCCCGCCCAAAGACAAACGGATCTCCACCCTTCAGAC
This sequence comes from Bacillus sp. B4EP4a, assembly GCF_006680105.1. Classification (NCBI taxonomy): domain Bacteria; kingdom Bacillati; phylum Bacillota; class Bacilli; order Caryophanales; family Bacillaceae; genus Bacillus; species Bacillus sp. B4EP4a. The sequence goes on from NZ_VHIK01000037.1 coordinate 193,380, forward strand.
GGGTAACGTTTTTCCCCTGTAAGGCTTTTTCCACTAAAAGTTCATGTATTTCATTTTGAATGAGATGATGTTTCCCTGGTGATTTCCCGCAATACACCAGTTCTGCATCTTCTTTTGCATAAGTTAATAATTCTGGATTGACAAGCCTGTCATATGCAATGACATCCGCCTTTTGGATACATTCCAGTCCATATACCGTAATCAGTTTCGGATCTCCAGGACCCGCACCGACCAGATGAACTTTTCCCGGTTTCATGCTCGCGCCTCCTCTTAATCTTCGTAAAATATCTTCTACTTGTTGATAGTTTCATGGGCAGATCTGTTTTTTTGTTTTAAGCAAGCATCGATCCAGTTCTTTGCAAGTGTTGGATTGGAAGCAAAATGAAAGTGAGTATACCCAGCAACAAGGTTACCCAATACACACCCCTCTTGTTTCGACCCGAATCTGCCTTTGGCTTCATAAGCATGTGTAAGATCATCATCCGCTTCGAATGTCGAGTAGTGGAATTCATGTCCTTTTGCCTGCTCCATTTCATTGATCAAAAAATTGCCTGGAGTTCCTGTAATTTCTCGATACCCAAGTGCTGCAAGTTTTTTCTGCATTTTAATCCTGCCCGGTATAATACCTGCCATCTGATGCGTTTCTTTGGAAGTTGTTTCAATCGATTTGCTCAAAAACATGAAACCGCCACATTCCGCTAGAGTCGGCATCCCCTTTTCAATGGAGCTTCTGATGGATTTGATAGCACCCACGTTACCGGAAAGTTCAGCTGCAAATTCCTCAGGAAAACCGCCTCCAAGGTATAAACCATCAGCATCCAATGGAACTTCATCCCCTTTTAATGGAGAAAAATACTTGATGTTCGCCCCAAATGCTTCAAGCAACTCAAGGTTTTCCTGATAATAAAAATTGAAGGCTGCATCTTTTGCGACGGCAATGCACACTTCCTTTTCATTTTGGGGTTGAAATATATTTGAGTTTCCACTGGAAACGGAGCTTGTCTTGGATAAACGGTACAACTGATCGATATCGATCGTTTCCATGACTAATTGTGCAAGCTTATCGAAAAACGGATTTAGTTCCCCGCGTTCAATAGCAGGAATTAAACCCAAATGACGGCTTGGAATATCAATATCCATTTCCCGCTTCATATAACCCAGCACCGGTACATCACACTCTTGCTCAATGGCTGATTTGACAATTTTGTAATGCCCTTCACTTCCCACTTGATTGGCAATTACACCAATGATGTCCGGACCGGTCGAAAAGTCCTGAAATCCTTTTACGATGGCAGCTGCACTCCGTGCCATGCTGGCACAGTTGACTACCAACAGGACAGGGCTTTGCGTGATGATGCTGATTTCAGCCGTCGATCCTGTATTGGATAAAGGACTTTTGCCATCGAAGAAGCCCATGACTCCTTCGATGATCGATATATCAGCTCCGGTACCTGCTTTGGTAAGAATTTCTCGGACAGTGTCATGTTCGAACATCCAACTGTCAAGATTGCGTGAAATCCGTCCTGTAACGGCTGTATGATAAGTAGGGTCAATATAGTCAGGACCACATTTAAACCCTTGCACAGTATAGCCTTTCTTCTGGAGGGCTGCCATGATTCCGATGGTCAATGTCGTTTTACCGACACCGCTTCCGGTACCCGCAATTACCAATCTTCTATCGTTCATATTACTTCTCCCTCCTTAAAAAGGAATGATCCCCACTGAAATGGTTACGTTCCCCGATTTTTTCTTAACCAGCTCCAATTGTTCAGCTTTAGTATAAATCCTCACAGCCGGTTCACTTACACCATATGCACCCGTGTATTTAAATACTGTTTCTGATGGCGCTTCGATTTTAGCTTGATTAAGCTCTTCCGGTTCAAAATGCACGAATTCCCAGCCATATTTTTCGACCACTTCAATCAAGCCGATTTCGTCTTTCTTTAAGGAAATTGTACAGATCGCTTTAACGCTTTTTAGGGAAAATGATAATTCCGCTAGTGTTTCTGCAATCACCTGCTCAATTTCAGCTGCCGCTGTTCCCCTATTGCACCCGATACCGAGAGCAATGACTTTTGGACGATATACGATCCCATTTTCAAGGATCCTCTTTTCCGACTGGCTAAGGATACGGTGAGTTACGACCAGCGCTGCTTGCGGCTTTGCGTGAAGCGCTTCTTCAATGGATGGATATACGATTATCCGTTCAGGTAATGCCGTTTCATAAGTCCACCAATTCCGTTCACCTGATTCCTGTACAACGGCAACATGCTCTTCATTTACAACGGACGCACTTACTGGCGTCAATTTTTCTGCAGAATCCCAAATCCAGCCGAAGCGCTGGCCGAATAAGTCGACAGGAATCGTTTTTTGTACATCTGAAGCGGTGGTGATTATAGCTCTTGCGTCAAGGGCTGCAGCAACTTCCTTAGTCAGTTCATTCGCTCCTCCCAGATGCCCTGACAGTACACTGATAACATTTTCCCCTTTATCATCAATGACAACGACACCCGGATCCGTTTTCTTATCCTTCAAAATTGGTGCAATCATCCTGACTACTGCGCCGAGTGAAATAATTAAGATGATTCCTTTATATTCCTTGAATAAAGCTGGTAATAGCATACGGACACTGCCCGAAAAAAGCTGGATCTGTTTATGCTCTTCGTCCCCTTTTTCAAACTTGCTCATGTAATATAGATCGGAATTCGAAAAAGCAGTATGTAATTTTCGTGCCAGCTCGACACCATGCTTTGTAATCGCCACGATCGCATAAGTATGAAACCGTTTAATGGGAGCAAGTTCCGCTTCTTTCAGTTCAATGATCATGGCTTAACACCTTTTCTGAAACCGTGGGTAAAACTCGCATCATATAATTTGGAACGGTATTCATCTTTATCATGAATGGTAGGGTCTAACGCCCATCCAGCCAAAATCATCGCATGCTTGCGGATACCATTTTGACGCATATCATCATCCAAGTTCACTAACGTGGTACGAACGATTTTTTGGTCCGGCCATGTTGCCCTTTGAATGACTGCTACCGGAGTATCATCCTTCCAACCGGCTTCCTGGAGTTCTTTAACGATTTTTTTGGTCAAGGTCGCACTCAAGAAGAGGGCAATCGTACAGTGGTGACTTGCCAAATCACGTAGCTTCTCAAATTCCGGAACAGGCGTACGTCCTTCAGCCCTCGTCAATATGAGTGTCTGAGTTAAATCAGGGATGGTCAGCTCTGCTCCTATTGCCGCTGCTGAGGCGAATACCGAACTTACGCCAGGGATCACCTCATAACCAATACCCTCTTTCTTCAAAAGGACAATTTGTTCCATGATTGCACCGTACATGGCAGGATCACCTGTGTGGATTCTAGCAACCATCTTTCCTTCTTTAACACGCTCAACCATGATGCCAACAATTTCCTCCAAATGCATTCCAGCCGTTTTTAGCACCTCGGCCTCGGGTTTTGCCTTTGCAATCAATTCTTCATTCACTAATGAATCCGTATATAAAATCACATCAGCCGTTTGGAGAATGTTCAATCCTTTTACAGTAATCAAATCCGGGTCACCCGGGCCAGCACCTACAATATATATCTTCATTTTCTCACCACCATCAATGTTAAGTATTCTAGTTCAAGTCCTTCCAATTCACTCACTTTCCAAATCACTTCTTCATCCGAAGTGACTTTGGTTACGACCGAGGCCTTTTCAAGCAAGTCCAAATCTTTTAAAACGGTAATCATTAAATCGATGACCTTTGCGACTTTGATGAACACAACTGCATCATGATCTTCGATCGCCTTCTTCATCGCTTCATAGTCATCCCTTGCAGGAACTATCGCAACATGATCATCACCATCAGCCAAAGCGATGCCCAGCCTTGACGCTGACCCATTAAACGAAGAAATGCCCGGGACTGTCTTGATTTCTACTTCGGGATGCAACTCCTGCATCAATTTCATCATATGTATGAACGTACTATATAAAAGCGGATCGCCTTCCGTAACGAAAGCAACATCTTTACCTTCATTTAATTTTTGCCAAACTTTTTCAACCGTTCCGTTCCATTCCCGATCCAAAATCGCTTGATCTTTCGTCATCGGAAAAACTAGTCCCAGCATATCCTTCTCTTCAGGACGAATGTAAACTTCAACAATGCGATGGGCGTAGCTTTTACTCCCTTTTCTTTTTTTTGGATACGCAATGACCGGAGATTCCTGAATCACGCGAAATGCCTTTACTGTAATAAGCTCTGGATCGCCCGGGCCCACGCCAAGGCCATATAATGTACCAAGATTACTCATTCATGTCTTCCTTTCGTTGTGCAGTAATTATATACACCGGATTAAGCGGAACAAATCTGTTCATTCCCAATATTGGCTTACTTCTGGAGATTTGGGCATGCATGATGGAAGTGTGAAAACCAGCTTCAGCAAATGCCTCATTAGCCCGGTAAAGATTCTCAATCGTCGCAGCATTTAGAACGATCCTGCCGCCTTCTTTTAGCCGTTTGCAGCATGTACTGATTAGATCTACCATTTCGCCGCCAGTCCCTCCAATGAAAATTGCATCAGGATCCGGAAAAGTTTCCAGTCCCTGCGGAGCTTTTCCATGAATAGCAGTTATATCAGTACGAAATTTACGCTGGTTTAAATAACAGTTATCTAAATCAGGCTCATTTTTTTCAATTGCGAAAATTTGGCCTTCGGATGCAAGCTTGGCCGCTTCAATTGCCATTGAGCCCGTACACGTCCCAACATCCCAAACGGTGCTGTTTTTCCGGAGTTTCAACGCATGCAGGCTTAATACCCGAATTTCCTTTTTGGTTATGAGGCCTTTATCCGGTTTACGCTGCGAAAATTCTTCATCTTCTATCCCCAAGGACCAGCTTGGACCTTCTGATTTTCTTTTCAAAATGACGACATTCAACGGGGAGAATTCCCGCTCCATCATTTCTTCAAGTTCATACCAGCCAGAGTCTTCGGTTTCTCCTTGAAGATTTTCAGCCACAAATGCCCGGTATTCAGTCATTCCGAATGAAATGAGATATTTAGCAAGTTGATTTGGACTATTTTCGATGTCAGTAAGCAAAGCTACTTTCGCTTTTCCATCAATCCTTTGGGCCAGCCCTTTCATACTGCGGCCATGAACACTAACTAGGAAGGCATCTTGCCAGCTTTCACCCATTTTTGCAAAAGCAAGCTGAATTGAACTGAAATATGGGTAAACCTCTATGTTGATTTTGCTAGAAAGATAGCCTCCCATTCCATAAAACAATGGGTCACCGGAAGCTAAGACAACTGTTGGACGAGTTTCATCCTGCAGTTGTTCCACCACCTTTTTCAAACCGCCCTTTATGACAATCTTCTTGCCAGTATAGTTCGGGAAAAACGATAAGACCCGCTCACCTCCGACCAGCACTTCACTTTCTTCTATCCATTGGGCATATTGGGGCAGTAAGCTTTCCTGACCGTTATCCCCTATCCCGATTAATTTAATCGATTGACTCAATTCCAACAGCCCTTCCCAGTAATTGTCCTTTCAACGAATAAATCGCCGTTTCCATTTCAATTCCGCCCTTCACTTGCTTTATGGCAGAGTGACAGCAGGATTCACATAGTTTATTAAAAAAATCAAAATTATTTATCGCTGACATCATGTCCCCGACTTGTGACGCTGTGTTTGCATTCTTGATTTCAAGAACAAGATCATCTTCAGCTCCGACGCTTTGGGCTATTTCCGATAGAAAACCGAAGTCGACCGGCGCACTTTTTGAATGCACCATCATCACACCTTGGGCCACTTTGGAGAATTTCCCCATCATGCCGACCAGTGATACCTTTTTAATTCCCTGCCTCTTACATTGCTTAAGTGAGAAGCCCACAAAGTCACCCATTTCAATAAAGGCTTCCTCAGGTAAATCCTGGAGAAGGCCCATCGCATACTTTTCACTGCGCCCGCCAGTAGTTAAGACAAGATGCTCGCACCCACTCGCTTTGGCGACACTGATAGCCTGGACGATGCTTGCCATATAGGCTGAACTGGAAAAAGGGACGACAGTGCCCCTTGTTCCTAAAATGGAAATGCCCCCCACAATCCCTAAGCGGCCATTTAATGTTTTTTTCGCTATTTCTTCACCTGCTGGCACGGAAATGACGACTTTCACTCCTCTATTGATCTTAAATTCTTCCAATGTTTGTTTCACAGTGGTTAAAATCATTTTGCGCGGTACAGGATTAATGGCCGCTTCTCCTACAGGAACAGGAAGCCCGGGTTTGGTCACACGACCCACACCTATCCCCCCATCCAGGATAATCCCAGGTGCATCAGACCAGCTGACAGTAGAGATAATATGTGCCAGATGGGTGGCATCGGGATCATCTCCGGCATCTTTGATCGTTTCAGCACTAACCGCATTTTCCGATATATCATATTTCTCAATAGTGAAAGTGGCATCTCGCCCGATGGGCAAGGAAATCGTGGCTTCCTCAAGTGCATCCCCCGTGATCAATGCAGTCAATGCCGCTTTAGTCACGGCAGTCGAACATGCCCCTGTCGTATACCCATGACGCATTTGTGAGGGGTCTTTTTTTACTTTCTTTTCCATGATTTTTAACTATCAGCTAAAAGGGAAATCGCGTTCAATGCAGCAACAGTGACAGTACTTCCACCTTTTCGGCCAATATTCGTAATGAATGGAATTTCCGTGATCTTAGCGAGTTCCTCTTTCGATTCTGCTGCAGAAACAAACCCAACAGGCATTCCAATGATTAAGTCCGGTTTTGCAATCCCTTCTTTAATAAGGCGAATGAGCTCAAGTAAAGCTGTAGGTGCATTGCCAATGGCATAAATGCCCCCTTCATTTTCCTTTACGGCTTTTTGCATCGAAATGATCGCCCTTGTCGTATTCAAACGTTTTGCTTCGACCATCACATCCGGATCTGAAATATAGCAATGAACGTCCCCGCCGTGTTTTTGAAATCTTTTTTTGCCTGTACCGCTCTCGATCATTTGCACATCCGCAATGACATGTCTACCTTTGCGAATTGCTTCCACACCAGCTTGAATGGCATTTGGATGGATGATGACACTTCTTCCCAATTCAAAATCCGCTGAAGCATGAATGACCCGGCGTACGATCTTCCATTCATCTTCAGAAAAATCATGATTGCCCATTTCTTCGGCTATGATCGAGAAGCTATAATCATATATTTTGTCTGGGTCTACCGTTAGTGGTTTAAAATCCGTTTTAAAATCCATCTTGCATTCCTCCTATTTTTCATTTAGCTGTTTATTCAACTCGGCGATGACATGATCAAAACTGGAATGAACATTTTGATAGTCAATATCCGGTCGCGATATCATAATCGTTTCTATTCCACATTCCAACGCGGCTTCCAATTTCTCATCAACCGCACCGACCTTGCCACTTTCTTTCGTTATCATCAATGTGACGCCATACTGTTCATATAGAGCTTTATTTAATTCTTTGGAAAATGGACCTTGAATCGCAACGATATTTTTTTGTTCAATGCCCAGCTGCGCACATTTTTCCATATTGTCCATGCGTGGCAGCATTCTCGCTATGACTCTGGTATTCTCGAGCCCTAGCAATTCTTTTGCGAACACGGCTAGGGTTTTACTTCCGGTCGTGAGCATGATGACTCCCCGTTTCGCAGCGGCAAGTTTGGCAGCTTCTTCATAATCACGGACAACTATCAATTTATCATTCTGAAACCGTTGACTTTCACGCTCATAACGAATATAAGGGACATTTGCTGCCTTTGCTCCGTTAAGGGCGTTTTTGGATGCTTCTTCGGCAAATGGGTGACTTGCATCAACTACAGCCTGAAAACCTTTTTCAGAAATTAAAGATGTCATATCCTCTGCAGTTAATCGGCCAATCCGGGTGGATATGCCTGCATCTTGCAAACTTTTAGCCGCCGACCCGGTTACAACAGTTGCCAAAACCTTGAATCCCACCTGCTGCATCTCAATAGCTAATTCCCTTGCATCACTTGTACCCGCCAAAAACAAAATCATTTTGACGTCCCCACCACTTGCCCATCGTGATCGTGGTGATGGTCGTGGTCGTGATGGTGATCGTGATGGTGATCGTGGTCGTGATGGTGATGATGGTGGGCATGCCCATGTTCCTCGACATGTTTACGATAGTTTTCCAAATCACGTGCCCCGCTTGATCTGCCTTCACTAGCTTCAATTACACGTTCTTGCAGAATGTTCTGTAATGTTGGATGATATCCAAAATACTTCGCCAAAATGAATTCTTGATCTTGATATAGCTCTTGATAGCCTTTCAGCATATCCTCCATTCTTTCCATCAACACCCCTGTGAAGAGGAAATATGGCAGCATCACTACTTTTTTTGCCCCTAAGCGGGTGCATCGCTCAATGCCTTCATCAACGTGCGGGTCCGTTACACCCATGAAAGCTGTTTCGACCCATTTAACGTTTAATTTTTCCCATAATAATCGTGAAATTTTATATATATCACTATTTGCATCAGCATCACTGCCACCTCGGCCAATTAGCAATATTGCTGTCTCAGCATGTTCAGAGGTTGTATCGAATCCCGCTTCCTCAAGACGGTCTGTCAGGATTGTCAATACATCATGGTGGACCCCGATCGTTTGGCCATATGTGAATTTCACTTCTGGATACTTTGTTTTCCCATCTTCTATTTCAGCTGGGATATGTAATTTCGAATGACCTGCATGCAACAAAATGATCGGTATGACGATAACTTCAGTAGCCCCTCGTTTTACACAATTATCAATGCCTTTGGATATATTCGGTGCCGCAAATTCCAAGAAGCACGTTTCTACAAGGAAGCGCTCATCCAATGCCGGAATCATATTTTCAATAAAATGAAGGACTTCTTCGTTTCCCGAAGCCAAGCGGCTTCCGTGTCCTACGAACAAAACTGCTTTCATTTACTTTCCCCCTCTTGATTAGTCTTCACAAGGCGCAGGCTCTATGTTTATTTTTGGAGCGATGTCCTGATAAGAAAAATTCTGTATCTTTTTCGAACGTTTGAAGTATTTAAAAAGCCGCTCATTTGGATGGGCATTTTGCTTATACTCCGCGACAATGTCCGTAATCAGTTCAACAAGCTGTTCCGGTTCAATGCCTTCCGCAACCGGCTGACCTGGATGGGCTGTTCTTCCAACCGGTTTAGCTCCAAGAAATAAGTCGAACTTCCCTTTTCGGAAGACAATCCCGATATCATCCATCACAGCACTATAACAAGCCATCCCACACCCATTAAAACCGATGTTAAGTTCCTTGGGCATTTTCATTCCGCCAAGCACCCGATGTATTTCATCCGCATAAGGAATGGATTCCGTTTTTTCACCATCACAGAAATCACAGGCTTTTAATGTCAGTACATCTCCAATCGGCGATAATAGAAAGTTTGCTGATTGCAATTTCCCCGTAATGACATCCGGATCCGTTGTCGGAATCTTTAATACGATTTTATGATTTGGCGTGTATTCCATCGTGCCCTTTTCCCCGACAACTTCCGCAAGTGTCATCATTTGTTTGGGAGTGAATTGTTTATTCGCCACACCTGGACTAACGGCAAGTTCGAATACCGACTCCATTTTTTGCTGAACAATTGGCTCAATGGATTGCTGAACGGTTTGACCCTTGACTCTTGACAGTGCTTCCATTGCCATTTCAAAGGAAGCTGGCTTCTTTTCTGGTGCTTTTGTAAGTAATCCAACTCCTCCAGCGGATTCGATGAAGACTTCTTGTACAGAATCGGCTTCTTGATCTAATGCCCACGGTTCCGCTTCTTTTTGCAGACGCTGATGCGGCTTCAATGGTTGCTTTTCCGAATTCAAAGTATATTTCCTCTGATAGCCTCTTGGTGTGATGATTTTGTCATCATATAAAAAGGTGGATGAATTACCAATAATGACGGTGGTCAACATTCCAATATCGTGATTCAACATATCTTTCAAATTGGTTATGACAATATCCTGCCTATCGCGATAAGCACTTTTCACCAACCCGACAGGTGTATCGGGCGAACGGTAGCGAAGGAGAATGTTCTGTGTTTCAACAATTTGCCTGGTCCGCCTGCCGCTGCGCGGATTATACAGGGCAATGACAAAGTCTGCCATTGCAGCTGCTTCAACCCTTTTAGCGATCAGTTCCCAAGGAGTTAAATGATCACTGAGACTGATCGTACACGAATCGTGCATGACTGGTGCCCCAAGTAAAGATGCACAAGAGTTGATTGCCGAAATGCCAGGAATGACTTCAATGCCCACTCCAGTTTCTTCTTTCCAGCCTTTTTCAATCAATACTTCATAAACCAAGCCAGCCATTCCGTAAACTCCGGCATCCCCGCTGGAAATTACCGCAACTTTCTTACCCAGCTCCGCTTGTTTCACTGCTTCCTGTGCACGTGATACCTCTTCAGTCATACCCGTACTAATAATCGTTTGATCTGTGAGCAGTCCCTGAATGAGTTCAACATAAGTTTTATAACCAATGATGTAGTCACTTTCTTGAAGGGCTTCGACAGCACGTTTGGTAATGTGTTCAAAATTCCCTGGCCCAAAGCCCACGACGAATAATTTACCGTTTGTACTCATTAAGACATCTCCTTTTTACGCTTTGTTCTTTGAAATACCCGTATGAGCAGGAAAATCTGGATTCGGTGTCATTTCCCCATCATTGAATTGGTAGATCATTTGTGGAACAAACTCCCCATCATCAATATGGCTGACAATCTGGCGACCGAAATCAGGCGTTTCCACTCGATACCAGTTTCCTTGAGGATAGGCAATCACAACGCAGGCATCCTTACATCTTCCGTTACACCGTGTCCTGGTTGTATGGATTTTCAAATCCAGTCCTTTGGAAGTAATTTCATCGCGAATCGCTTGGGTTACTTCTTCCCCGCCCTTCTTCATGCAGCTGCTTCCATTACAAATCAACAGATGTGTATTTGTACCCATTAAGTTCCAAGTAGTCATCTTCTTCCTCCTGCGTTCAGGGAAAAGGCAAAATAAAAAACCTTAACATAAGAGTCAAGGTTTAAAAAAACTATATGAATGAGGAGCCCCAGGCAAGAATGCCCAATCTCCCAAAATCGTCATAGTCCTTCTACCTTTCCCTCCGAAAAGTATGATGCAATTTTAAAAGCAGGTTTCCTGGCTTACGCTTCATTTTACTTTGTCCCTTCCCGGCAACAATGCCAGTGGCTATCGACAATTTCATCAGCGTTTACAGTAGCGGGGGCTGCATCGGATTTTCACCGATTTCCCTATTATCCCTTGCTTATTCACACAAGAGCACTTTTAAAATATAATATTTGGTTTTAATATACATTTCTAACTAACTTTATCTATCATATAACAACTTTATCAAAATTCAATAGTTTATTCCGACTGTTTAGAAAAGTTTAATAGTGTATATCCTTCCCACAAGCCTTTCCTTGCAACAAACTTAGTCAAAAAAAAAATATAGTGTAGCTGGAATTATTTCTTTATGGTACACTATACGAGAATTTTCTAAATAATTACATAAGTTTTATGGTGTTGAATTTTTCGGAATTCAGCTTAAAAGGGAAGCCGGTGAAAATCCGGAGCGGTCCCGCCACTGTAAAGGGAAGTCCTATTACTTTAACTTTAATCCACTGTCAAATTAGATGGGAAGGATGTAATGGGATGATGAACCAAAGCCAGGAGACCTGCCATGAAGCGTGAAACTGTTTCAACCTACGAGGATGGGTGTGCGGATCAGGCAGAAAGGCCCATGGTTGGTTTATGCTGCAAAATTCCTGTTCATTACGCACTTCTTTCCTTTGAGAGAAGTGCTTTTTATGTTGGGCGCGCCTTTCTTCTCAAGATTGATCAGAAAAATTAAAAGTGTTGAAAGGAGAAAGAATGAAAAGAACCAATTGGAAAATTATTTATTTTGTCATTTTACTGCTTTTTGTCCCAAAAAGGGCAATGGCCATGCATATCATGGAGGGCTTTTTACCCATTGAATGGGCTATATTCTGGTGGGCCGTTACCCTTCCATTTTTAATCTTGGGTTACCGGTCCATTAGATCCAAAGTAAGGGAAAACCCAGAAACAAAAATGATGCTTGGCCTATCGGGTGCATTTGTATTCATTTTATCGGCCCTAAAGATTCCTTCCGTTACGGGAAGTTCTTCACACCCTACCGGAGTTGGTTTGGGATCCATTTTATTCGGACCATTGGCCATGAGTGTCGTTGGCTCCATCGTTCTGTTATTTCAAGCTGTTTTACTGGCTCACGGAGGATTGACGACATTAGGGGCCAATGCATTTTCCATGGCCGTTTGCGGACCGTTCATTGCTTACTTCGTCTTCAAGGGCGCAACTAAATTGGGGTGGTCTTTTTCACTTGCCGTTTTCTTGGCAGCTGCTTTTGGAGATTTGGGAACCTATGTGGTGACTTCCGTTCAACTTGCTCTTGCTTTTCCATCCGAGGTAGGAGGATTCATGGCCTCTTTCAGTAAATTTGCAGGGATTTTTGCCCTGACCCAAATTCCCTTGGCAATCAGTGAGGGGTTATTGACAGTCGTCGTGATGAATTTCTTAAAAAAATACAATCTAGGCGAATTGAAATTGCTGCGAGTTTTATCTAAGGAGGCCCGTTAACATGAAAAAAAGTTTACTGCTGCTTTTCCTGGTCGTCATTCTTGCTACCATACCGTTAATCACACAACAAGGAACGGAATTTGGCGGTGCCGATGGCGAAGCTGAAGAAGCCATCACTAAAATCCAGCCGGAATACAAGCCATGGTTCAACAGTATTTGGGAGCCGCCAGGTGCAGAAACCGAAAGCTTATTATTTGCGCTGCAAGCTGCAATCGGAGCTGGTTTCATTGGTTATTTCATAGGTGTAACGAGACAAAGAAATAAGCAAACCAAACAAGAAATTCCAGAAAAATCGAATCATGTTACTCATTGATAAATATGCCTATTTCAATGGGCTAAAGGATGTACATCCGTTGGAAAAGATGGTTTTTGCACTCTCCCTTTTGCTATTTTCGTTAACGGTAAGGGATATGACCGTTTCGCTCATCACTTTTACGGTGATGAGTGCTTTAATCATTTTTGGGGCAAAAATCCCGCTTTCTTATTATCTTAAATTACTTCTATTACCAGGATTTTTTATACTATCAGGAACAATTACCATCCTTTTTTCTTTTACAAGCAAATTTACTTCGATTTCGAATATATGGTGGTCCTGGAAGGTCGGGAACTGGCAAATTTTCATCAGCGATGACAGCATAGGTACAGTGATCAATTTGATCACTGTCGTATTAGGCAGCATCAGCTGTTTATATTTCCTTACCTTGACTACACCCATTACCGTCATCCTATCGGTGATGCGAAAACTTAAAGTGCCTTCCTTATTGGTCGATTTAATAGAGCTGACCTATCGCTTCATCTTTATTTTTTTAGATACAGCTTTGGCCATTCACCAATCACAAGCTTCACGGCTGGGGTATGGTTCGTTAAGGAAAGGCATTCGATCACTCGGATTACTAATCTCATCATTATTTTTAGGAGTATTGCAGCGCTCTGGACATTTGACGATGGCCATGAACGCAAGAGGCTATCAGGAGAACCTTTCCTATATCGAGGATACTTACACCTATTCCTCACGCAATTGGCTGATCGCGATTGTAATACTAGGAAGCTTAATCTTTATTAATGGAATTTTGTAAATTGGAGGCAAACCAAGAATGGACGAGCATATTTTTCATATAGAAGGCCTCACCCATCAATTCGCAGATGGAACGTTCGCTTTAAACGATCTTTCGCTAACGATTCAACATGGTAAAAAGATAGCGTTATTAGGCAATAATGGTGCCGGCAAATCGACTTTATTCCTGCATTTAAATGGTCTTTTACAACCTACAGCAGGAAAGATCAGATTTAAGGGCAAGAAAATGAAATATGACCGTAAAGCATTATTATCATTACGAAAGCAAGTCGGGATCGTTTTTCAAGATCCCGACTCGCAGCTCTTTTCCGCTAATGTACAACAGGATATATCGTTTGGACCGATGAATTTAGGTTGGGATAGAAATGCAGTCCAGGAGAAAGTAAATTGGGCAATGGCTGAAACGGAAGTAACCGAACTGAAAGACAGACCCACCCATTTTTTGAGCCTAGGGCAAAAAAAACGTGTCGCCATTGCAGGGGTACTCGCCATGGAACCCGATGTCTGGCTCTTGGATGAACCTACCGCTGGATTGGATCCTTATTTCTCAAAGCAGATCATGGCTCTGCTGGACAGTATCCACCACCAGGACAAAACGATAATCCTGTCAACTCATGATGTTAATTTAGCTTATCAATGGGCTGATGAAGTCGTGGTCATGAACGATGGTAAGGTCATATACCAAGGGGACCCCGTATCCGTTTTCCATGATGAAGACGTTTTGCTGCAAGCGCATCTGGAGAAGCCGTGGGTTTTTGAAATGTTTCAAGCCCTTCATCAATCAAGGGAACCTGCAGAACGGGACCTTTTCCCAAGAACGAAGGAAGAATTGCTTCAATTGTTGGAGACTGAAAGTATTTATTAATTAAGCATCCCCTAGCTCTTGTTTCATCCAAAAACTAGGGGATCAAACCGATATATCTTTAAAATAACAGGCGATAATTCTTGTTCCTAAAAAACAAAAATCTTATTATTTATTACTTTTCTTCCTCAGTTCTTTCTTTTGCAAGCTCAATATCTCTTCCGTTTACATCATCAACGACTGCTTTTATCTCGCCTTCCGCATAAGTATCCGATACTTGTTCGTGGGTTGTAGCCAGTCCAGAGGATAAATTATCTTCCCGTTTATAATCACTAACATCATATGTTCTTCCGGCAATTTCAGAAGATTCATTTTTTGATTGCTTGCTATCCATTTTTTTCACTCCTAGTTTTTTTAATTGTCCAATCATCCATTGACAGCAGTATTAAAGACAAAAGTATTTTGTGTAAAAACTGAAGCAATATTCAATAATGATAAAAAAAGGAGGGTAAAGGGAAAAAAAGCTTACAAGTAAAATCCCCTTTCAAGGACTTTACATGTAAGCTTATTGAGAGCTTAGGCTTCCTTCTTCACATCCACATTATCGGATGGGTCACCCCAACATTCCACATTCTTCAAACCTTTAATATTGTTCACATGGAAGACAGGATTTTTCCCACTTTTCTTTTGCTTTTGATAATCCGCCAGTGCAGCAAATGCAATCTTCCCTAGTAATGCTATGGCGATCAGGTTGATAATGGCCATAAGGGCCATCAGCAAGTCAGCCAGTCCCCAAACAAAATCCAGTGAGGCAAGAGAACCGAATATCACCATCCCTACGACTGCGATACGATAGATGTTTAACCAAACCTTTTTTTCATTGATGAAGCCAATGTTCGACTCTCCATAATAATAGTTGCCCACAATGGAGCTAAAAGCGAATAACAGTACAATAATGGCAAGGAAAATACCCGCCCAAGATCCCAATGCCGTTCCAAGGGCATTTTGGGTAAGGACGATTCCGTCCGTTTCCTTCGATGTATAAAGACCTGAAAACAAAATGATGAAGGCAGTCGAACTGCAAATGATGAGCGTATCGACAAAAACACCTAGTGACTGAATGAGCCCTTGTTTAACGGGATGACTGACATCTGCCGTCGCACCAGCATTAGGTGCACTACCCATCCCGGCTTCATTTGAAAATAGGCCGCGCTTGATTCCCTGCATCATGGCTGCTCCCAGTACTCCGCCAGCCACTTCTTTTATTCCATTAAATGCACTTTCAAAGATCAGAACAAAAACACCAGGTAACTCGGTAATATTCATGATGATGATAATCAACGCCACTATAACATAGGCTCCTGCCATGATCGGAACGATGACTTCAGAGACCTTTGCAACCATTTTGATCCCGCCAAAAATGATGACAGCCGTGACGATTGCCAGGATGACAGCCGTAACCCACTTTTCAATTCCAAACGATTCATTGAATGCGCTTGTAATCGTATTGGCTTGAACCGAATTGAAAGCAAGTCCAAATGTAAGCGAAATCAACACAGCGAACGTGATGCCCATCCAGCGAGCATTCAATGCTTTTTCCATATAATACGCAGGACCGCCGCGGAATGCATCCCCATCCTTGACCTTATAGATTTGAGCAAGTGTACTTTCAATGAAAGCCGAAGCAGATCCGATCAGTGCTATTAACCACATCCAGAAAACGGCTCCAGGTCCGCCCATCGTGATCGCTATGGCAACACCTGCAAGGTTACCCGTTCCCACCCGGGAAGCCGTACTAATACAAAATGCCTGAAAGGATGTCACACCTTTTTTTTCCGCAGTGGCCCCTTCACCCAATAGCCGGAACATTTCCCCTACCATTCTGAATTGAACAAACTTCGTGCGTACGGAAAAATAAAGTCCCAATCCAATTAACATAATGATTAAAATGGATGACCACAACACATCATTTGTCTCACTAATAAAATTTTCTAACATCTCCATTAAAACAAACCCCTCTACTACACTATAATTATTATTATAAAAACATATACAGCTATAATTTATTCCCCTGTTCATTGTGGAGATAAAAAAATGAAGCCATAAAAAAAAGGA